>JAQWLN010000105.1 GCA_029247265.1 Fuerstiella sp.
ACGCTGGAGACGTCATTACAATGTGGTTCGTCCTCACAGTTCTTTGGACTACCGGCCGCCAGCGCCGGAAGCCGTGCTATCAGCAATAAATTTTACGCCAGGTCCGAGTTAGGATCTGGCACCATCCGTGGGGGCAGGTCAGTTGTTTTGTGGTTGTTTTTCTGGTCAGTAAAACGAAAAAAAACGAAAAAGGACTTACACCGATTCGGTGTAAGTCCTTTAATTTTAATAACTTCCGAGAGGGGGGAGTCGAACCCCCACGCCGTTACCGGCACAGGATCCTAAATCCAGCGCGTCTGCCAATTCCGCCACTCTCGGATTGCCACAAACCCTGTATTGACCAAGGTTCCACCAAACACACCAGTCGTGAGCCTTGCAGCGTGCTGACAAGTTTAGCTTCGGTGTTGCGGTGCGGTATTCTAAAGCGTTGGTCGTGTAAAACAAGGGCGTAAAATTCAAGACCTGTGACCAGCGGTTTCCGTCGACATCTGTGGGGATAGCGAGGAACCCATGGATAAACAGAATCACCGGAAGACGTCTGCCACCGACTTTGGCGATCTGTTCGGTGTTCCGCTCCGCCAGCAACAGGGAACCGGGTGGCTCAGCGACAATCGTAGGTTGTGTTATCGAAACCTGCTGGTAACGCGATCACCTCACGGTTCTCAAGAATCTTTGTCTCAGACACCAACAGCCGCATGACCGGCTCGAATGCCAAAAACGCGGTAAATATGTTCAGAATCCCAAGCCCGATGTGTCTGACAAAGGGTTTATTTGCACAGCGTGCCATGTGAACATATGTTCCGATGGTGGAACGTGGTTTACCACGTTCCATAATTGTTGTCCGAACACCCGCTCGTGGGCCGATTTACTGAAACTGAAGAAACCTTCGGATGGTCACGAAATCTCTCAGCGAAGAACTCCTGAACGATCTGGGAGAGGAATTTGCAGAGCGTATTCGGCGCGGCGAGAATCCATCGGTTAATGACTACACGAGCAGGTTTCCTGCGGAACAAACCAGGGAAGTGGCAGAGTTCCTTGATTCGATTGCGATGCTTGAGCTTCTGAAACGCGGCGACGAACGGGCCGAAAAGAAACCCGAAGCGATGCCGACGGATTTCGGGCGTTATCAAATCGAACGGTCTCTGGGCGAAGGCGGGATGGGGGCCGTGTACCTCGCACATGATTCGCAACTGGATCGCAAGGTCGCGTTGAAGACGCCAAAGTTTGCAAGTAATTCAGACCCAAATCTGATCAGTCGTTTCTATCGTGAAGCGCGTTCTGCCGCGACTCTGCAGCATCCGAATATCTGTCCGGTCTACGACGTCGGTGAGATCGGCGGTATTCACTACATCAGCATGGCCTATATTGAAGGTCGACCGCTCTCGGACATCATACAGTCAAAAACGTTCCCGCCAGTTGCGAGTGTGATTCGAGTCGTCCGAAAAGTAGCGCTCGCCCTGCATGAAGCCCACGCTCAGGGAGTCGTGCACCGAGACTTGAAGCCGGCGAATATCATGATCGGTCGCCGCAGCGAACCGATAGTCATGGACTTCGGACTGGCCAGACAGTTCGGCAGTGAGGCGTCGAACGAGTCCAATATCACGACAGAACAAAATACGACACCGTCGGGAACAAGAAAGGTTGAGGCCCGGTTGACGCTGGACGGCACCGTCGTTGGATCTCCGGGGTACATGTCGCCGGAACAGCTTCGCGGCGAACACGACAGGATCGGACCGGCAAGTGACGTTTATGCGCTGGGTGTCCTGCTGTATGAATTGCTGACTCGCGAACTGCCATTCCCCGGTGACGGCAGCCTGATGTCGATCATCAATTCGGTAATCTCTGATGATCCTCCGGACGCTTCTGCCATTCGTCCACAGCTCGATCTCAGAGTTGTAGCGATCTGTAAGAAAGCGATGGCGAAGAATGTTGAAGATCGGTACGAATCGATGCAGACTCTTGCCGTCGCCCTGACCGAAGTGCTTAAGTCGGACACAGACGACGGCCTGTCTCCGAAAGTGCCCGAGATGGCGAATTTGGCATCTTCACCAGAACTGGTCCGCACAAAGGAACAGTACGAGCTGGCCCGTTCGCTGTATCAGGAACATCAATACGCAGCAGCGGTGTCGATTCTGGAAAAGATGGTCGCAGGCGCGGAAAAGCGACAGAATCAATATACGACCTGGGCAAACAGTGAATTACCCAAAGCCCGTGCAAAAGCCGAACGGCCGTCCAGCGACGACGACGGCCTCGATGCAGAATACGACGACGGATTCTGGAATGAAGATTTGGGTGCCGCTGCGATCGCGACAACCAACTACGGAAAGGGATCCACGCGAACAGCAAAACACAGACGAAAGAAGAAAGGGCGTTTCCCGAAATGGGGCTATGCCGTGGCGTCGGCATCTGCCGCCATAGTCGTTCTGGTTGCTGCGATGATCGTCTCATCTCTGATTTCACGCAATCGTCGAGCTATTCAAGGCGTCGCAAAATCAACGCAGACAGCAACGGCTGTTGCAGCCGTAGACGAAACGCCCGTTAGGTCACTTGACACTCAGGAATCGGTAGAGCGGCCAGACGACTCTCCGGCAGAGGATAGTTCGCAGGAGCCGGCTGGCGAACCTGAAGTAAGGCCGCCTGGTGCGAATCGCCCCTCTCCGGCAGAACGATTCTGGAGACTCGACTCGAACGACGACGGAAAAATCAGCAGGCTCGAACTGAATAACGTACGGCGACTGCCTCAGTCGGGCGCCATGAAGAGAGTCGTTGACAATTTTGATGACTTTGATTTGATTCCACGTGACGGCCTGCTGGACAGAGAAGAGATCGACCGGGCTGCAAGAATCATAGGTCGTCCGGGCGGACGCGATAATCGTCGCCCTCCCCTCGATAATCGTCGTCCTCTGCCTCCGCCGCGAGGGCGACCGTTCCCGTGATCAGTTCTCATCAAAACCCGGGATGGCTGAGACAATCTCCTTCATCCGCTTGATCGCACGAACGTATCGCTTGCTGGCCGCCTGGACGTCGATTTCAAGAACTGCCGCGACTTCAGTATTGGTCAGCTCTTCAAAGTGACGTAGCGCAATCACTTCGCGATCAATCGGTTCCATTTGATTCAGTGCTTCTTCGAGAGTCGCGATGCGTTCAACGCGCGAAAACGCACGACTTGGAGACGTGACCTGACCAACCAGATGAGCTGCCATGGCCAGCGACGTATGCGGTGACACCGCCGGCTGATCGATCGAAATTTCCCTGCGTGCGTCCCGCATTTCCGCCTTCAGGTGCTGACGGTGCAGATCCACCAGTTGTTGATTAACGATCAGTCGCAGCCACACAAAGAACGGCATTTCCAGCTTGCCGCGATAATGATCCGCTCGTTTGCTGGCGCTCAGATACGATTCCTGAATAACGTCCGATTCAGAAATGCGGCCGGCCAGACGATAGTCGAGTCGAAATCGGACGATCCTTTTCAGCCGGTCTCGATAATGCGAGAACAACTCCGCCAGCGCTTCATCCTCACCACCTCTGAGCTGAGAGACCAGTTGGGATGCAATTTCAGATTCGTCTGACATCCGATGTTGTTCAATTCCGTCTAAGGGACTCAATAAGTAAAAAAATGGCGAATCGACTGCAACGTTCGAGTGTTCAGATTCCAACACCGTCACCGAGCTGTCATCGCGTTCCCGTAGCACGACTGTTGAACCTGCCAGATGGAAAATCGAGTTGCACAAACCCGTGGATTGGCGATTTATCTGACAGCTCTGTGAGCCATATCATCACGATTCCCCTGAGGACATGCCAGTTTCAAAAATAGTTCGAGATTCGCTGTCCAGGGGTCAGAGGACGTCGCGTTTATCAGAATGGAGCGGATGGTATTCGAATGTGCATCCCACCAATGATACCTGCTGGGAAAAACATTGACGGCTGCCGCTGGCAGCCTGCACATCAATCGAAAGAAAGCTTCGATGAAACTCTATTTCCTTCGACAAAAAGGTGACTTAAGATGAAGTACACGACCCCGATTGTGGCAGTTCTATCTGTTGTATTGCTGGCTGGAACATGTATCGCCGAACCACCTGGCCGCCAGCGTGGCGAGCGAGCTAAAGGGGCGAACGGTCAGCGTCGAGCAAGTGAAGGCCAACGACCGGGTGGCGGCGCTGAACGCGATCCCAAACAAATGGTCGCTCGAATGATGAAGGAGTTTGATAAGGATGGTGACAGTAAACTAAATGCCGCCGAACTGACAGCGATGCTCACCTCCATGCGCGATCGACGCGGCAGCGGAGAACGACCAGGCGGCGCATCCGGACGAAAACCTGGTGCCGGTCCTCAGCAGAAGGGGCCCGAAAAGAACGGTCAGAAGCCCGGAGAAAATCGAAAACGCGGCCAGAACGGAAACGGCAAACCAGCCAAAGCAGGTGGTCAGACACCGAAGCGACCGGCCTCAGAATAGGAACGAGGCCGACAAAGTCCATCACAAGGATTGAACAGGTTTTAGAACTGGCGGACCACATGACACGTTTACATCTCACGACAATAGTACTGTTCGCACTCATCGCACCCACTGCTGTGTGTGACGAGCTGACACGCGACGAATTGAATTTCTTTGAAACGAAAATTCGTCCCGTGCTGGTTCGAGAGTGCTACGGATGCCATTCGAATAAGGCAGGAAACGTGCGCGGCGGACTGCGGCTGGACAGCAAAGAGCTGACGCATATCGGCGGCAGCAGCGGCCCGGCTGTCGTTCCGGGGAATATCGAAGAAAGCTGGCTGTACAATGCCATTACGCACCAGGATTACGTCATGCCACCCAAGCGGAAACTTCCACAGCAGGTGATTGACGATTTCCGAAAGTGGATCGAAATGGGTGCCCCGGATCCTCGTGTGACCAACAATGCAGAAATCCAGTCTTCGATCACAGCAGATGACATCAAGCAGGCACGAGAGTCTTTCTGGGCTTATCAGAAACCCGTGCAGAACGACCTTCCAAAGGTGGAAAACAACAGCTGGACCAGAACCGACATCGATCGATTTATTCTCTCAAAGCTTGAGACATCGGGGCTGCAGCCTGCCGGTGATGCAGAAGCATGGCAGGTGCTGCGACGATTAAGTTTTGACATCACCGGGCTGCCACCCTCGCCGCAGCAGATTGAATCGTTCACAACCGCGTGGAGAATCGATCCGGATGGCGCCATGGTCGAAACCGTTGATCGCCTGCTTGCAACGGAACAGTTCGGTGAACGCTGGGGACGTCACTGGCTGGATGTCGTTCGCTATGCCGAATCAACGGGGCGGGATGTCAACATGACCTACCCGCACGCATGGCGATATCGCGATTATGTCATCGATTCCTTCAATGACGACAAACCGTTTAACAAGTTCGTACAGGAACAGATCGCCGGTGACCTGCTGCCTGCAGAAACGGATCATAAATGGAGTGAGAATCTGGTAGCGACAACCTTTCTGGCGATCGGTCCCAAGAATGTCAACGAACAAAACAGAGTCCAGTTCGCCGCCGACGTGGCAGATGAGCAGATCGATGCCACAACTCGAGTATTCCTGGGAATGTCCGTGGCCTGCGCACGCTGCCACGACCACAAGTTCGACGCCATTCCTCAAACGGATTACTACGCGCTCGCCGGTGTCTTTCGCAACATCACGACCTACTTTGGCAATCCGCCGTCTGAGTTCGGTGCGTTCAGCGGCGTTCAGTCCAAGAGAAACAGCAGCCTGATTCGACTGCCCGCCAGTGACCCCAATCCGTACGACAAGAGCTACACAAAACAGGAACTCGCCGGTCTGAAGCAGGACATGACAGACAAGTTGCGTGAAGTGGCCGAATCCCGACGCAATCGTGGACGAGGCGCAGGCACCGACGCAAAGAATGCACAGCGAAATCGGATTCGCCTGAACAACGAACTGGCGGAACTGTCCGGTAAACTGGCCATTGTAGACGCCGACGGACAGCCGATCAGTTACACCATGGGCGTGCTGGAGCGTGACGCCCCGGCCAACGCGAAATTTTTGGTTCGTGGAGAAATCGACCAACCCGCGCAGACTGTACAACGAGGTTTCCCACAGGCCCTGTGTTCAGAACCTGTGAAAATCGAAGCGGATTCCAGCGGACGACTGCAATTGGCTCGATGGATTGGCAGCGACGAAAACCCGCTGACAGCACGGGTCATGGTCAATCGCATCTGGCAGCACCTGATTGGTCAGGGAATCGTCACATCGATGGAGAACCTCGGCATCACGGGCCAGCCGCCCAGTCATCCGGAACTGCTGGACCACCTGTCGGCGCAGTTCATGAATTCAGACTGGTCGATCAAGACGATGATTCGAGAAATCACGACTTCCCGTGTTTACCGCATGAAGTCGACATTCAACGAACAGTTCCACGACCACGATCCGGACAACGCCCTTGTGTGGCGAGCCAACCCTCGCCGACTTGATGCGGAAGCGATTCGTGATGCCATGTTAAGTATCAGCGGAGAAATCGATTTTGATCGTCCACGAGGATCCGAAGTCGCCAAAGCCGGATACACGCGAGTCCAGGGCGGCGTGCTGGGGAATCCCCGCGATATTGCCAGAAAGATGTTCGAGCAGGCCGCAAGGAATGCTCGAACCACGGGGGGCCGTTCTGGTTCTCGCCCACAGTTCCGAGGACCTGCGGGACGTCCGTTTCAACGTGGCAGCCGCCGCGGTATGGGAACGGCCGCGGACGAAATCGCCCGACAGGTAACCAATCAGCTGGATATGGAAAACGCCAAATTCCGTAGTGTGTACCTGCCAATCGTACGCAACGAAGAACCACGTTCGCTTGAGGTTTTTGATGGAGCGGATTCCAGTGCCATTACCGGACAGCGCGAATCGTCGAACACAGCAAACCAGGCACTCTACATGATGAACAATCGCTTCGTGATTCAGCAGAGTGAGTCGTTTGCACGTCGGATTACAGAAGTGAGTTCCAAACCGACTGAACAGATTAACTATGCATTCCTGCTGGCATACGGCCGTCCGCCAACGTCGGGCGAACGGACCGCCACCCTGTCGTTCATTCGAGGATTTGCAGCGGATGCCAGTTACCGCTCGCGCAGCGCAGAAACGCTGGCTGCTCTGTGTCAAAGTTTACTGGCATCGGCCGAGTTCCGTTACGTAGACTAAAATCACCCGGAGTCTGGACGCCCGCATGCGGGACCAACAGACACAGTTCAAAAACATCCTCTGACAACACGCGAATCATCAAACCATCTTTGCATCGGAAATCGCCATGTTCTCACGACGTCAGATTCTGAAAAACGCTTCCGCGGGATTCGGCTACCTTGCGTTCGCAGGCCTCAGCACTGCAAGTGCTGCCCAGGAAGCAGGCAGCACGAATCCATTGACCGCAAAAGCACCGCACTTTCCAGCGCGAGCGAAGCGAGTCATCTTTCTGTGTATGCAGGGTGGCCCGTCTCATGTCGATTCGTTCGACTACAAACCTCAGCTGATCAAGGATCATGGTAAAGGCGGCAAGTACGGTGGTTCTCTGCTGAAGTCACCATGGGCATTCCGGCAACGAGGCAACAGCGGCTTGTGGATTTCCGACCTGTTTCCGAACGTCGCTGATCGGGCTGATGATCTCACTCTGATCCGTTCGATGCAGTGTGACCAGCCCGTACATCCAGGTGCGATGACGCAGATGCACACCGGCACCGCGCAGTTCATTCGACCGTCTCTGGGAGCATGGAGTCTGTACGGGTTGGGGACCGAAAACGACAGTCTTCCGGGCTTCGTGTCGCTCAATGCCCCGTCAGGCAGTTCAGGCAACTACGGCAGTTCGTTCCTACCGGCAATTTACGGTGGTTCCAAAATCGGACGCGGCGGAAGGGGATCGCGGGCGCCTCGTGGCGGCACGGGCGAAAGCGTACCGGACATCAAGAACCCCGCACTCAGCCAACAGCAACAGCGAAAGCAGTTGAACCTGATCCAGGCACTCAATCAGGAAAAAATGCGTCGTGATCAGTACCAGCCTGGCGTCGAGGGCGTGATCGAATCTTTCGAGCTGGCGTTCCGCATGCAGGACGCCATACCCGAGTTAATGGACACCACCAAAGAGAGTCAGTCAACGCTCGAAATGTACGGTGTTGACGACGGCCCGACCGACAGTTTCGGAAAACAGTGCCTCTTGGCGCGGCGGTTTGTCGAAGCAGGTGTGCGATTCGTCGAAGTGACACATGGAAGCTGGGACCAGCACGCCAACCTTTCGGTCGATCACAAGACTCGCGCCGAAGCCTGCGACAAACCCATCGCCGGATTGCTTCGGGACCTGAAGCAAAGAGACATGCTGAAAGACACGCTTGTGATCTGGGGAGGTGAATTCGGTCGAACTCCGGCCGCGCAGGGTGGCGATGGACGCAATCACAATAACAAGGGGTACACCACGTGGATGGCTGGCGGTGGTGTCAAAGGTGGCTTCAGCTACGGAGCCACAGACGAACATGGCTATGAATCGGTTGAGAACAAGTGCCACATTCACGACTGGCACGCAACGATTCTGCACCTGCTGGGACTGGATCACGAGCAACTGACATATCGTTACGCCGGCCGCGATTTTCGCCTGACGGATGTACACGGAAATGTCGCCAAAGACATTATCGCCTGAACCAAAACCGCACGGCTCTCATCCGTCGCGTCAGAGAAATGCGACCGTGCTGCTGTCCCGCGGCAAATCGTCGATGCAAACGTCAGCATCCGGGGTGCAGTCACGGAATGTTGTGAAATCGCGAGGTTGGCTGGAGCGAAGGACGAGTGAAACCCAGGGGCCGCCAGCGCCGGTCTGACGATCCTTCGCAGGCTCAGTCCAGCCGCTGGCCAACCACCGGGCCAATACCACAATGCGTTACTGCATCCGCATCCACGCCCGTGGATTGGGATTTCCAGACGCACTTCAGTAGAGTGACCGGAGGAGATTACGTCCATCGACGACACGACAGCTTATTTCGCTGACTCGTGGCCGCGAAGAACGCACTTCGACCGCGGTCTTGTGTCTGCCAGGAGGCAGTATCGTGTACGACAATGAGTAAACTGTGACAGCCCCAAACTTCGGCTCGACATGATCCGCCGGACAGTGTCCTCCCGCCTCCCTCGACCTTACGAATGCCAACCATGCGTTTTTCTCACGCCCCCCTTCGTCAGCTTATTTCAGCCGTCTTTGCAGCCAATGGATCTGACCAGGCCGAAGCGGGGCTGATCGGCGATCACCTTGTGGAAGCGAATCTGGCGGGGCACGATTCGCACGGTGTGATTCGCACACCGATCTACATTCAGTGGCTCAAAGCCGGCGATGTTTTCGCAAACCGCCAGCTGAAGATCATCCACGAAATGGATTCTCTGGCGCTCGTGGATGGACAACAGGGCTACGGCCAATCTATTGGTAAGCAGATTGTTGAACTGGGACTGGATAAATGTCGGCGGCACGGTGCAGCGGTCATCGCTGTGAAGAACAGCGGTCACCTGGGCCGCATCGGACATTGGGCAGAACTGGCAGCCGACGCAGGTTGTGTGTCTTTGCATTTTGTGAATACGAGCGGAAAAGGAATGTTCGTCGTTCCCGCCGGTGGCGTTGAACCACGCCTGTCGGTGAATCCCGTGACAATCGGAGTGCCCGTCGAAGGGCGTTCGCACATTATCCTGGACATCGCTGCCGCGGCAGCCGCAGAAGGAAAACTAAAGGTCGCGCGCAACGCAGGCAAGCAAGTGCCGGACGACTGGATTCTGGATGCGAACGGTCAGCCGACCAACGACCCCAACGCCTTTTACGATCCACCGATGGGAGCCATTCTGCCCATTGCCGGACACAAAGGATACGGATTAAGTTTCATGGTCGAATTGCTGGCTGGCGCGCTGACTGGAAATGGCTGCAGTCAGAAAGGCAAAACTCGTTTGGAACAGGGCATGCTTTCCATCTTCGTTGACCCGTCTCAACTGCCGATGCAGGATTTCTTTGGCCCCGATGCTGCACGCTACATCGATTTTGTGAAGAGCTGCAAACCGGCTGCCGCAGGTCGCCCTGTGCTTGTTCCGGGAGAAATCGAAGATGAACGTCGGCAGGAACGCACAGCAAACGGAATCGAGTTGGATGACAAGACATGGCAGCAGATCGTCGCATCGGCTCGAGATTGCAGCGTGGCGGAGGATCTGATCGAGAATGCACTCGGCAAGTGAATTTGACCGACAAGTCAGAGCATGCGGGCAACCCTTGAAACGGAAGATGGCACCCGCCGGCCTTAATCCTGACTGGTCTGCCGGACGTTCAATAAACTCAAGTGCTGATGACCCCAAACACGAAAACGAACACCAGGCTGGGACAGGGAAACTGGCAGTATCAACCGGTTCCGGACTGGCCGCAAATACCGAAGGACATCAATTTTGTCGAAGCGATTGGTGTCACGGTGGCTCAGGATGACCGGGTTTTCGTATTCAATCGCGGTAATCCGGCGGTCCTGATTTTTCAGCCCGATGGACAGTTCCTCAGCGCGTGGGGCGACGACGTTTTCGTTCGCCCTCACGGCATCACTGCAGCACAGAATGGAACGCTGTATCTGACGGATGATCTGGGCCATCGCGTTGCACAGTTTACACTGGACGGTCAACACTTAAGAAACATCGGACCGGCTGGCGATCCTTCAAAGACGGGCGTCACAGGCTTCGATTACCGATCGATCAGCAGTGCCGGCCCATACAATCTACCGACAAACGTTGCCGTTGCGGCAGACGGCCATTTGTTCATCGCCGACGGATACGGAAATGCCTGCATTCACCACTTCGACGCAGATGGCAATCTGATCCTGACCTGGGGTGCCCCCGGTGACGCCGCTGGTCAATTCAACGTTCCTCATGGAATCTGCATTGATTCCCGCGACCGAGTGCTGGTGGCGGATCGAGAAAACAGCCGCATCCTGATCTTTGATCGAGAGGGAACGTTAATGCAGACGTGGACGGACGTTGTTCGACCGTGTCAGGTGTTTACTGGCACAGACAACACCATCTTCGTGGCGGAACTTGGAAACCAAAACGGACGGTTCCCATGGCAGCAGCGTCCCCCGCAGCCGACCGGAGGTCGAGTCAGCATTTTTGACAGCGATGGCACACTGTTAAGTCGCTGGGGCGGAGGCCTGGATGCTCGCCGGTCGGACGGTTTCTATGCTGGCCACGACATCAGTGTTGATTCCAAAGGCAGCGTCTACGTGGGAGAAGTCGCCGTCACGGCTGCCACAGCGGCTGGTGAAGACGCAACCGGACTGCCGACACTTCGAAAGTTTGTTCGAGTATGACTGGCGGCATATCAAACTTGTGGCTGGTCATGTGGATTCGCGCCAGGGGACGTCTGTTTTGTACGGTGAGCGTACGGCCCCCAGTGATCACGGTATTGCTGACATCCGTCTTCCTGTCCGTTCTGCCAAAAACTCATGCACAGGACGACGCCGTACAACACTTCGAGAAACACGTACGACCGGTGCTTATCCGAAACTGCATTTCGTGTCACGGACTGAAAAAACAGGAAAGCGGACTCAGACTGGATTCTCGTGCCGGAGCGCTGGCGGGGCGAGGCATCAAAGGCGGACATGTCCACGGCGCAACAGACGAGACCGACTGGAAAGCGGTCGAAAAACCTGTTCATGTGTACGACATCCACGCCACGATGCTGCACCTGCTGGGCTTTGACCACCAGGCGTTTACCTATCGTTACGCAGGACGCGACTTCCGGCTCACAGACGTGCACGGACGAGTCGTTGATGAACTGCTGGTGTAGCTCCGGCCATCAGCCTGCGTCACCAATTTCAGGACAGAAATCGGTTTCGCGCCTATTCGGATTTCGTGATAACAATCCAGTTCAGACAGGTGTTGCAGCCTGGCTGCTGCGGTCCCAGCGTAAGTGTCAGACGATGGTCCGTGACTTTGACCGTCGTTGAAACTTCAATGAACTGCCCCGCCCGCGACGCTTCGTCGTCAACAAGCTGGGTGCCCTCTACACTGAAGCGCTGGCCCCGTTGATCGTGGGCGGAATCGCCAAGACATGCTGTGACCCGCCATGTGCCGTTCTGAATCGCATGCTCCCAGACGTCTTCCGTGCGAGTGAACACAAAGGTATCGCGAATATTTTCAGGAAGTGTTTTTCTGCGGCGATTACTGGCGCTGAGATCACGCTGCCATCCGAATCGGCGAGTCTCGTTATAAGACAGGCCAACGTCTTTCGTAAATGCCTCAGTCGCGGGCGAATCTGAGGTCGTAAAGTTGATGCGAATCGAGCTGGAAGCCGTTGCGGTCCCGACGTCCGGCAGACCATCACGGTCCGGTGAGGGAGGATCGATTTTCCATTCCACCACCTTGCCTGCGGAAAACGGCAGTGGGTCCTCTGCATCGGCCACTCCATCATTGTCCGCGTCGCTTTTTCTGAGTCGTATCCACGGCTGTAGCCGCAGGTCGTTCACGGCGGCCCACAGCGACTGACAGAACTCCGCTCGGGTCGTCTGTTCGGCGGGCACGGTTGAAAGGTCTGACACGTCGAACTGGCGCGTCACGTTTTCCAGGAAACTGCGCAGCCACTTCTTTGTCGCCGGATCGTCCGGACGGAAATCGACGTTCCGAATTTCCAGAGGGATAACCCGGAGTGCCGCCAGACGGTTGATGGCCACGAACGCTGCGTGAGTCGTCGGCAGGTCGCGGTAGGGCCAGATCAGCAGAGGTTCAGCATCCGAAACTTCGCCGCACAGCGCGTGTCGGACTTCTTCCACCAGTGAACGATCATACGGCAACGAACGAACGGCAATGCGTCGTCGCAATGCAACCGCCGCCGTGGCTCCGGCCGCCTGCCCAATGGCGATGCACTGATCGTGCAAACGAATAGCGGCACATACGATGCTGCTGTAGCCAACGTTCTTCTGAGCCCCCAGTAGACCATCCATTGTCTCCGGAATCAGGCTTCGCATGGGAAACAGACAGCGATCGCTGACGTAGCGCGTGTTACGGCCTGGCTTTTCGAAGTCGACCCACGGGCCGTCGTTACCCCACGACTGCCCATCATTCGGCTGCTTCAGGTAGGCTCGCCCTGTCCGATGAAAATCGTAATGAAACTGCCAGCAGAAAATGCCGTCGGGATAAAGGACTCGAGCGAACCGTTCGCGGGCAAGGTCTTTTGTGAACCCGTCAGCATTGCGACCGTCCTGCTCACGCATCATATACATCGCCTGCAGTCGCAGCGATTCGCGGATATACGGTTTGGGCGGTAGATGATCGGCCGTGCCAAATTCATCACTGAGTCGAAAATGTCGAAAGCTGTTGCCCGTGTCCGGCGCCCGATCGTGAACGAAGTTCTGCAGATGGTACAGCAGACTCAGCGAATGGCGTTTGGCGTCGTCAAAGATGATTCGCCGCTGACGTCGACTCATGCGAACAATATTCTTCTTCGAGGCCCCCTGCTCGTCAGCCTCAAGCGCGTCGATCACGTGTCGGGGCAGACGTTCCAGCGGGTAGTCCTGCCCCAGCATATAGTTCAACAGTATGCTGGTGTGGTGATCGCTGCTGGTCGTTCCATCCACGATACGGCGCACCGTGTAAATGCTTAACTGACGCGGCGTCTGTTTTCCGGAATCGGGCCAGTGAGCGATACTGCCCAGCTTCACCGGACGATCCCACGACAGCCCCGGCATGGCCGCCAGACTCAGTCGCGACGTCCTGACGAAGTTCCGATCGTCATAACGACCAGGCCGTTCGATTGGCGCGTCGTGTTCCGCTTGTTCGACAATCATGGCCCATGTCAGGGGATTCATTTCGTTGCGCGGATTGTTGCTGAGATCGATCGGGGCGCTTGGTTCGTGATATCGCGACTGAGCATCCGGACCGCACTCGTACCCTGCCCTGGCCACCTGGATCACTTCGCCCCAGTCAGACGCATCAATGGTCATCTTCGCTCGTACGTGCAAATCTGATTGGTCGCTGTTCAGTGTGGCAAAATGCACACCTGTGAGCCTAGGGTATGCGGTCGAACGATCAACGTCTGCAGCAACGGGGTATCGATTCGTGATCAGACGAACCTGCCCGGAATCGAGATACGGCTGCAGCATGCTGCGGAAGATAGCTTCGGCTTCGGCTGGTCGGAACGTCGACGGGCCGTGATACGGCCGACCCGGCATTGGCGAACCGTACTTCTGCGTGTTAAACGCTTCGATGCGGTCCATCAGCTCCTTGAACAACCCGCTGCGATGAAATGAACGCTTCATCGGATGCCAGTCGACCCCCCAGCCAACCCTGCCAACACCTTTATTCTCGTCAACACACGCCAGGGCCTGTTCAGTAAACTGCCCGCCCAGCCAATCACCGTCGTGAACGATTGTCACGGACCGGATGCCCAGCCGAGCCGCCTGAACAGCGGCCGCCCAGCCGGATTCGGTCCCACCGACAACCAGAAGGTCCGTCGACACATCCTCAGCAGCCTCCGCAGAAGCAAACAGACATACAGAGAAAAACAAAAACAACCTCAGCGACCGGCGTCGCCGAGGCTGCCGCTGTTCAGATTCCAGCGTCTGATGCAGTATTACTGTCGACATATCTTATCAGGCAATCCGCGACCATCAGGATGACTCGTCGGACGATGCGGCCTCCTCTTTCTCAGAGGGCTCAGGATCAGCCTTTGGCGTTTCGGCAGCATCGTCCTCAGGAACGGAAGCGTCTTTGTCGTCCGGTGCGTCGTCCTTAGCCGCCGCAGCGTCTTTGTCATCCGGTCCGTCGTCCTTATCGCCCTTCGCGGGGTCAGTGGTTTCGGACTGACTTTCGGCCTGCTTCTGCAGCAGAATCAGTTCCTTAATCGCAGCTCGTGCATCTTTTTCTGCGGCACGTAATTCGTCACGTGCCTTTCTGGCTTCCGCTGTGGCTGCACGGGCATCCTTCGTGGCAGCAACAGCCTGCTCTGTTGCCGCCTGAGCAGCTTTCGCAGCCTCTCCCTGCCGAGCGGATGAATTCTGCGCCGCCGCCGCGGGGCTGGCACCATCGTCCGCGGCCTGAGGCGACTCGGAGATGACTTCCGGCTGCACGACTTCCGGCTTCGCAGGTGCGGCCGTTGCCTTTGCTGGCTCGCTTGTGCTGACAACCGGAGTGCCGGGGCTGTCATCGTCTGCAGCGGACAGACCTAACTCCGTCAGCGGTGTCGTGAAAATTGACAGGCCAGAGGATTCGTCGGTCATCGCAATCTCAGTTCCCTCATCCATTTGCAGTCGACGAAACAACATCATCACCTGACGCTCCTTCCGCTCTTCATCAGTGAGATCTTCGCCCACACCCAGGCGAATCAGCTTGTCATGTGCCAGTTCAAGAGTTTCCAGAATATCGGCCGCAGCAACCTGCATGTCACCGCCCAGCTCCTTATTAAGCACCTCTTCCAGGGCAGGGACAACTTCGTCTGTCGCTTCTCCCTCGGCCGACAATTCATTGACAAGGCCCTGAAATTCGCCGTGATTTTCCTTCAACACTCGTCGAAACTCATCCTCTGAGATGCTGACATATTCTTCGATCGAAGCTTTGGCCTGGGCGACAGCGAACTCCTCCAGCTGTTCTCGGACAAGCGGAACCGCTCCAATCGCCTAGCTGCTTAGTTGTTCAGCCCAGACGGGCGCAGACTGACTGACTTCGTCCTGAATGGCCTCTCGCACCACCGACACGTTGTCATCGACCAGAGCGGCTCCGAGACTGACGATTTCCTGGGGCTGCAGTAGTTTTGAGAACTCCCTGTATCCGTATGCGAAATAAAAGGACAGCAACGCCAGCACGACGACGGTCACAAATGTCGACATGCGGGCCTCGCGTTTCAGGCGCCGCTCAAGCGTATTCAGTTCCTTTTCTACGGACGCCAGTCGACTGGCCTCCGATTCAACGGCCCCTGCTGTTTCTTTTGTGGTCATCTTATTGTCTCCGGTGAATGTCAAAACAAATGAATGGACATGATGAAGAGTGGCTGCTTAAAGCAACGATGGATCAAATTCTTCTTTTTCAGCTATGCGCTGGCTCAGCATCTCCATCAGTGCTCCGATAAGTTGCTCAGACAGACTCTCCATTCCTTCACCCGGAGGGTCGGCAGGTGGAAATTCGTCCCACGTCGCCATCAGATTTTCCGGTCGATACTGAATGCTGTCGACGTAGTATTTTTGTACCAGCTTCGACATTCCGTATTCCAGATTATCCTGAATTCTGGCCTGGACTGCAGAATCCGCCGCCTCAGGAAACTCTTCAGCAATCACCCCCTCAAACGACACCAGGATTTCGCCGTACCTGTCCTTCACCAAACCTTCAAGCTTTGGCCGAACATTCTCCACCAGAGTGTCACGGTGCTCCTCCAACGCCTCGGTGTAAAGAGGCTTGTCTTCTTCAAATCGACTGCGAAGAGCCTCGACCAGGACCGGGGACACCGTGTCGACCAGAATCTGCACTTCGTTCGTGTAGATGTCTGTGTGTTCGTCCAGATGCGTCTGGGCCAGAGTGGCCAATTCGTTGTGAAACGTTTCGGACTGAAGACGATTCACCAGCTGATAAAACATCAGACAGACGGCCACAAGGAACACCAGAAAAAACAACATGATGGTGCGTCGCGACTTCCGAGAAGCCTTGATCGCGGATTGCACCTCACGCACTTCCGTTTCGATGGCTTTGATGCGATCTGCCAAAGGAGATACTGCATTTGCTTCGGACATTCTCATTCCCCCACTTGTTGGAACCCTAAGACTGGCCAATTGGCCTTATAAATACAAAACCAACTGTCCAGCCTAAGAAATCAGTAGCGGATTGCCAGCCTAGTGCAAAACAGGCGATTTAGGAAGCATGAGCTGCGGAAGTGAAACTTCAGTAACCCAACGAAAATCCTCGGCTTCTTTTTCCAGCCAACAGTTGCCGGAAGGAGGTCGGCGCGCTTCCGCGGGTGATCGCATCCCCGCTCCAGAATGGGCCAGGATCGCGCGAACGAAGTCCTTACTTATGGTTCGCCCCAACCTGCGCAAAGGGGAGGACTCAACAATCAAGCGATAATCTCAAAACCCGGTGAAGTTCTTAACGGCGGCTAAGAACATATCCAGCTTCTGGGACATGAGCAGCGCCATCCAATCACCCGCTCATGGCCCCACGGCGCGCTGGGCGCCCACGGTGGACTGACTGGCGAGCAGCATCCTATTTGCCGTCTTTCAGTAGTTCGACCGCCGCATTTTTCCCGCAGGCCCCCATCACGCCTCCGCCGGGGTGAGACGCAGCTCCACAGATATACAACCCCTTCACGGGAGTCCGGTGGTCACTCCAGCCAGGCACCGGTCTCATCGGTCCCAACTGATTCAGGCCAATGCACCCCTGCATGATGTTTCCGCCCGTCAAAGAGAAGGTCTTCTCCAGATCGACCGGCGTGACAATCTGACGATGTAGTATCGAATCAGGGACGTTGGGAGCATACCGCGCAATCTCGGCGATGCAGCGGTCGGCAAACTCATCCTTAATGTCGTCCCACGTACCTTCGGCCAGTTGATAGGGTGCGTACTGAACAAACAGCGAGAGGATATGATGGCCCTGGGGAGCCAGGGTCTTGTCGACAGACGTCGGGATCGTCATCTCAACGATCGGTCGCTTTGACGGGTATCCGTATTTGGCGTCGTCGTAGGCTCGTTCGATGTATTCAGGTGTCGCACCGATGTGAATCGTGCCTCGATGCTGCGGACCAACTTCGGCGTTTCCGGGCAGACAGGTGAAGTCCGGCAGTTCACTCACCGCCAGGTTAATCTTGAGCGTGGCGCTCGAATAGTCAATCCGCTTGACCGCCTTCTGGAATGCTTCGGGTACGTGAACCGGATCCACCATTTTTCCGAAGGTGTGTTGCATATCGACGCTGGACGCGACTCTGCGCGTTTTGATCTCTTCACCACCTTCCAGGCGAACTCCGGTGATCTGACCATTGGCCACCATGATCTCTTCAATCGCCGCGTTAACGCGAATATCGACGCCCTTTTCTTTTGCCGACGAAGCGATCGCATCTGCCAGAGCGCCCATACCGCCTTCGACATATGCCCACACACCACGTGCACCTCCGGCAGAGCCCATCACGTGGTGCAGCAGTACGTATGAACTTCCCGGCGCGGAATACGGTCCAAAGCTGCCGATAATCGCGTCGGTGGCAAGCGTTCCTTTCAGTTCATCTGATTCAAACCAGCGATCCAGGATGGTCTTTGCATTGCCCGTCAGCAGCTCCAGTGCTTCAGGCAGGTCCTCGCCCAGATTCTTCATCGCTTTTTGCAATTGCCATCCGATCTTCAGATCGCTGAGGCGTTTGACGAGTGACAGCTTTCTCCAGGAGGACGGCAGCGGGAACAAGTCCGGAGCTCTCATGTTGAGAATCGGTTCGAGCTGTTCGGCGACACGTTCCAGAAAGGCTTCGTATTCGCCGTAGGCTTTCGCATCCTTCTCAGAGAATTTCTTTATCTCTTCATAGTTGGCTTTCTGATCCGGGCCAAGGAACAGATACCGACCGTCTGCAAACGGCGTGAACGCGGAAGGGTTTCGCGGCAGAGTCTTATACCCGTGCCTCTTTAATTCCAGCTCCTCGACGATTTCCGGCAGTAGAAGGCTGACGACATAGGAACAGATCGATGCCTTGTATCCGGGCCCGATCTCCTCAGTCACGGTACACCCACCGACCAGGTGCCGCTTCTCGAGGACCAGGACTTTCCAGCCCTTCTTCGCCAGATAATTCGCGCAAATGAGGCCGTTATGCCCCGCGCCAATGATGATGCAATCGTACATGAGTATAACCTGACTCGGTTCGTAGTCTGACCCTGTTCCTGACTGATGACCAGATCACTCAGGCGATGATCCCGTGGACAGGTTCATGTTCTTCGACCCCGGTTAAACGCATGTCCAGTCCCTGGAATCGATACGTCAATCGTCGATGATCAATGCCCAGCTGATGCAGAATTGTGGCCTGCAGATCGTGAACGTGCACGCCGTCCTCAGCCACGTTGTAGCTGAAATCATCGGTCGCCCCCCAGGTGGTGCCTGGCTTAATTCCGCCTCCAGCAAGAAGAACGGTAAAACAACGAGGATGGTGATCGCGACCTGCTTCAGGACTGGAAAAATTACCCTGCCCAACAACGCCTCGACCAAACTCACCACCCCAGACAATAAGAGTGTCTTCCAGCAATCCGCGCTGCTTAAGATCTTTGATTAATCCAGCCGTGGGCTGATCGGTATCACGACAGCGGTCCGGACACCAGGCGGTCATCTTTTTGTGGTGATCCCAGTCCGGATGAAACAGCTGAATGAAACGCACGCCTCGTTCCGCAAGTCGTCGTGCCAGAATACAGTTGGCCGCGTACGAACCCGGGCGACGTGATTCCGGACCATAAAGATCAAACGTTGATTCGGTTTCCTCGGACAGATCCATCAGGTCCGGCACCGACGTCTGCATGCGGTACGACATTTCGTACTGCCGAATGCGAGTATCAATTTCCGGATCACCGGTGGTCTGTTGCCGAATTCTGTTCAGTGAGCCAAGACTGTCCAGCATCGTTCGTCGGGTTCTGCGTGAGACGCCGTGAGGGTCACGCAGGTACAATACCGGTTCGCTGCCTGAACGAAACTTCACACCCTGGTATCGTGACGGCAGAAAACCGGCCCCCCAGTAGTACTCGTACAGAGGCTGGTCGCTGGGTCGCTGCATTTTTGAAACCAGCACGATGTAGTCGGGGAGGTTTCGATTTTCGGAACCGAGTCCATAGCTGGCCCATGCCCCCACAGAGGGTCGACCGGGAATCTGATTGCCTGTCAGCATGAAAGTCATGGCCGGGGCATGGTTGATGTATTCCGTGTACATCGATTTCACAAAGCACAGTTCATCAGCAACGGATCCGATGTGCGGCAGCCATTCGCCAACCGCAGCACCACTCTGTCCGTATCGATGAAACCGTGCGCGAGGCCCCATGACAATTTGTTTCTGGCTGGCCGTCATTGACGTCAATCGCTGTCCGTTGCGAATCGAATCCGGCAGCACCGTTCCTTCCAGTTTTGCAAGTCCGGGTTTCCAGTCGAATAATTCAATCTGAGTTGGTCCGCCTGATTGAGTCAGATAAATGACTCGTTTTGCTTTAGCCGGAAAGTGAGTTCCGGTCAGGCCGTCACGACCTGCAGACGCCGCACCTTCGGCATTCAACGCATTCAGAGCAATCGCCCCCAGGCCGAATCCGGTGCCGCGCCCGAGGAAGTGGCGCCGAGTCGACTGCAGGATGTCATGTGGTGACTGATGCATGGTGATTCTACTGCCTCGATTCATTCGTGTGTGATCGCCTCATCAAGATTCAGAATAGTGCTGGCAAGCAGCATAAAGGCAGCGACCTGCTGTACATCCTTCGTGCCCACTGGCGACTGCCCAACGGACACTAGGGCTGCAGCGGCCGACAGGTCACGTTTGTATTCGTCAATATGTGTCCGCAGCTGGTGAGTCAGCACGGCAAGCTCTTTTTCCGATGGCAGTCGCAACAGCACTCGCTGAAACATGCTACTGACGCGATCGTCTGCGGCCGTGTGACGGCTGACGGCAGAATCAGCCAGCATTTTTGCGGCTTCGGCAAAGGTTTCATCGTTCATAAGCGTCAAGGCCTGCAAAGGAGTATTCGTGCGTACGCTGCGCACCTCACAGACTCGGCGTTTGGAAGCGTCGAACATCCCGGTCGGCCCGACAGAGCGTCGCCAGAACGTATAGATACTGCGGCGATACAGATCAGACCCAACACTGACTTCATAACGAAATCGTCCCATCGTCGCGTCCAGCCATGCTCCTTCCGGCTGAAACGGATACACCGGCGGCCCGCCGACACGATCGGACAGCAATCCGCTTGAGGCCAGTGCTGCGTCGCGAATCATCCAGCTGGGCAGACGAAACCGGGATGCCCGTGCCAGACGGCGATTGTCCGGATCCTGCGTCAACTGTTCCGGAGTCGCCATTGAGCTCTGCCGATAGGTCGCACTGGTGACGATCAATCGCTGTATGTGCTTGATGTCCCAGCCGGATTCCATGAATTCCGCCGCCAGCCAGTCCAGCAGTTTCGGATGAGTGGGTGGTTCTCCCTGTGTTCCAAAGTCACCGGGCGTGCGCACCAGACCGTACCCGAAGTACATCTGCCAGTAACGATTCACGGCGATTCGCGCTGTCAGAGGATTGTCCCGACTGACGAGCCATTGCGCCAGTTCCATACGATTCGAAGGTGCTGGACCTGCGGTCGAGATTGCAAGCGGGGTCGCCGGTTGAACACTGTCGCCTTTGTTGTTCCAGACACCTCGAACAAGAATATGCATATCACGCGGCTTGCTGCGTTCCTTAAGCACGGTGACATTCTGCGATTTGGATGCAGAATCGTAGACGCCTTTGCGCCGCTTGCCTTTGTCCCGAGCATCCTGAGCATCGCGTATTCGAGGACGGTCGGCAAGAAACTGGGCCTCCAGGAGTTTACGCAGGTCACCGGAAACACTGGAATTCACCGACGCCAGACGTTCCAGAGGTGTGATGTCCAGCGACTTCGCGGCAGGCCCGAATTCATCAGTGAATTCGAGAGTGAACCGCTGCAGGTTCGAATAACCTCTGAGCGACCGCTGTCGGAGTTCAACAACCAGACTCTCGCCCTCCGCCAGCACGATCGGTTCTTTGAAAACGAATGCTGCGATCTTCTTTTCGTCCGCTGGACTGCCGGTCGTCATCCAGCCGCTGCGAGGATCGTCATCCAGGACCGTGTTGATCGGCCCGTAAATTCGACCGCCTTTTGCAGCTTCGTGCGTCGCGACCGTGTCACTGATGGCAACATCACTTTCCCGAGTTCCATCAGCCGAACGTCTGCGGACCTTCAGATTGGTCAGGATGATGTGTCCGTCCTGAAAACGTGACAATCGGCCACCGGCATCTGCTGAAGGAAATACGCTCAGCCGCATTCTCGTTACTCGCGGCAGCTGCGGCGCCACGGTGATCAGGTAGTCGTTGTGTCGAGGATCCTGCCCCGACACACTGTAAACAAGGTCGGCCTGCTGCAGCGTCGTCCCACCCGTGGTGCCCATCTCGCTGGCTGCGAATGACTTCCACGATGAAAAGTCCTCCTTTGCGGCGGCAATATGTGTTTGCTGTTGCGTCACCCAGTCATCAAAGTGCGCCAGTTCTTCCTGACGCACCTGCTGCAACCGGGTTTCCACCTGTTGCAGCCAGTCGATGCTGTCCTGCAAACCGTTCGCTGCGTACGGCGAATTGTATTTCAGAAAAGGAGCGGCACCACCCCCCGCCTTCCCGGATTCGTCGATGCTGTTGAAGAAGGCATTCAGCTGATAGTACTCAGTCTGCGATACAGGATCGTACTTATGACTGTGGCACTGAGCACACCCCAGAGTCAGCCCCAGCCAAACCGTGCCAACGGTGTTGACTCGATCAATCACATATTCTGTGCGTGACTCTTCCGGGTCGCGGCCGCCTTCGCCATTGTGCATATGATTACGATGAAAACAGGTTGCCAGAATCTGTTCCGGTGTGGCGTCCTGCATAAGGTCACCGGCAAACTGTTCAATCGTAAACTGATCGAACGGCATGTTGCTGTTGTAAGCGTCGATGACCCAGTCGCGCCACGGCCAGTTCTGACGAGTCGCGTCGGCCTGGTAACCGTCAGAGTCGGCGTACCTTGCTGCATCCAGCCATGCCATCGCCATTCGCTCACCGTAGTGCTTCGAGTGCAGCAACTCGTCAACCAGCTGTTCGTACGCCTGGGGCGACGAATCATTCACAAAACCCTGCACTCGTTCCGGAGTGGGCGGAAGGCCGGTCAGGTCGAAAGCAACACGTCGCGCCAGAGTCTCACGACGGACCTCCGGTGACGGTTTCAATTTTTCGCGGTCTAGCTGCCCCATCACGAAATTGTCGATGGCGTTCTTCGGCCATGAAACGTCGGTCACGGCAGGCAGTGGACTCATCACCGGACGTTCAAAGGACCAGTGCGTCGACCATTCCGCACCACTATCGATCCAGCGTTTCAAGACTTCGATTTGTTCCGGCGTGACTTCTTTGCCGGAATCCGGCGGTGGCATGACTTCGTCGGCATCATCGGAAAGCAAACGTCGGATCAATTCACTTTCTGACGACTTGCCGCCAACAATCACGCCGTCCTTCGCGCCGGTCTGCTGATCAAGTCGCAGATCCGCTTCGCGAGTGCCCGGGTCGGGACCGTGGCAGTGAAAACACTTGTCCGCAAGAATCGGACGAACATCGCGATTGAAGTCGACCGCCTGTTCATCAGTGGCGTCGGCACTGCCGGCGACCGGAAAACCGATCAAAAAACAGATGCTCAGTGGCACAGCGGCACGAAGGTGCAGAAATGAGTCGTACGAGGACAAGGCGGGAGATTCCAGTAGGAAGGAAAGATTCTGTGCATCTTATCGTCGCAGCGGCCGTGAGTGTAGCG
>JAQWLN010000106.1 GCA_029247265.1 Fuerstiella sp.
ACGCTGGAGACGTCATTACAATGTGGTTCGTCCTCACAGTTCTTTGGACTACCGGCCGCCAGCGCCGGAAGCCGTGCTATCAGCAATAAATTTTACGCCAGGTCCGAGTTAGGATCTGGCACCATCCGTGGGGGCAGGTCACTGGCGTGGGAGAAATTGTTTCCGAGTTCGTGCAGCGGATTTGTACTGGGCCTATACACGTCTTCTCCAACTCCTGCCGCGTCACCGGGGCCAATTCTGATCGGATGTGTACGCAACGAACGATATCTGAAGCATGAACGAATCTACTTACGGCACGATTCCTGCGTACGTGTTCGAAAACACTTTAGAAGCTCACAACGAGCAATTCTCGGTTCTCTCGCATGATGCCGTCCAGGTACATTTTCGCTGGATCGAAGACTTCCTTCATGAGCACCGCTGTTCCGCCGCCCAGTTCTGACCGAAGAAACTGTACAAGCTGATTTCGAACCTGTAACGCTGTGTCAGTCTGCTGAGATTCTATCGCCCGACCGAGCCTTGCCTGAGCCCGATAGACAGGCAGTGGCAGAGCCTTGACTCCACCGGGAAAGCACTCCCAGAGTGGCACTGCTTCATTGAATTCGCCGCCGTCTGCGTACTGAACAATCAGGACATATCGTGTTACAGTATTCGGCACATTGTTAAACATCGACCACGGCGCGAATGGGTAGAATTCGCAGCGAAATAATCCCCAGTGTCCCCATGCGATGAGAACGTAAGCGATTGGAAGCACCGCAAATAATCCATAGCGACGAAGTGCACGCCGCCAGCAACGTCGTACACCTGATACTTTCCGGAGCCTCATGAATTCAGTTTCAATATAGCGTGAGCAGAAAACTCTGGTGCCAAAATCGACGGTACTGTTGTACAGGAAGAACCATGACAGAAGAAGACTAACTGCGCCGGTCAGGCAACCAGAGCACTCTTCATGCAGTCCGAACGTCCCGGATCGCATAGACGGAGTACAGTATTTCGGCGTGTCAGTTTTGCTTCTTCGCAATAATCATTGACAGGAACACTCCCTGGCGTTCAACAGTCTTGCCTTCGTTCTCTTTCTGACGCATTGGCTGGGCCGTTCGCAGTAGGCGAGAAAACACATACTGCTTTCTGCAAGTTTTGCGTTCCACGCCTGTTGGGACTGGCGGTTCCTGTTTCTGATCTGGTTTTCGAGCGCTGTCGATCATGCGTGTGGTTTGCGGATCGCATAGGCCGACACTCCTGACGCTCAAACGCGCTGGCTCAGAATAAGCCTGATGGTCAACCTCGGATTTCCGGGCACAGTCAAATACTTCAATTTCTTTGCGCACCCGGACCTTCGTAGATGATGCAGTTTCGCGGTCGTATGTTCTCAAAACTGCCTCAGGGAGAATTCTATTCTGCCGGCAGGGCCGTGCAGAATACTGTCGAATGTTCTTGACGAACTGCATCGATTGAAACCTTCACTGGTAATCCTGGGCTGGACTTCTGGTGGTTTCAGTCGTCGGACAGCAGATCCGCCGAACAAGTTCTGAAATCGGCACGACGGGCCGCGGATACTCCAGCTTCGTTCACTCAGGCTGTCAAACAGATGCGTCGTGAGTCCACACTGCACTTTCGACACACTCTGGATCGCATCCAGCTCTTTCAGTGGGCGGGGAGGGATGTCCGATTTCATCTGGCCCTGACCGCTTCCAGTCGCACTGACTGGCATCACGCGGCCGACACAGCGTACGCAGGGATGCTGATTGAGATTGTCATGAAGAACGCGGAATCCGCTCTTGCCGAATTCGTCGACCTAGCGGTCCCTGAACGGTAACTAATTGGCGCTGCTGTCTCCGTATGCTGCAGACATGATCAAAGACAGGTTGCGAACCGCTGGTGTCTGTCAGCCCGACAGAATGCCGAGAAACACCATCGGGCTTTCTTCTTGCGTCCGTCGTGAAACAATTCGCCTTCGACACTCAGCACTAATTGTGAGATCAACATGCAGGAAAACGTGCAGGCGGCGTTGCTGTGTGACGTTCAGTCGCTCAGTGAGGAAAGCGATCGATTTCCGCACTAACCTGCGTGGCGTAGTTTTCCGATAATTCGTTCGAAGTCATCGTTGGACCCGAAGTGAATTACGATCTGACCAGCGTCCTGTTTCTTCAGCCTGATTTCGATCCTGGCTGCCAGATGCTCTCGCAGCTGGTCCTGCAGTGAAAGCACATGTGGCGTCATCTCTACTTTGACAGGAGCAGCAGCTTGCTTTGCGGCAGAGTCACGACCTGATGCAGCGGGCTTCAGAATGGCTCGCACGGCTTCTTCAGTATTTCGAACTGAAAGATGCTGCTCTTCGATTTGCCGGGCCAGTTCCACCTGAGCATCCGCAGGCAGCGGCAACAGGGCTCGTGCGTGGCCACCGGAAATCCGATCTTTACGAACGGCCACCTGCACCACTTCCGGCAGGTCCAGCAGTCGCAGCATATTGCTGATAGTGGACCGATTCATGCTCAATTGGCGAGCGAGGTCTTCGATTGTTCCTCCAAATGCTGCGAGATAATCCTTAAACGCCTGAGCCTTTTCGACAACGTTCAGGTCCTCCCGTTTCAGGTTTTCTTCGATTGCCGCTTCGCAGACCTGTTGGTCTTCCAATTCGACAACTTTACAGGGGACAGACTCCATGCCCACCTGCTGACAGGCTCGCCAGCGTCGTTCGCCGGCCACCAGCTGATAACTGTCACCTACGGCGCGCACCAGCAAAGGTTGCAACACTCCGTGCTTACGAATGCTCTCTGCCAGTTCATCAATCGCTGACTGCTCAAATTCGCGACGTGGCTGAAATGGGTTACGTTCAATCAGCTCAACACTGACCTCATCCTGCTCCGGAGCGTGCAGTTTGATCGCGGGAGCCGCGTCGGGAAGCTCGGTGGGACCACTGCCAAGCAGCGCATTCAGTCCACGGCCCAGACGACGTTTCAGACGCGGCTGATCGGATTCGGTCTGCTCGACTGTCTGAGGTTTTTCCATGAGTTGTTCTCTGCAGTTCCATTACATGTTGCAGCACCATCGCTGGCTATGGTGGCGTGTAGCCACGTGAACAACATCGTCATTATCAAAACAGTCGATTCAGCCGTAACACGGAGGTAATGGTCCGGTAGTCTGGGGGGACTGGGATTCGCGGTCGGCTCTGCCAGGCCCGCAATGATGTCTTTCGAAAAGACGATCATTCGTTCAGCGACGTTTTCGCAGCAACCGGCAAACAAGGCAGAACGGCTTCAGCGGAGCGGATTGGATTGGCAAGCCGTCAAAATGGGCTGATGCTGATTGCACCCCTGGCACCCTCAGTCCAGTCCCTGAAGAAAATTCTTCAGGCAAGACTCTTCGTCGGCCATTTCCAATCCGCCGTTGACGTCAGCGACGGTTTCTGGCTCTTCCGCATGTCCCAGGTCTGGCAGCCCAGGCAACAACGTGCCGGCCGCTTCCGCGACAGAAGCATCGATGCCGTCTCCAGACATGTAGTCAGTTGTTGGTTCGTCTTCGTCCGCTGCTGCTCCAGCCTGTTCGATCCCAAAATTCAGCATACTGCGGTCTTCATCAGCAGGCGCGTCCGGGACGGGGGCCACGAGGTTGACGTCGTCTGCGGAATCGTCCACTGCCAAACCGGTGTCTGCTTCAATCCGGTTGTCCGCAACATGAACATTCAATTCTTCGTTCGCGGAGACCTCAGAACGCACACTTGCAACAAACCGGACTGGGCCTACGGCAAGTACTGCACCGTCACTAAGTGTGTAACGTCTTCCTGAACTTAGTCGCTTGCCACCAAGATACGTACCATTGCTACTGTCCAGATCTGAAACATATGCACCGTCCGTGCCGATTCGCAGGAAACAGTGTCGCCGGCTGACCTGTGGAGCAGAGAGTCGCAGATTGCATTCTGCACCGCGTCCGATCACGATGTCATGGCGTATCGTGACTTTTTTTATGTTTGACGGCTGGTCCTGCAGCTCCAACACTACCTTCATTGATGCGGACTCCAGAGGTGAAACAAAGCTTCCGAAGATTGGGTCGTCATCACCGACGCATTCCGCGGTGTCGACAGGAAAATCTGCTAACGTATGAACGGCGAAGAGGAGTAATTCGACTCCGCGTAGATGGCACAGATGACCAGGTCAATGTCACTGTATCGTGGGACGGCTCACAAGTTGCCAAAACCCATTGTAACCTGCAACCCGGATGTTGCAAAAAGCCTGTTATTGCGGGTAATCCGATCTTCCGAATGCTGTGCTTTTGTGACGGTTTATGGTTGCATCGGGTTCCAAATGGGCTGCCAGCCCCGATTAGCAGACGAAGTTTTCGAGGAAGTTTGTGCAATTCCTGAAACGCGTAGTCCCGCCCTGCAGCCGTTGTTAGAATGAACGCAAAATGTCACGCCGTACCCGGAAACAATGGTAAAGGTAACTGGTCAAACCTCACGTATTTCAGAGGTTTGCACCTGGTAAACTGTGAAAATTCGATCCGATGCGTGTTCGGTCGGTTTGCGGCATCATGAAACGTTCAATCAATGACAGTCGACTGGGAATCCTTCACCAATAATACCATCGAAGCAGCCGAGGTGCGGCTTCTGGGGCTGGTTGATGTCCCCTCTGTACTGGCACTGCAGAAACTGATCGTCCACGAGGTGAAGCGACAGGGGCAGTTGAGTGCTGCAGTCCTGATCTGTGAACACCCCCCGACGATCACGGTTGGTCAGGATGGTTCGCTGCTGGATCTGCCTGTGGACCAGCGGCAACTTGAGGCTCGTTTGATCGAGGTACATCGGGTTCAGCGGAAGGGTGGTACGATTCTGCATCAGCCCGGACAACTGGCAGTTTACGTTGTGGTTAATCTTGACGAATGTGGACTTGGTGAAAACGAGTTTCGCTGGCGTCTTCAGAAGGCGATCATTAACACGTGTCGCGATTCCCGAGTGGTCGCGCGACGAAGTGGTGATGATCCGAATGTCGTCACGGGGCGGCACGGTCTCGTCTGCGAAACCGGCATCGGGATTGACGATAGAGTGACCTGCTTCGGGGCCTTCATGAACGTCAGCGTGCGGCTGGATGAGGCTCGACAGTTCGGACGCGGAATTCACGGTGAACGCATTTCCTCACTGAATGCCGAGCGCGTGCGACCTTCCATAATGGCTCACGTTCGAGCATCACTGATCAAACACACTTGTGAAAATGTGGGATACCCGGAGTATCACATTCACACGGGCCATCCATTCCTCAAGAGAGTTCAGCGGATGTCTGCTGCCGATGAAAGAGGCTAGCACGGAGTAAGTTCCGTACTGATGTTTGCCACTGGATCCGCCAGTGCGGATGACCCCGCTTGTTGTCGCGGGCCTCACTGGAATTTGTTTTAACTGCACCACGCCTGCTACTGAAAAAAAAAACGAGCTCAATGACCAGTCTGCCCATCATCAACCTGTCGCCGGAACCACCCAGACGCCGCCTGCCGCGCTGGTTGAAGCGGCCTTTGCCGCAGCCAGGCATGGCCTACACTGACGACGTTATTTCTGACCTGCGTCTGGAAACCGTTTGCGAAAGCGCGAAGTGTCCGAATCGGACGGAGTGCTGGAGTCAGCAGACGGCGACCTTCATGATTGGCGGCAACGTCTGTACGCGTCCCTGCGGATTCTGTTCGGTGCCGAAAGGGAAAACGGCGTCTCTTGAAACCGATGAACCGGAAAGAGTTGCCGAGGCAGCGAAACGTCTGGGCCTGAAGTATGTCGTGATCACGTCCGTGACGCGCGATGACCTTCCCGACGGCGGCGCCGACCACTGGTACGAGACCGTGCTGGCTGTACGAAACAGGACGGGGGCCGAAGTCGAAGTGCTGACGCCGGACTTCATGGGGAATCGTGCAGCCATCAGTCGAGTGGTCGAAGCCCAACCCGACGTGTTTAACCACAACACCGAAACCGTGCCACGCCTGTACCATCGTGTACGTCGCAATGCCGAGTATCAGCGGACTCTGGATCTGCTGAAGCAGGTCAAAGATGAAGCACCGGACATGCCCACCAAAAGCGGACTGATGCTTGGGCTTGGCGAAACCCGTGACGAACTGATGGACGTTTGTGCCGACCTGCGAGCGGTGGGCTGCGACATGATTACTCTTGGGCAGTATCTGCAGCCGACGCATGATCACCTGCCGGTGGACCGCTACGTGCCACCGGAAGAGTTCGATGAAATCGGTGATTTGTGTCGCAAGCTCGGTTTTCGCATGGTTGCCAGTGGGCCGTTTGTTCGCAGCAGCTATCATGCCGGCGAAATGACGGGCCATCTGGACACCGGCGGTCAGCCGGCCATGATGAATTCATAATAGATTTCCCTGAATGCTCGGCGGCCACCCGTGAGTCCGCCAGACCGACGGGTTGACTGCAAACTGCCCACAAGGAACTCAGGTGCTGATCCTCGCCGTTGACACTTCCGGTCTCGAAGGCTCCATCGCGGTCTCAGACGACCGCCGGATTCTGGAAGAACGTTCCCTGATCGCCGAAGGTCGTCGACACGCACAGACGCTGGTACTGCAGGTGGACCGCATACTCAAGTCATTGCAGTTGGCTCCGCAGGACATTGACGCAGTGGCCGTCAGCGTCGGTCCGGGCAGTTTTACGGGACTGCGAGTCGGCGTGGTGTTTGCGAAAACATTTGCATGGGCCAACGCTGCAAAACTGGTGGCCGTCGATACTCTGCGCGCGGTTGCACAACAGACCGCTGACGGCATTCAGAACATTGCCGTCATCAGCGACGCGCAACGCAGTGAAGTTTTTGTGAACGAATATTCGTGGGCCCCAGCGTCAGAATCATTCGTGGCAGATGGTGAGATCCGCATCGAGGCGATCGCAACAGTCGTTGCGCAGACTGCTGAACGCGGTGTGCATGTGACCGGACCTGGATTGGCGAAGTTTGGCGATCAGTTTCCGGACTCGTCTCTGCTGGTGGATTCATCGCTCTGGATTCCCGGCGCGGCTGCTGTCGCTCAAATTGGCAGGCTGATGCTGGCAGACGATCAACTGGCCGATCCCAACACACTGGAACCACTTTACATCCGTCGCAGCTATGCGGACGAAAAGGTCGCGAAGTCGTAAATCGTGCCTGACTGATCAGCGACCGATTCAATCCCCGGCTTTGACCGCCTGCAGTTCTCCGCGTTCCGGCATGGATTTGTAAAACGGGTCGAGCGGATAACAGCCGGAAACGATTCCATTGCGAGGGGCGGTCGTGCAGTCGCTGAATGTGCGGCAGATTTTTTTACGGGCCATCGGCGTTCCGGCAAGCACATCCGCGGGGAGTTCCGGATACGACAGCACCATCCGCCCCAGCCCGACAGAATCCACCCAATTCTGCTGCACGGCGGCCTGGCCGACATGCGGCAGCCATTCCTGAAGATATGAGTAACCCGTGCCGATGACGATCATCCCCGGATGCTGCCGCTTCAAGTCGGCCGTGGCTTGAAGCTGTCGATGGACTCCAACCAGTGGGTCCTCCGGGGGCAGGTAGCCATCGGACGGCGGAAAGATGGCCGGTCGCTGCACGTGTGGGTTGTAGTACGGGCTGCCTGCCGTGGTACACAGCAGGTCGATGCCAAGTTCTTCCAGCAGCTGCACGAACTTTGACGGTTCATCCAGATCAATTCCCTGGCCTGTTCCATCACCCCCAAACGCATAATGGTAGGGCGAACCGGCTGACGGAACGCCGATGCGTTCCTCCCGGTCCGTTGGTTCGAACGGAACGAAATCAAAAATACTGACGCGGACTCCAATTTCCAGCCCAGCGGCTTCCGACCGGATCCCCGCCACGATGTCAC
>JAQWLN010000107.1 GCA_029247265.1 Fuerstiella sp.
TGACAGAACGCTGGAGACGTCATTACAATGTGGTTCGTCCTCACAGTTCTTTGGACTACCGGCCGCCAGCGCCGGAAGCCGTGCTATCAGCAATAAAGTTTACGCCAGGTCCGAGTTAGGATCTGGCACCATCCGTGGGGGCAGGTCACCAGTCTACAAGGAAAAACCGTTAATTCCAGGGGTGCAACTGGTAGGCAGCGTCCGCATGCCGAAGTGCGTCGGGGATGATTAGAAGCCGGCCAGGAACACTGTTGAAGCTAACGTTGGTCTCATCACGCTGCAGATTCGACGCTTCTGCTCGATCAGGCATGTCTCGCCAAATGGCAGTGAATTCCAAAAAACGTATGGACCAGATGACGCGGAATTCGTGCGTTGGAAAACGTATGGGAATCCAGGGCGCGTGGTGTCGGTCAAGAAACGGTGGGGCGTGTTCTTGGGACAACAGGTTTGGTGCCGAACAAAGTGTGGGACGCGATCTCCTGAGGCAACGAGTTTTCACGACTGTTCTGCGAGTGCGTGACGAGTTAAGCTGTAGAGATTCGTGTGATGGCTTCCGAATCCCATGCCATGCGATTCTGCAAATCAGTTCCGCCAGTATCAATTTCTCAGCGAGTTACTCAACGAAACAATGTCTATCCAGATCCTCGAGACTGCACGCAACCTTCGAGCAACAATTGAGAGAGCAAAGAGTGGCAATGCCAGCGTTAAGTGGCTCCCAAGGTTTCCCGAGAATTGTTGTAACTTCGCGGCCAATCTTCTGCTGCTCGAGCTCTCGGAGGCTGGCGCCGAGCGACTCCGCAGAATGCTCGGCACCGTTCATGATGATCGCGGCGACGACCTTGCAACCCATGTTTGGGTACAGGCGGGTGACTTAGTGGTCGATATCGCCGCAGACCAGTTTGAGCAACCGAAGGTCATCGTTGAACATCGATCGAGCTGGCATGATTCGTTACATAATGTGAAGCCATTCCTGCCGAGGCGTGATCTCGTGGAAGGTGTTTCGGAAGCCGAAATCAGTAGGCTACGTGGAGTCTACGAAGATGTGCTTCGGGAACTCGCGCCGTTTCGATAAGACTCGGCTACTTCGAACGCGAAGCAACCCATGGAAGATTGGCGGGCAGACACCGTGTTGATGAAACTTGTCATCGTTCTACGTGAAGATCCGACTATTTAGCCGACTGTCGTTGCTCGTCGACAGATCCTGGCGGCGGCCCCCGCCGAATGCGTTTGGCCTTGATGACAGGAATTCCGTGCGTCGAAAAGGGTATGAGTTTCCACGATCAGAGCGATCAAAGGGGCGAATCCGGCAGAGTGACAGATAGAAGTCGCCCCTGGCCGTGTATCGTGTGGATGACGGAGGAGATCGGGTGGAGATTGCCAGAGTCCCTTTCGATGCTGATGAGATGCCAATCCACGAAGGCACGGGCAGAATGCGCCGAAAGAATGCGCCGGCAGGCTCCGCCGCAGCCAGCGTTGAGAACGCGTTGCTGCACCGATTCTTCAACAAGCATGATGAAGAGTCCAAAGAAATTGCAACCGCGCAACAACTCGACCACGAAGACACACCCAGGAATACGGGGGCGGCTTGAGCGTATACGCGACTCCTTCCCGGATACTAAGCTGCGTCTCCCTGATCTCTCCTCTGCCGCTCGACTTTCGGCGTCCTCCCTGCCACCTCAAAACCCTTCCGTTTCTCCGCCATCGGGGCTCATGATCGCAGTGAAGACGCGAGCATCAATGCTTTCGCCGACAAACTGAACGCTGCCGTCACAAAGAGTCACGTGCGCGCCTCCCGGATGAAAGCTGAACGTCTCTTCGTTGGGTCCGCAGTTGACGATATCCCAGGTGCAGTCCGGCGGTCCACCGGTGGGCGTCTTGTTGTTGTTAACCAGACGATCCACGTTGAAGGCGTTGTCCGGGTCAGCCCAGGCCCATGACCTGCGATCCACGGGCGTCCCATCGTCCATCACTTCCGGCTTGACGACCATGACCCCCCCTGTCGGAATGTCGGCACGACCAGCGTCTTCTGCAACCGCAACGGTATTGCTGGTTCCGTCAGTGATTCGCGCCAGTTTCCGTGTCGAATCTCCGTTAAGAGAACACTTGTAACGCGGCTGACTGGCGAGGCCGCTGAGCCCCGGTCGAACAGTGACCGGAGCAGAATAGTCGGTAACCCCGAATCCTTCCTGATCGGCTTCCGAACTGCGTGGAGTTGACGGGCACAGGTAGGTTGAAATCACCGTCCTGGCCGCCTGCGAATTGGTCGGCGCTTCGGGCGACATATCGGGAAAATCGTAGCGATATTCAACATTAAACAGCTCGTACACGTTGGCCTCTTCTATGTACGGCAAAATATGCATTTGGAATGAATGTGACGCATCCCCCAGACTTTCCAGTTCACCTTTCTCAGTGAAAAACACGTTCTGTCCAGCGTTAGGCCCGTTACCACCTCGTTTTGCCTGTCCCGCATTCGGCAGCACACCGTAGGTCGCTTCGAAATTGTGCAGTCCAAGGCCGATCTGTCTCATGTTGTTCTTACAGGAAGTTCGCCGTGCAGCCTCCCTCGCCATCTGCACGGCGGGCAGAAGCAAAGCGATCAGTATTGCGATAATCGCAATGACGACCAGGAGTTCGATGAGTGTGAATCCGCCACGACGACTTGCTGCGATCGAAGTCAGGCGTTTCCGGTTGAATGTCAGTTGATTGCGACGACCGCCGCAGAATTGTTGTCGAGTCATCGTGAATGACTCCTCTTGTTTCGCTTCATTTGTAGTCTCGCAATGAAATGGTGGTGTTCGCTCAAACGTTAGTCGATCGGAGCCCGCGATGGTACCAAGCGGCGGGATGCAGGTACTCTTAAAATACTGAAAACTGTGATCAGTGCTACGGCATCTCAGAATTAGGTAACGACAGAGCAAGCGATGTCGCGGTCGGCACTCAACCGTCATGAGCGATAGTGAATCTCAATCAGACGCTCGTCCGCTGCCACAGCACCGCGCTGTCTGCGAAAGTTCCATTTCGCCCATTTCGTGGATGCCACACCGCACCTGTGAATGACTGTACCAATCACCAGCCAGCGGTAGTGCTGGCCGGAATTCTCTGCCAAACTGAAACGGCAGTGTCGATCAGAAGTCCAGCCACCGTTTGAGTTTTGCCTGCAGGCTGACTGAGCCACCCCTGCGACGCGATCAAGTATGACTGAATCTCTCCGGCATCAGCGATGCCAAAGAGAATGAACGCAACACCCGTCTGGCGTATCGGTCGCATCGATCGAGGGCAGTTTTCGCTCGCGAGATCGCCCCGTTTGTGCCCTCGATTTGGACGCAACAACAAACAGCACTCGGACTAAGAAACAGTAGCTCAAACTGACCGCGAACGAACCGTCCTGAGTCCGTAACCGGCGACGCAACAAACCTTGATTTTTCGCCACAACTCGACTGACAAATTGTCGACACATGTTTCGCTGGCGATCGCAGTTTCAAATTGCCGTGAAGGAATTCAAACCACCAAAAAGTCGGCGCGGATGCGGTATTCAGCATGAGTCTAAATGAGCTGATTGCTGGAGCAGCGATCAGCCGGACGAACTCAATACGCAGCCGCTTCGACCAGGCAGGCTGCCGCGGGTTGGTTTGCGTCGTCATTCGGATCTTCATGTCATCAGAAATCATAAAGTCGCGCAGCGCAACATCATGATGCCAGCGCGTTCAGGTGGGCGTGCCTGAGCCAGGTTTGTCGAAACTACCAAATCATCGCTCAGCCATCCGAATGCAGATTGAGTAAAGCAGCGTAGGCGTAGCGTAGTGGTTTCTGCTTCAGGACTCCGTCACGACGGCGTCGTCCGCTATTCGGGCAACCGTCGTTTTCTTTTGGATTCCGACAAACAGAATTGCTGCAGTGGCGCTTCGCCTTTGCCGGCCGACTATATTTCAAAACATCGCAACCATCTGCTGGACAACAAAGATGAATAACAAGCCGACCGTCATACTCACTTGTGTGTTTCTGGCAATTGCAGCCCGTACCGCACCAACAGCACACTCCATCGACAAGCCGAACATCGTCTTTATCTTTGCCGATGACTGGGGCTGGGGAGACTTGAGTTGCCACGGTCATCCGTACGTGAAGACTCCAAACATCGACCGGCTGGCGAAAGAAGGAACGGATTTTCATCGCTTTACCGTTGCCAGCGGAGTCTGTTCGCCCAGTCGCACGGCGGTCATGACCGGTCACTTTCCCGCTCGATACAATATCGACGGCCACTTCGCATGGGTTCCCAGCAACGCCAAACGCAATATGCCCGACTGGCTGAGTCCCCAGGCTCCGCTGCTGCCGGCGTTTCTTCAACAGTCAGGTTACGCGACGGCGCACTTCGGCAAGTGGCATCTGTCGAACAACATGATTCCGGACTCACCGCTGCCCGGCAAGTACGGCTACGACGAATACGGGGCCTTCAATTGTGCGGGAGAACAGATGCCCGTCCACGAAGACGCCGTCAATGCCATCGCCTTTATTGAAAAGAGGCATCACCAGAAAAAGCCGTTCTTCATCAACCTCTGGATGCACGAGCCTCACACGCCGTTTCACACCGTCCCCAAATATCGCTGGCGATTCCGGGAACTCGAAGAACCTGACAATATTTACGCGTCTGTGCTGTCCCATGCTGACGACCGCATTGGTGAAGTGTTGGATGCGCTCGATCGGCTTAAGCTGACTGACAACACGCTGGTGATCTTCAGTTCGGACAACGGCCCGGCTCGAGCAACCGGACCGACTGAGCTGAAACTGATGCACGACACCGCGACAGGTGCGGGCTACGGAATCGCAGGAGCTCGCGGGATCACCGGCGGTCGCAAAGGCTACAAGTCGGCACTGTTCGAAGGCGGCGTCGGAGTTCCCTTTATCGCTCGATGGCCGGGCAGGATCGCGGCCGGCAAGGTCGACAACACGTCCATGCTGTCGGCAGTCGATCTGCTGCCGACATTCTGCGAAATCGCCGGTGCAAAACTGCCGGCCGACTATCGCGCAGACGGCGTCAGTCAGGTTGCCACGCTGCTGGGCAAACCAACGACCACGCGAAGCAAGCCGTTGTTCTGGAAGATGCAGTCTTCGTGGCCAATTCGAAAGTCGCGGCCCTATCACTGGGTGTCCTGGGCCATTGTGCATGAGAACTGGAAACTTCTCGCCAACCGCGACACGACGTACTCAGAGCTATACGACATCACCGCTGACCCCTTCGAGAAGATCAATCTGCACGACCAGAAACCCGCAATCGTCAGGCAACTGATGCAGAAGATCGACAACTGGAAGGCAACGCTGCCCGAGTCCCCATCAGGCGATGTATTTTCGGACGAACGCTTTGAGCCCGGTTCTGCCCGAAAGTAATGACACCAGATCCACGAACTATGATTGCACATGATGCACCACCAGTGTTCGTTTGTCCGCAATACTGTTAACGTCATTCGGTTCGCCGCTACAGCGTTTGACGCTGACTTGTGGCCGCGAACGACAGTTTCCCGCCTGCCATGTGAGCTTCCCACGAGCCCGAACATGCTACATGTATTCGAAAACTGCTCTAACGACAAACGGCTTGGACGGGTAACGCTGCACTTGAACGTTGATTCATCGGGTCTTTTGCTTTACTCTCAACGAGTGGCTTGCCCCATCAGCAGATCAGAAGCACGGCAAACGCAGAAGTGGACATCGTGAACAGAAGAACATTTATCAAAACAGCAGGCCTCTCCTTTCTGCTGCCACAACTCGAAAGCCTGGGGCAGACACCTTCGCGGCCGGTCAAGCGTCTGTTCACCGTCGTCAACCACCTGGGATTTTATCAGCCTGCTTTGCTGCCCGATCAAGCGGATCCTGTGCTGCTGAAGAATCTGGACGCGCATCAGGACAGCCTGAAGATCTTCAGTGGATTCGGCAATCCCGGCGTGCAACTGGGACGCGGCCATACGCCATGTGTGGGAGTCCTTTCCGGTTACTTCAACACTCTGCGGCGCAAGAATCGGATTTCGTTTGATCAACAGGCGGCCGAGTTCCTTGGACGCGAAACGCGATTCAACGCATTGGCCTTTCAGGCCGGGCAAAACCTCAATTTCTCTCAGGTGTGCTGGGACCGAAACGGGCTGCCGGTGCACCAGATGGATTCTCCGGAACGCATCTTCAATCTGCTTTTCGGGGTCGACGAAAACCACGCTGCACAAAAACGCATCCTTGCGGAAGAGAAGAGCATTCTCGACCTGGCTTATAAACAGGCCGGATCCATGTCGAAGAACCTCTCGCGACGTGATCGAGAAAAGGTTGACGAATATTTTGCGTCCGTCAGAGATGTGGAAAAGTCCGTGCGCAAGAGGACGATCTGGAACGATAAAGAAAAACCAAAAACGGATTACACACTGCCTCCGTTTTCCAGCCGTTCCGTCGAAGACTATCTGCAGGTCATGCTCGACCTTTCGCTGCTGACACTGGAAACAGACTCAACTCGAGTGGTCACGTTGCAGATTCCGTTCTGGGAAGATTTTTCTCAGGACAATATCGCGGGCAACTATCACCTGTTTTCTCATCACAGCAGAAAAGAGGAGACCGTCACCGACTTGCTGGTGATGGAAAACATGATCATGCGAAAGATTGGCAATACTCTTACGGCCATGAAACAGAAAAGCATGACCGGCGGCAACTCTCTGTTCGACGAAACGTCGACTCTGGTGACCGCGTCGATGGGGAATGCCAGCGCTCATACTTTTGATGATCTGCCCGCGCTGTATGTGAATCGTTCCGTGAAGAAGTTTCAGCACGAAACGCAGAAAGACATTCCGATCTGCAACCTTTATCTTTCTATCCTGCAGGAACTGGGCATCGAAATGGACAGGTTTGGGGAAAGCAACGCAACTCTGACGCTGTCCTGATCGGCGCAACCTCAACAGGATTCGCCCCTCCTGATCTGGCGCCGCGAATTCGGACAGCCCTTCACATGAGTAAAACTGCGTTCGCGATCATCGTCCTGCTTCTGCCACGACTTCTTGCTGCCGCCACCGAACCGGACCCGCAGTTTTTCCGTCAGTATTGCATCAAGTGCCATGGCTCAGAAAAACAGCAGGGCGAAATACGGCTCGACCGGATTGATGAACCATTTTTTTCCAACACAGTGCGTTTAACAGCACTGGTCAGCGTTCTGGATGCCGGAGAAATGCCGCCACCTGAGCAAGAACAACCACCAGCAGAAATTCGAACTCAGATTGTTAAGACTCTGAAAGGCAAGCTGCTGAAGCAGGCTGTGCCCAGTCTGATAAAGCGGCTGACGCGGGAGGAATACGCCAACCGGATCAACGATCTGTTCGACACCGATTTCGATCTGACGGATCTGCTGCCTGAAGATCGCAACAAGGACGGGTTCAACAAGCTGGGCGAATCCCACCGAATGTCGCCGTACCAGGTGCAGTCGTATTTGAACGCGGCACGGTTTGTTGCCGATCGCGTGGTCCTGGACGGGAAACCTCAGCAGCAGCAGTGGGTGTTTGGTCCGGAAAACTTCGCGGAACAAACAGGGGGGACTACCAGACAGAGACGGCGCGAGTCCTGTCCACCTTCTACCCGTGGCGCAGCAATCTTCACTTTTCCACATCTGACGATAACGACGACCTGTTTCGGATCCCGAAATTCGGGCGTTATCGTTTCGAAGCACAAGTGACGATCGCCAATTCTGAAGAAGACCAGACCATTGGGATCAACCTTGGCGATCCTAGCTATCCCACGAACTTCAAGAAGATCAAAAGGCTGATTCTGCCAAACTCGGCAACTTCATTCGCTGTTGATCTGCTGCTGAGAAAGGGCAGTCATGTCGCCTTTACCTTTGACAGCGCGAAGACATGGAACGCAGCGAATGCGCCAAAGAAATACTTAGGGCCGAAACTTTTCTTTACGAAAGTCACAGTGACGGGACCGATCCACGAAGAATGGCCAACTCCGGCGCAGAAGAAAATATTCGCGGGCCGTGAATCCAGTGTAGATGACCTCACAGAACATTTGATCACGTTGTTATCCGCACGCGAACTTCCGGCCGCTGATGTCGAGGAATTCAAACAACTCGCCCGCAACCGAATGATGACGGGAGGCGACATTAAGGCCGCGGCCCGCACCCTGATCACCGCCATTCTCAGCTCGCCCTGGTTCCTGCACAAACACGAAGAATCCACGTTGAGTGATTTGTCGCTGGCCCATCGCCTGTCGTATTTTCTTTGGAACTCGGCGCCGGATGGAGCTTTGCTGCAAGCCGCGAAAACGGGCAACCTGCAATCAAGGGAAGCGATTGAAGAACAAGTCGTCCGCATGCTGGATCACCCGAAGGTGGATCGTTTCTGTGAAGATTTCACCAGGCAGTGGCTGCTGACAGACAGGATCGACGATGTATCACCTGATTTGCGCGTGTACAAAGGTGTCACCGCCTTACAAATGGATGCGGTTGCGCGGGAGGCCAAAGCTTTCTTTACTGAGATTCTTTCCAACAATCTCAGCATGCGGAACTTTATCGATTCAGATTTCATGATGGTGAACGATTTCTCTGCCAGGTTTTATGGAATCAAAGGAATCACGGGCAGCGAATTCCGTCCGGTGAAACTTTCCAATGACAGTGAACGCGGCGGATTAGTCGGACAGGCCGGTTTTCTGAAACTGACTTCCAGTGCTTTCGAAACGTCGCCCATTCAACGCGGAGCATGGATTCTTAAGAACATCTACGGAGAGAAAATTGAACCGCCGGCGAATCTGAAATTTGAGGAACCGGATGTTCGTGGCGCCAGGACTCTGAAAGAGGTCATGGCAAAACACCAGAACGTTGAAACATGTCAGCGATGCCATTCCAGGATCGATCCGCTGGGCCTGGCACTTGAGCACTACGACCCCATCGGACGATCACGTGAAGACTACAGCCATATCGACGTGGTGAGCAATGCCAACACCAAAGGCACATTTGAATCAACCAGTGCTCCGATCGATGCTGCAGCGACGCTGGTCGACGGTCGGCAGCTGAATTCCATGAAGTCGCTGAAGCGGGTCCTGATGGAAGACAGAGATGTCATTCTGAAAAGTATTCTTTCCAAACTGATTTCGTACTCCATGGGCCGCGAAACCGGAGTCCAGGACGAAGCGTTCATCAACGACGTCTACGGGCGGATCGAAGCGGAAGACTTCCCGCTCCGATCTGCCATCCTTGCCATCACAACCCACGATTCGTTCCGGCGCAAGTAAACAGCTGCGTGCGAAACCTTCGTCGGCCGGCACCTGGAACATCACGGCAAAACCAGTAGACTGTCTATCGCGGGTTATGAACCCGTCACGTCTACCCTTTCATCCAGCCCTTGTTGGTGTGAGACATAAGTGAAAGTCACGATGAAATATTCTGTGTGCCTGATTTTGGCGATCGTGTTGCAGGTCACAGTCAATGCGGGATGCGCCTGCGCCGCATCCCGTCCAAACATTGTCTTTATCTTCGTGGACGATCAGGGTTACTACGATCTGAGTTGTTACGGAGCAACCGAAGTCAAGACGCCGCGGATCGACGCGATGGGGAATGCCGGAACCCGGTTTACGGACTACTACGCCGCCGCTCCTATCTGCAGCCCGTCGCGCGCGGGACTGTTGACCGGGTGTTACCCTCGGCGGGTTGGCAATCATATTTGGGTGCATCGCGCCGATTCGCAAAGTGGCATTCATCCCGACGAGCTGACGATGGCCGAACTGTTTAAAGACAACGGATATGCGACTGCCTGCATCGGCAAATGGCATCTCGGATTTCACGAACCGTTTCTGCCGCACAATCAGGGTTTCGACCAATATTTTGGCCTGCTGCATAATCTTGATCCGGTTGAGATCGTCTATTTCGAAGACAAAGGCGGCGTGCCGCTGATGCGGAACGGCGATGTCGTGAAGCGTCCGGCCGATCCGGCGGAACTGACCAAGGTCTACACCGACGAAGCGATTGAATTCATCGAGAAGAACAAAGAGGGTCCGTTCTTTCTGTACCTGCCGCACACGATGCTGCACAACCCGCTTGGTGTGAGCGACGAATTCAAAGGCAGCTCAAACTGGGGCGAATACGGGGATGCCATTCAGGAACTCGATCACAACGTCGGACGTATTTTCGATTCGCTGGAACGGTTGAACATCGACGACACCACAATCGTCATCTACGCGTCAGATAACGGCCGCGGTCCCGGACGCACGCCGGAACAGAAGATTCGCGGACGCAAGCTTTCCACGTACGAAGGCGGCATTCGAGTACCGGCAATCGCGTGGGGACCGGGGCTGGGTTTGCAGGCCGGCGCAGAATCGGCAGCCGTAGTGCGGGCCATGGACTGGTATCCGACACTCGCCACGTTCGCCGGCATTGAGGTTCCGAAAGGACGCGTGATTGACGGACGCGACATCAGCCCGCTGCTGAAGGGTGAGAGCAAATTCGTGCCGGCGCCGGGGCTGAAAAAATCGCTCAACGCCACTGTGCCGCTGCGGCGCCGGTGGGATCCGCCGGGCGAATGGGCTCCATTGATCAAACGACACGAATACAACGACGCGTTTTTCTACCACGGCAGCCAGGGGGCTCTAGTCGCTGTCCGCTGGCGCAACTGGAAACTGAATCTGAACCCGAGTCCTGAGCTGTACGATCTTGCGAAAGATCCCGGGGAATACGAACTGGTGCGCAATCGTGACATCTCTCGGAAACTGCGCGGCATGGCAGTGCTGTTCCAGGAAGAAATGCGGCTGGACACTCGACAGGCAGGCGAAGCTCCGCGGCAGGTTCGAGCGGACGGACGAACGGAAATCTCACAGGCGACACTGGATGGTCTGGATGCGAAGCTTGATGTTACATACGCGCGCTATGGCGATCGCACACTGGAAATGGACATCTATCGGCCAAAGAATACCTGGGGCGCACTGCCTGCGGTGGTGTGCATTCATGGCGGTGGCTGGGCGAACGGAAATCGAACGAGTCACGAAAAAGTCGCTCAGGCGCTGGCTGCGCGAGGCTTTGTCGCAGCGACAATTTCGTATCGCCTGAGCGGTGAAGCGCCGTTCCCGGCGGCGATCCACGATTGCAAGGCGGCGGTCAGGTTTCTGCGAGCGAACGCAAAGGAATACGGCATCGATTCCGCAAACATCGGTGCCATCGGCCTGTCTGCCGGTGGACACCTGACGGCGCTGCTGGCGACGTCGGCTGGCGTGAAGGAACTTGAGGGTAACGGTGGCAACGCCGACTTCAGCAGCAGAATTCAGGCGGCCGTGCCGATGGGCGCACAGACGGATCTGCTGTCGCAGCGCACTCGGGATATTTCAAAGGCGGAAGATCGTGGCCGGATCTGGCGACAGTTTCTCAGTGGTTCTCAACAGGACCAGCCGGAAACCTATCGCCTTGCATCGCCAATGCAGCATCTTGATAAGAATGACCCACCCTGCTGGTTCCTCTCGGGCGAAACCGATGACCCCAGCACACACGCAGATTCATTTCGAGCGAGAATGAAGGGCCTGGGCCTGCAGTCTGATCTCACCGTCATCAAAGACGCGCCGCACCCGTTTCTGGGTAAGCAGGTCTGGTTCGACCAGATGACCGAAGTGGCAGACGAATTCTTTGCGCAACATCTGAAAAATCCATAGCCCACGGCGCCAGAGTTGGCGCTGAATCAGACGTCTTGTTGCAGATTCTATTCGTCAGCCAGCTTGACCCCCGTCCCATAAGCAAGGATTTCTGACGCTCCCTGAGTGATCATCGACGTTGTGAATCGACACCCGACGACAGCGTCAGCCCCAACCCTCACCGCCTCGTCGCGCAGACGGTCGAGAGCCTGCTCGCGCGATTCGCCCATCCCAGGGATCAACGACCACTGCAGGTATTGGCTGTCGGCTGTTTTCATCGTGATGGAGAGTCAATGGGGACGCGGTACAAGCAACAACGGCTTTCGCTGCGACAGCGAATCAGCTCAGTATCTCTCGAATGACGTGTCCGTGCACATTGGTCAGCCGTCGCTGAATGCCGTCGTGATAGAGCGTGAGTCGTTCATGGTCGAGACCCAGCAGGTGCAGGATGGTCGCATGGAAGTCGTGAGCGGTGGCGATGTTCTGCTGGGCACGAAACCCAAACTCGTCAGTCGCGCCATAGCTGCAACCCGGTTTCACTCCAGCTCCGGCCAACCAACAGGTGAAACCATGCGGGTTGTGATCGCGTCCGTAAGTGCCCGCCTGAAACATGGGCATACGACCAAACTCGGTCGCAAAGACAACCAGAGTTGAATCGAGCAGTCCCCGTTGCTTCAAATCCGTCAACAGGCCGGCAACCGGTTGATCGAGAATCTCTCCATGCACGTCGTACTGTGACTTCAGTTGGCTGTGACCATCCCAGTTGATCCGGCCGCCGGAAGCATAGGCTCCATTGAACAACTGCACAAAGCGGACTCCGTTTTCAACCAACCGACGCGCCAGAATGCAATTGTTTGCGAACGCTGCCTTGTTTTCGTTGGCGCTGTTCGCTCCGTACAACCGACGGATGTGTTCCGGCTCCTCGTTTAGATTGGCGACTTCGGGTACTGACAGCTGCATCCGCGCGGCCAATTCGTAACTGGCCATCCTGGCTGACAGATTCTGGTCACCTGGAAATCGTTCCTGCTGTTGCTGGTCCAGGAAGCGAATAGCGTCGCGAGCGGCCCGGTCGGTTTTCGTCGAGATGCCGCTCGGCCGATTTAGAAATTGCACCCTCTTGGTACTGCTGAACGGTGTTCCCTGAAAGGCAGCGGGAAGAAAACCGTTTGCCCAGTTGTTGGGTCCCGACTGCGGCATCCCTCGCGGGTCTTCCAGCGCGACGAACGTCGGCAGGTTCTGATTCTCGCTGCCCATGGCAAAGCAACCCCAGGCTCCCATACTGGGGAAACCGTCAAACGCGAATCCCGTATTCATCACATTTTCTGCCGGTCCGTGTGTGTTCGATGTGTTAGTTAGCGAATGGATGAAAGCGATATCATCGGCGCGCGATCCAATCTGCGGTAACAGATCGGAAGTCATCTTTCCGGAGTCTCCACGTGGACGAAATTTCCACAGCGGCTGAGTCAGATTTCCATTGGGACCTTGAAAGGAGACAAGTTTCTCGTTGCCTGGCAGCGGCTGACCGTGCCGACGAATTAACTCCGGCTTGTAGTCAAACGTGTCGACATGGCTGAGCGCTCCGGAGCAAAAAACGACGATGACGTTTCTGGCCTTTGGAGTGAAGTGTGAAGGCCGAGGAGCGTACGGCCGGGCGGGATCGACTTGCGGTGTTTCCGCTGACGATTCTTCCACCAGCAGGGTAGCCAACGCTATGCTCGACAGTCCCGACAAACCTCGGGAGAGACATTGTCTGCGATTGACAGCGGCGCCAATTGGTAGGGTTTGTGTCGTGCTCATTGAAAAAACACAAACTCACTGGTGTTGAAAATCGCTCTGCAAACGTGCGGGAGACCGTGCTCTTGAGCCAGGGCGACCATCAGGATTTGCTCTTCTGGATTGGGTAAGCGAGAAAACGCGATCCGGAACGCGTGATCGATCTGTTGCTGAAAATCATCATTTGACAAACCGCGAATTCGATCGGCAAAAAAACCTGCCTGGCGATTTGCAAAGGGACTGTTCAGCAGACTCAACGATTGCAGTGGCGTGATGGAGCGAGTCCGGCGCGGTTTCATCTGACCCCCGTCCGGACAGTCAAAAGCTCCGAAAATGTCGACTGACTGCATCCGGATTTTGTGGGCATAGATCATTCGCGGCCAGCCCGGCTGGTCAAACGTTTGATGCGCCGTGTAGTCCGACAACCCTCCTCGTTGATTCAAGAAATCAAATCCCGGTCCGCCAGCCTTCAGGTTCAATTTTCCGCTGACTTTAAGAATGGTATCTCGAATCGCCACAACTGCCCACAATCGGCATCGACTTCGAGCGCCGATGGCCGAGGACGGCTCGATTGCCGATAGGTTTGTGAGGTTACGATCCGCCGGTGCAGGTGTTTGATCGACCATCCATGATCAACGAAGTCGTTGGCGAGCCAATCGAGCAGTTCCGGATGGGAAGGCAGTGCTCCCATTTTTCCAAAATCCGACGGCGTCCCCACCAGTCCAATGCCAAAGTGGTGCTGCCAAATCCGGTTCACCATAACTCGGGCCGTTAGCGGATGGCCGATGTCTTTTCCTTCACTGCCCTGGCCCATTGCGCAAAACAGGAAAACGGACAGGAATAATGTCGTTGTTTTATTTTCAGATCCTTTATTCAGCTTCTATGACCACAACCGAACTTACATGTTGATCAATACACGGAGGCCGTCTGATTCGTTCATGTTTTTGTAGCCGCCTGTTGAAAAAGTGTGCCACTGGCTCCGCCAGTGATTTCCGGAATCATGAGGTCGCATGAAACACAACACTGGCAGAGCCAGTGGCACACATAAGACTCAGACTCGTTCGGGTTTCAACAGGTTGTCAGTGGCTAAGCAGCGGGCCAAATACTTCAGGAAATCATCCGTTGAAACAGGTTGTGGGTGATTTGCTGAACGCGCTCGTCTACTCCTTGTTGAGCGACGCCATGCCTGGCCGGATTCACGTGTCCCGGCGGACTGGACAAGCCATTGGCCCACCAGATGGTGGCGGCGTTGAACACGATGTTGCCTTTGGGGCCGTCGTAGATCGTGGCGGTGTAATGGCCGGGTCTCTTGCCGTTGATCCGGGTTTCGCCTTCAGCAACGACCTTCATTCCGGGCAGGCTCATCATCGGCGCGCCGTGCCACTCCCAGCCAACCAGGCCTTCAACCGAATCGCCTTTCTTCATCCCGGTCCCCTCAAAGAGCCAGTGCTCCGGAATGGCGCAGGTCCAATCGCCGGATCCCATGACCGGAGGAGTCGTCCGATTTCCCATCAATAGGGCGCCGTCCCGCCCCAAGGCAGGCTTAAACCCTTTCTCGAAAGGCGATTCCGTGCCCATTCGGCGCCTGGTTTCGGGGGATTCCGGAAAGAACCAACCTTCCCGGCGAGTGGTGCGGTAAGACTGGCCGCTGCTGGAGGGGTTGAGCGGCACGACACACAAGACGGCATTGGCGCTCAGGAACGCCAGGTTCACACCTTCATCGCGCGCTTTCATCACGTTGTCGTACATATCCACCGTCCAGTACTCATCGTGCCCCACCGAGATGAAACCCTTCGTGCGAAGCAAGCCCGCGGGATCCGAATGCGTGTCGATGTTCGATATGTACGAGACATCGTAACCGTGGCGCTCCAGCCAAAACGACAAGGGGAATTCCCATGGCAGGAATTCACCCGAGCCTCCTGATTTCTTGTGCTTGTTGACGGGGTGAGTGAACAAGGCATAGGGGCGATCGAAGCTGACCGTGCCGCTGGGCGACGCCGTGGTGGCACGCCCGTCGTGCGGTGTGTAAATCGAGTAATCGATCGGCCATCGATTGTAGGCGGTCCACGTCAGCTCACTGCACTGAAACAGCAGGTCGCAGGGGCGGTCGTCGCGGACGATGAAGATGATGTAGCTTTGTACCCCGCTGGCCCTGGCTGTCAGCTTGCCCAGGTAAACACCGCTGAGCCAATCGCCGGGGATCTCAAATTCCACCGAGGGCTCCCATTGGCATTCACGCACATAGTTTTCACCAACGGGCGGGTCGGGCTGCGTAACGCCTTTGAGCGAATCAAAAGATTTCACAAGCCGGGCCCCATCGCCGTTGTAGTAACCGGTGCGAAAGATCTCCAGCTTGAAATCCGAGATCGGGTTCGTGCTCACCATGATCCGCAACGTCTCACCGGCCCGCACGCTGTTCGCGGAACAGTAGCCCTCGATCACCTGGCTGCGTCCGTTCAGCAGGTTGCTATTGATCTTTCCGGGGACGGTCTGCGTCTTCGTGAGCAGCCATTCGCGCGTGCCGAGCCTGGCGTTCTCTTTACGGATCCGGTTCTCATCCGTCGACGCCGCAGCAGCTGCCTGGGGAGTACCCTGGACACCAGCCGTCAAAGCCAGGCCGCCAGCGGCGGCGCCCTTTAGCAGGTCGCGGCGGCTAAGGTCGGAGTTCTGTTCCTCAGGTTGATTCATTGCGTCTTTTCCTGTCTTGTGAGATTACGAGCCGTGCGAAAACCTCGAATGGAAACCCGAAGAAAGTAGGGTGGGCATTGCCCACCCTACGGTCCTTGTGGCTTTGACTCTCTTAGAAAAGCCACAAGATCCGCGATCTCTTCCGGTTTTAGAAGTTTGTCCAGCCCTTCCGGCATCAACGAGACGTCCGAGTACCTTGCCTGTTCGATATCCTGAAACGCTACCGATTTCACGACTCCTTGTGCCGACGAGAGGAACATCTTGTCCACAGATTCCTTCACCAGCAGGCCGGACACTGCCTTTCCTTCGTTTGTCAGGACGTTCACGATCTCGTGGTAACGAGCAATGGACTCACTTGGGAAGACGATTGCCTCCAGCAGGTCCCGCTCACTGCGAATCGCGCCAATCGAGGTCAAATCCGGTCCTAATCTAACGCCCTTGTTGCCGTTGAGATGACAGGTGATGCACTTCGATCTGTCTCGATTGTTGAACAGTTTCGCTCCGCGTTGCGCGTCGCCTTCTGGCAGAAATGCTGCCAGCTCATCGAGGCGTCGCTCCTGCTGGGCGAGCTTTTCCTGATTCGGCTTTCTCCATCTCGCGGGCAGAATCTCCGGATAGGCATCTGTTGCAACGTTTCGTTGGTCGGCCTTTCGCATGAGGTGTACCTGTTCGCCCAGCGGATGGTTTTCGGGCAGGCTTTGCACGTCCCCAATTTCATAGAGTGCATAAACGATGGCATGACTCAGGAATGGGTCCATCCGGGAAGAAGAAGCCTGCAACAGATGTTTGACGGCTTCGCTATCCCCAATTCTGCCGAGGGTCATCGCAGCCAGACGACGTAGTTTCGGGTCGTCGTGGGAGAGCAACTTTATGAGCGGCTTCAGTGCGGCTTTATCACGCCACAATGCCACGCTGTGAATCGCCGCGGCACGTACCTCAGAGGCTTCAGCACTCAACAATTCTCGAACCGCATCACGCGCTCGCTGACCTGGGATTCGATGCAACGTCCAGACCACCGAGAGACGTGGGCTGGCAGTGCACAGAGCGTCGATATTGTTTTCTGTGGCCAGTGCGTCGATGGCACGTTTGACGACTGCGGTTCGCTTATCGGAAAGCCAATCGACTTGAGGCTGATCCCAGTCCAGCTCAAGCCCCCGGGGGTCCACAGCGGGTTGGGCACCCGTCTTCTTAATCCGATAGATGGCACCCAGAATATCGGGCTTGGCGATCTTTGACGTTGGACAACAGATCATGTACCAACTGCCCGTATCGGCAACCAGCAGGCTGCCATCAGCATCTTCGATCACATCAGTCGGATGGAAATCGGATTGATCGCTTTCGATGAGCGTGCTCGTTCCTGCGGAACGGGACGATCCGGATTTGGCGAGCCGATGCCTCGACACGCGGCGAGTGTTGAATTCCGTCAGGACGAGATCGCCTTTCAAGCCTGCCGCGCCATGTCGCGGCATCACCATGCCCGAGGGTGCCGCGGGGCCCAGTTGCGCCAGGACCGGAAGGAATCCTCCGGTGTTGGGATGGGGAGTGAGCACGCGCGGATTCTTGCGGCCGTACGTTCCTCCGTACACCGCATGCAGAATTCCATCACGTCTTCCGGGTTTGGAAAGATCAAAGAACGTGCCGCTGAGAAACCGCTCGCCTGTTTCGCTGAATGCCAGACCAACGGGATTGTTCATCCCGCCTGTGATGACCATTTCCAGCTGGCTGCCGTCGGGCCGAGCGCGATAGATATGGGCTGCGTTCGATTTCAGCGTCTTGCCATTGCTCAACTCATGCTCCTGTGGAGCGAAAGCTCCCTTACACCAGTAGAAGAATCCGTCCGGTCCGCGATAAGGGCCGTGCATGTCGTTGCCGCACCCTTCGATCGAACCGCCATCGAACCATTCGGTTCGCTCGTCCGCCACATGGTCGCCGTTCGTGTCGCGCAGTTTCCAGATGTGCGGTGGTGCTCCTACGTAGACAGCACCATCGTGAACCAGAATGCCCTCCGGGAACGGCAGGTCTTCGGCAAAGACCGTCGACTCATCAAAGACTCCGTCTTTGTCGCGATCGACCAACCGCAACACCCGATGCTGCGGGTCCCTGAGCTGAGCGGGCGCTTTCTTTGTGTTGCCGGAACTGTCGGTAACGTACAGGACGCCCTGATCGTCGAAGCATATATGAATGGGCCGCTGCACCAGGGGCGGCCCGGCGACACGCTTCAGTTCATATCCCTGCGGAATTGTGAACGTGTGAGGGGCGAGCGAGACAGTCTCTGCACCGTTTGCATTCAAGTAGAAACAAGAAGCGGCCAGGGCGAGAACCGAACAGCGATTAGTTCTGAGCATGAGGTGCGGCCAGATTGCAAGTGGTAGTGAGATTCTTCAGGTCAATTCATCTGCTTTTGCTGGAAGAGCCAGCAGAATGTTGCACGATTAGTGTAGTGAGTACGGCCGGTTCCTGCCGGCCTTTCACTGTAGCGTGGCTACCGGCTCAGTCTCTCTTGAGTCGGTCACTGAATTTGCGAATAGACTCCCGTGCCTCGTCTGTCGTCAGGATGTCATCATTGTTGGCATCAAGCCGATCAAACAGTCGTTGACGCTTTTCCGAAACCTCCGACTTCTGCAGCTTGCCATCCTTGTTTTTGTCGAGATCGCGGATCGCCTTCAGAAGTGTGGCAATGTCATACCGCTGACCTCCGATGTTTACATTGCCTTTCCCCGTCGTCTTTCCCGGTTCAATTCCAAATACTGAAGTCGGTACAGAGACGTCAAAGTAGCCGATCATCATTTCGTCCCAGCTCTGATCACCCCAGGGGACTGTCCGCGTCGGGTCCGGATTGCTGAGATTGTTTTCAGAGTTGTCAAAGTGGGCCACGCACTGCAGGTACGCACCCTTCGGCAACGACAAAGGCTCGGTCAGTTGATAGGCCGTTTGCCAGTTGAAGTCATACTGCGGCACGTCCAGAAGCGTCTTCCGACGTCCATCCGGAAACCGTGCTTCGTATGAAAACGATTTTCCACGCAGATGCATGTGCGGCATGAATGAAAGCACCTCAACAGTTGTCGGCGCCGTACTCGATTGTGCTTCGACACGATGGTTATCTGCATGTGGCGGAATGACAAGCCCGCGTCTGCTGACCCTGGCCTGTTGAGTCGTTACGACTTTCCTGATGGACGTCGGATCGGCGAACACCAGGCCCAGCCGGCTTAAGTCTTTTTGCGGCGTTCCGATGGGTGTGTAGTGCATTTGAAAGATGAGTTTCGATCCCGCCGAGATCAGCTTGGCCGATCCATCGGGATAGACGGCCGCTCGATGTCCCGGCACGTACGCCGCCAGGAACTGACCAGTCGTCCCGGCCATTCCGCGGTCGGGGCCGTTTGGCGGCCGGACAAAGACCAGAATGTGATGCACGACGGCCCGGTTTCCAGGCTGAGCTTCTGCTGCCTGAATCCAGGTGTCTTCGGTCAGGCCCGGATCAATCTCAAAATACTGGTAACGGACCGTACCTTCGGCCGACACATCAAACGCGTGGTCGCGCATGTTGATCACCTTGTCCGGTTTCTTCGGCAGTTGCCAGCCATCTGTGTACTTCAGCGGTTCGGGCAATTGACCGGGATCGCCCTCCGGACAGCCGGCGTCGACCCAGTCACGAATCAACTGCTTATCGCTGTCAGTCATGAGCCGTGCGTTGGCGAAGCTGCCATGTTTTGGATTCGCGTGCCACGGTGGCATCCGCTGATCAGCGATGACTTCGACCATCGTGTCGCCCCAGCCGATGACGTCGTCGTATTTCGTCAGCGCGAACGGCGCGATTTCGCCTTTGCGATGACATTCCACACAGTGCTTCTGCAGGATGCGGGATATCTGGTTCGAATAAGTGACGTCGCTGTCCGCCTGCGGTTCGCGTACGCGTCCGATATAGCAGCCAACAACTTCAGTCTCCGCAACAGCGACTTTGCGTCCGTCCAGCAGATCATTGATGGCGTCCTTCAGAAAGTGTTTTTGCGGTTCATCGCGGATGTAACCGACGCCGTACTGATCATCGATCCGCCCGTGATAACGCCCCACACGTTCGCGGTCGAGCACGACAATTTCCGGCGTTCGCATGACGCCAATCTGATCGGCCACCCTGTTTCCCAGGTCCTTCAGGACGGGAAACTGCACTCCGTGAACGCGAGCATGGGCCGCTACTTCGGTCAGGGAATCCTGCCGGTTCGAATTGATTGCCAGAAATGCGACACCCTTTGAACTCAATTCATCGTTCATCGCCTGCAGTCGTGGGCTGTACAGCTTCGCCAGCGGACATTCCGTTCCAAGAAATGCAAGGACGACGACATCATCGCTGGCATAGTCGCTCAGAGAATGTGTTTTGCCGCGGTAATCCTTGATTGAGAACTCGCCCACAGACCGACCAATCAGTCGATTCGGCTGATCGGCGCGAGCAATTCCCTCACCCTGACTCAGAAAGACGACCAGGCAAAAGCTGAGTAGCGAATAGTTTCGTAGCACAGGATATCTCCGTGTGGTCCACAGGCCGGACGTCAGTTGTGAGACTAAGAAAACAGTCGTTGATAGCATTACCAGGTACGGCACGGGCTGAAGTCAGACACCCTTTGTTCCGATTTTTATCAAACACTATGCGAACAGGTCTGCATTAGATAACCCGACGCGTCAGCGAGGAACTTCTATCCAACGTCATCAGTGTGGGGCCCTTGCTCAGGCGTGAAGTCACCATAAAAGTTTGACGCCACAGCTGTAACAGTGAGTCGACACGGGTGCAGTAACGGATTGTGGTTTCGGACTTGTGGGTGGCCGGGGCTGGACTGAGCCTGTGAAGGAAGCACCGGGGTTTCACTCGTTCCTCGCTCCAACCCCGGCCACCCTTTCCAACCTGGAAATCATTCGTTATTGCATCGGTCGACACCAAAATCCATCACTCAGACATCGCGGCCTCCAGACGCTGGACTGGTCTGTCGGGCGCGTGTTTGCTGTAGTGATACCACCGATCCGGCAATGTTGGTGACTCGATCAGCTGAAAGCTTGCGTGTCTTTTACCTGGCCACTCCCTTTCTACTCTCAGAACCACGCCACTGTCTGCGGCCGCCCAGAAGTCAATGACCGGAGGACTGCGGGGCCTTTCCGGTCGCCGCGTCGCTCGAACATGATGCACGCTGCTATCCGCTGAAGCAATGAGTTCGGTGTCGTACGAACGTTCGATCAGAGAGAGCAGAGAAGACATCTCCAGCAGAAAAAGCTCGTGTGGAGACGCGACAAACCCCAGCAATCGCCTGTTTGGAATTTGCCTTTTCAGCTCTGGAGCAAGAGACCGGAAATCGCGTGTCACCCAAACCGGTGCGTTAGGCCGAACGAGCCAATAGTCTGATCCGTCACTTCCCATCACATAACTTCCATCATCCGGCCGAATGACGAATCCGCCCCCACTTCGAACGTTAATCGTAATCTTCTGCGGCACAGACCCGCCGTCAGCATCCGGATCCGACAACAGCAGTCGGCTGGTACGGTCAACCATTTCTGTGGCAGCCTGCTGTGCTTTCTCCAGCACGCTACTTGCATTGACCCGCGATGGCCACAATCCCGATGCGAGCATCAAAATCATCGCAGCACAAACAGCCATCGATGTTGATACCGCCAAAAAACGAGAACGCATGGAAGGCGAGTGCTGGTTGGAACTCTGATCGACTGGTCTGATGTCGGCGGGTTGCTGAATGATCCCCTCCGGCTCGACAGCCGGTTCACGAAGGAATCCGTCACGGCCCAGCGAATGCAGTCGTCCTTCCATTCGCATGTATGACAGGAACAACTGCTTTGAGGATGCTGACGCAGCAAGTGCTGCGGCCAGTTCTGTTTCCTGTTGCTCAGTCAGGCCGCCATCGAAATGGCCAACGATGAGTTCCTCGATGGCATTTTGATTCTTCGCTTTGTCTGTCATGACGCTCCCTCTGCCAACTCCAGTCGTCGTTGAACACATCCGTGCAGCATTTTCCTGACCCGGCTGAGAGCACGCTGAACGGCAGCAGGTGTGGACCCAACGTGGTCCGAAATTTCATCGAAGGTCGAGCTGCCTTCATAACGCAGGGCGACCAGCTCGCGTTTTTCAGCAGGCAGCGTGTCAAGGCATTGCTTCAGCGCATTAGCTTCGTCGCGGACGAGCGAAGCTGCTGAATCGTCCTGCAGAAAAGCGTCAGAGACAACATCCAGAAGTTCGGGCGAAATTGCTCGAGTATGTCTGGTGGCAACGTCTCTGGCACGAATGGCGTGCAGGGCCTGCCGCCGAACCACCTCTTTCGCCCAGGCCCGGAAGTCACGAATCGTTTCCGGCTTTTCTAATTGTTCCATGACCACCACGGCGGCGTTCTGATAAACCTCTTCGGATAGTTCAGCGTCACGCGTGATGGCATACAGGTAGCCCATGAACTCGCTGCGGAACTGCAGGTACTGTTGAATAAAAGGCGTTTCGTCCAATTTGCTGTTCTCCTGTCCCCATGTACGTGTCTGGCCGGTTTCAGACACACTTTCCTGGAAAGAATCCCAGAAACACAAAATCCGCGGGCCTTCCTGTCTGAATCGATGCGCATTCCTTGTTCTTTGCCTCGAATCCAGAGCTTTCGTTCACGTCAGGCGGAATCCAGACTGAGCAGGACAAGACTGGACACACGGTATGCCCCGGCGCCTCATCGATTTTCCGTGACGTCCGGCGGTTGATCAAACGCATCGGTCAATCGGGTGACGTCTTCGTCGCCAATCTGATTGTCGTAGTTGTGGCCGGACTCTACGAGCCACCGGTGCGCCGCGTGAAACCAGCCGGTTGTGTCGACATCAACCGGAACGGCACTCCTCAGCCACTTGTTGGTCGCCGGATTGGGTTCCGGACGTGATTGCGAAGAGGCCCTGGCGGTTGAGAAGTTGGTTCGAAGCCGTATGAGCCATCACCTTCGAGTGATTGGGCTCTTCACGGGGCTATCGGGCCGAATACATTGGAGCGATTTTCGAAAACATGTAGCACGTTCGGACTTGTGGGAAGCCCCAGTTGCAGGCCGGAATGCATTCTGTACGGCCATGAATCAGCGTAATACGGTTGGGGGTGCACGCTTGAAAGTTGCATGCCGTTATCGAATGATTCAATTCAATTCATGTCATTACTTTGGAAAACTAAAGCAGGAACCTGGAGCAAGTTGGGACGATGATCCTGCTGACTCAGGCCGTTGCAATCGCTCTGCAGGCGGCGGAGCCACCCGCCGAGTTCATCAAGGCGAGTGAAGAACGGCGTGAAGAGATTCCCCTTGGTGGCAATTTCCGGCCCGCACCAAAAACGCCTGTTTTTGTTGCAGCGGGACACGGGGCTCGCATATTGCTTTCCCGCGACGACGGAAAATCATGGAAGCAGGTTTTCTGGGGCTACCCTGGATCGGATCACGGTGCCTGGGCGACGAATTCCGTTGCCTACACTGAGGGTGTCTTCGCAGTACCAATTGGTTGGACGACGCCGACTTCCTGGCTCGCTTCAGAGGATGGAGTGAACTGGCGTCATCTTTCGGACGGCTCCACGAAACTGCCCGCCAAGGGTGCCGGAAAGGCCGTGATGCCAACGACGATGTCAATGGCCGGTGGCAAGGGAGTCTTTGTCGGCAGTGGCTGCATGACGTTTACGGCCACACCGGATTTTGGCAAGTCATTCTCGACGTTTTCTTTGGGAACACTTCGAGACGATCCGCGCTGGCCGTTGATGACGCATCACGTCAGGAGCATCTACCTTGGCGATAAATCGGGCCGGTTCCTTGCCGTGGGAGACGATCGCAGCAAGGAGAATCCTCGGCTTTGTCGGCTGTTCGTGAGTGATGATCTGGGTCAGACGTGGAAATGGATTGAGCCGAAGGGGCTGACGCGTACGGGTTCGAAGGGAGAACTCGTGACCAACGGAGATGTGGTTCTGCTGACGGACAGAGGCGGAATGAATGCCTTTCGTTCGCTCGATGGTGGAGAAACCTGGGACGGACCTCAGGTCACCGGAGCACAGCGGGCGAGCCTAAGCGTGGTCAACGGCGAGTTCTGGCTGACCAGCGATTCCGGATCACGCAACAGCGCTGACGGGCGGCAGTGGAATGATCTCCCGAAAACGAATCCTGCCGGAAAAATTGCCGTCTCAGATCGAGGAACGCTGATCAGCATTGATCGGAGGCGTTTCAACATCCTCCGCAGCGCCGACAATGGCCATTCATGGAGCGAGGTTTATACGTTCCAGCCCGAAACCGAACACATCCACGGAGCGCAGGGACTGCGAGACATCAAATTCGGATATACGACGCTGCAGCCGGTGATACAATGAACGACTTGAAGTTGCCGGGACTCATGAGAAACTCATTACCAATACTCGTATTGCTGGCAGGCGTCGTCACAGAAGCGACTTCCCTGGCCTTAGACACCGGACTTGACTACTTCATCGATACGCACTGCTATGACTGTCATGGCAACGGGTCGAAGGAAGGCGGCCTGGCTCTTGATGAACTCGACCGCGACGTGTCCAAACCTGCGACCTTCGCGATATGGGAACGCATCCATGACCGTGTCGTCGATGGTGAAATGCCCCCCAAAGACGTTGGCGAACAACCTGTCGCCGCGGAGGTTAACACCTTCAAACACGCGTTGGCGGCAACACTGGTTAAGGCACACGCCGCACAGAAAGGCACTGTCCTTCGACGCCTGAATCGTCGTGAGTATCAAAACACGTTAAACGATCTGTTTGGCACGTCGCTGGATCTGGAAGGCATGCTGCCTGAGGACGCTCGGTCTCACGAATTCGATAACGTCGGCGCAGCGCTCGGCATCTCGATGACACATATGGAGCGCTACCTTGAGGCTGCCGGCCTGGTATTCGACAATGCCGTCGCCGGAACAACCAAAGCGCCGGCACCGAAGCTCATCGAATGTCGGTATCGAGAATCAGAAGTCGAGCGTGTCCTTGGCAAGACGGTTAAACGTCTGGACGACGGAGCCCTGGTTCGTTTTTCGCCCAGCGGGATATCCGGCGGACATCTAAGAGAAGGTGGTACACCCAGCGCCGGCAGGTATCGCATTCGAGTGACAGGTTATGCGTATCAGACTGATAAACCCGTGGTGGTCAGTATCTCGGGCACATCTTACGCAGCAGGATCGGAACAGCCGCTGATAGGATTCGCTTCGTATCCGCCAGGTGATCCGACCACTGTTGAGATGGAAGCGCGGTTGGATTCCAGATACATGCTCCGTATTAACCCGTATGGAATTTTTGATCCGGAACACTACAAGCGAACCACCGTTGACACTATCGACGGTCCGGGCTTCGCATTGCTTTCCGCAACAATTGAGGGGCCCCTTATTGATGAGTTCCCATCGCGCGGACATCAGCTGATTTTCGATGGCATCAGGCGCGTTGAGATAGAACCGCGCAATCCGAACGACAGGAAGAAAAAATGGTACAAACCCCGGTTCGAAATCCAGTCCGCGAACGAATCCGTCGATGCGAAACAGGCTCTGATGCGAATCGCGACGGCTGCTTTCAGGCGACCGGTCACCAGCAACGATGTTGAGCCGTACCAGGAATTATTCGCCGCGGAGCAGAACAAGGGTGAGACATTTGAATCGGCATTGCGGACAGCCGTGATCAGCATTCTTTGTTCACCGCGATTCCTGTTCCTTGATGAGCCGCGCGGCCGCCTGGACGAATTCGCCCTGGCCAGTCGACTGGCCTACTTCCTGACGCGCACCACTCCCGATCAGACACTGTTAAGCCTGGCCTCTGATGAGCAGTTGACCACCGACTCGGGGGGCCTGATTGAGCAAGCCGATCGATTAATGCAGCATCCACATTTCGGCCGTTTCATCACGGACTTCACAGATGCCTGGCTTAATCTTAGCGAGATCGATTTTACCGCCCCTGACAGCACGCTCTTCCCCGAGTACGATCAGTTTCTCCACGATTCGATCCTCAAAGAGACGCGTTCGTTTATTGAAGAACTGATCCATGCCAATCATCCGGTGTCCGCGGTCGTCAAATCTGACTTCGCGATGCTGAATAGCCGCCTGGCTGCTCACTACGGCATTCCCGGCGTGCAGGGTGTCCAGCTGCGTAAGGTCTCGCTACCTCGCGACAGCGTCCGCGGCGGAGTCCTGAGTCAGGCCAGCGTGCTGAAGGTCACCGCAAACGGAACCAACACATCACCCGTCGTCCGCGGCGTGTGGGTCATGGAACGGATCATGGGTGTGACTCCTCTGACACCACCGCCGGGTATTCCAGGCGTTGAACCTGACATTCGCGGTGCATCAACGTTACGTGAATTGCTGGACAGACACCGCAATTCAGCCAACTGCCAGTCGTGTCACAGGAAAATCGACCCGCCCGGTTTCGCGTTGGAACAGTTCAATCCTATTGGTGGAATGCGTGACCGATTTCGGTCGCTCGGCAACGGCGACAGAGTCGATACCACAATTCGTGGTCGAGCGGTCCGGTATCGCCTTGGGCCGAATGTCGACGCGTCGGGCAGGCTCACCGACGGCAGCTCATTCGCCAACTTCAACGCATTCCGTGACCTCCTGGTCCAGGACCAGCGTCAAATCGCCACGGCGCTGACCAGAAAGCTGCTGACGTTTGCGACCGGTCGTGAGATGGGCTTCTCGGACCGTTCTGAAATAGACCAAATCGTCGCCGCATCCGCCGGGCGACAATACAGGATCCGCGATCTCATTTACCAGGTTGTGGCCAGCCGTATCTTCCAGGAAAAATGACCATGCCCCATCACTGTAATTCCGTGACCAATCCCGGGCCGCATATCGCAAGGCCTGCTATGTCTCGCCGCCACGTTCTGAAAGCGACAGGCACCTGTATCGCCTTGCCGTTTCTTGACGGAATGGTCCCGTCAGGAACCGCACGCGCGTCCGCGTCGAGCGCGGACGTTCCTCGGTTCGTTGCTATTAATGCGGGGCTCGGGTTCCACGCTCCGTTTCTGTTTCCGGAGGCCGAGGGATCCGACCACGAACTGACGCCCTACCTGGAACAGATCAAGGCCCACCGTCGCAACTTCACGTTGTTTTCAGGATTGTCGCATCCGAATCAGAACGGCAACAACGGACATGCTTCGTCAATGACCTGGCTGACATCGGCGCCGCGACCGGGCCTTGCCGGGTTCAAGAACACGATCTCTCTGGACCAGCTCATGGCTCGCCAGTTGGCCGGCCGAACGCGTGTTCCTTACCTGACGCTCAGCGCGCGAAGCTCGTCGCTGTCATGGTCCGCAAACGGCGTGCAGATTCCCGCCCAGTCGTCGCCGGCCAGGTTGTTCAAACAATTGTTTGTTCAAGGCACCCAGGACGAAATCGCCGCAGAGATTCGTGAACTGCATCGTGGCAAAAGCATTTTGGACACTGTGTTAAGAGACGCGAATCGCCTGAATCAATCGCTCGGCCCGCGTGATCGCGAGAAGCTGGACGAGTACTTCAGCTCCGTTCGTGATCTGGAAACCCGGATCCAGCAGAACGAAGACTGGATCCACCGACCCAGGCCCAGCGTCGATCGGGAATCGCCCACGGACATCGCTGACGGGAATGATATCCTGGCCCGTCAACGCCTGATGTACGACATGATCGCCCTGGCTTTGCAAACCGATTCCACTCGAGTCGTAACCTTCAACCTGGGCAGTCTCAACGCCGTGCCCAGCAACATTGAAGGCGTGAACACCGACTGGCACAACCTGTCACACCACGGCAAGGACGAAGCAAAGATCGAGGAACTGCAACGGATCGAAACCGAAGAGTTTCGAGCGTTCAATGCGTTCCTGAACAGGCTCACGTCAATTAAGGAAGCCGACAAGTCCCTACTCGACCACACTGCCGTCTTATTTGGATCCAATCTGGGTAACGCATCGTCGCACGACTGGCACAATCTGCCCATCATTATTGCTGGCGGCGGCTATAAACATTGTTCCTACGTCGCACACGATAAGAAGAACAACACGCCATTGGCCAATGTGTTCGTGTCTCTCGCTCAACGCATGGGCGTGGAAACGGGTCGCTTCGGAAGCAGTACAGGAGAATCGGTTCGCGGACTTGAAAGGTAGCCATGTTCAGCGCCACCACGAACAGCCCCATTTCTTGTCACATCCCCGCATCGTGGGGCTGCCAATCACTGCCCGCTGGCAGAAAGAGGGCCGGCGAGCGTCACAAACCCGGATCAGCGGCAAGGTTTCCGGTTTTGTGTCCAAAACTTCGAAACTCCTGGCCACCAGGCGTGTTCAACCTCACAGTAATCAGAGCCTTTTCAGAGCAATCGTTTTAGCAAGTGCAGATTCCTGCTACCCAACGCTGACAAGTACTCCTTTCTGCAGACCAGCCAATCTTCTCGGGACCAATTCCAAATGCATACATCGCGATACCGGTACAGACTTTGGGCGATAGTGTCATTGGCAATGTTGTCAGGCATGCCGCCATCGGAGCTTGCCGCGCAGCCACCGGGCGGTCCGAACGCCCCGGACGTCAAACTGGTTGATGAATTCGACGCCAATGGTGATGGTTGGTTGAACAGTGAAGAACGAAAGGCCGCACTGGTTGAATTGAAAGCCATGCAGGCAGAACGGGGCGACAGTCGCAGAGGGCCCGGCGACAGTCGCAGAGGGCCCGGCGGCAGACGTGGAGGACCCGGGGGGCGGGGCGGCAGCCGACCGGCCGGCAGTCCCGGACCGGAGGTCTCAGCAACAGACGTACAGTCGCATGGTGACGCGGGGCTCTATGACAAAGACGTGCTGCGAACTTTGTTCATTGAATTTGAGGATGACGACTGGGAAGAACAAATGGTGGCCTTCAAGCCGACCGACGTGGAAATCCCTGCCACGCTGACGGTCGACGGCAAGACCTACTCGCAGGTCGGCATGAGTTTTCGTGGCTCATCATCGTTCTTCATGATTCCGTCCGGAAGCAAACGCTCGCTCAACCTGTCTATCGACTTCATCGATGAAGATCAGCGACTTTACGAATACAAATCGCTGAACCTGCTGAATTGCAACGGTGATGCATCGATGATGAGTTCGCTGCTTTATTCACACATTGCCGGCCAGAAGATTGCCACGCCGAAAGTCAACTTCGTAAAGGTGGTGATCAACGGTCGCAGTTGGGGTATCTATTCCAACTCACAGCAGTTCAACAAGGACTTTGTGAAGGAGAACTTCGACACGAAGAAAGGTGCCCGCTGGAAGGTCAGTGGGAACCCAAACGGAGACGCCGGTCTGCGGTATCTGGGCGATGAACTTGAGCCCTACCGACAACGGTTCGAAATCAAGTCAAAGGACAGGGAAGAGCCGTGGAACGACCTGGTCAGCCTGTGCCGGCTTCTGAATGAAACAGCACCCCAGGACATAGAGAAGGTGCTCAGCCCCGTGCTGGATCTGGATGGTGTGCTGTGGTTCCTTGCCGTCGACGTCGCTCTGGTCAACAGCGATGGCTACTGGACTCGCGCCAGTGACTACAACATGTATCAGAACAAAGACGGCATGTTTCATATCCTGCCGCACGATATGAACGAAGCCTTCCATGAAAGACAGGGCCGAGGCGGACCGGGCGGCCCCGGTGGACGTCCTGGTTTTGGTCCTCCGGGATTTGGACCACCTCCCGAAGGGAATTCGCGTGATCGCCGGCCACTATCTGATGGTCCGCCGAATGCCAATGACCGTCCGAGTGATGACCAGCGGCGCCGAGGCGATGGGCCACAAGGCGAGCGAGGAGCGCGTGACCAGGGGCAGGGCGGGCGCGGAGGTCGACCGGGTGAAGGACGTGGCTTTGGACCACCGCCTGGATTCGGTCCTCCTGGGGAAGGCCGAGGTCCTGGTGGACCAGGCTTTGGCGGTCCGCGTGGCCCACGGCCCAGCGTGGATCTGGACCCTCTGGTTGGCCTCGACAGTGATCGCTTTCCGTTGCGAAGCAAGCTGCTGGCGAATGAGACTTTGCGAACACGTTACCTGCAGTACGTGCGTCTAATCGCGAAAGAATACCTGAACTGGAAACATCTTGGACCTCGCGTCGCGTCAGCCCGAAAGTTGATACAGGCAGAGGTCAAAGCGGATACGCGAAAACTAACGACCGACGAAGCCTTTCTGCAGGCGACTGACAATCGCGATGGCGAATTAAGACAGTTCTGTGAAAAGAGAGCCGACTATCTGCTTGAACTGGACGTGATCAAACAACTGCCCGAGGAACTGGTCGAGCTGACGTTAAGAGAGTAGATTCCCGATACAGCAGGCACGGGCTGTCCGCGACACCGGCCTGCGGCGGGGCATTCTGTACAGTGGTGTTTCCGTTGGCAGACCGGCCCGTTTCGGTTGTGTTGCGCCAGCAAGACGACCGGTTCATTACT
>JAQWLN010000124.1 GCA_029247265.1 Fuerstiella sp.
CTGTGTGCCCAGCACATGGTCAATCGATCTGCACTACCCCAAGAAACAGTACGCTGAAAAGTTCCCCGACAATCCATTCATATCGATTGCCGTGCATGGCAAAGGAGTGGACCGCAGCTACGGATACCCCGTGCCGTACCGATGTTTCTACAGTCGCAACATCGAAAACCTGTTCATGGCGGGACGCAACATCAGTGTGACTCATCAGGCACTGGGCACAACGCGAGTGATGAAGACCTGTGGCATGATGGGCGAAGTCGTCGGCCGCGCTGCCAGCATCTGCATTCTGCACGAATGTGACCCTCGCCACGTATACGATCGATACCTGGAAGAGCTGATCGATCTGTTGCACCTGCCCGGCAAGGCCCGCCGCAAGACCGTCTACGACACGATTGCAATCCCTGACGACGCCATGGAGCTGGCCAGCGCCAAAGGCCCGATGCCCGGTCTGAATCCAAAGAACATGGAAGGACTGGTGATCGACGACACAGCCGCAGAAATAAAAGGGGAATGGGGCTCCGGTGCCGGACTGAAAGGATTTGTGGGCTACGGTTATCTGTACTCCGGCAAAGCAGGCGCCTCCGTCACCTTCACGTTCAGGGCGCCGGCAAATGGTAAACATGAAATCCGAGTGGCCTACGCAAATCACGAAAACCGAGGTGCGACAGTCCCCGTGTCGGTGTCTGTCTCAGGCAGAGAAACGACTCAGCGAATCAACATGAAGCAGCCAGCACCTCTGAAGAATGGATTCATATCGCTAGGAATTTTTGATCTAACGCAGGACGAAGAAGGTTATGTAGAAATCAGGGCGGCCGGCGCAGGCGGAAATGCTCATGCCGACGCAATTCAGGTCGTTGCTGTAGAGTAATCGCGACCAATAAAGACTGACTATGGCTGGCGGGGGGCACCGAAATGTGCGACGACGAAATGTACGGCACCGTATTCCTCAGCAGATTGCGGGAGCTCACCGGACTGACCCCGGCCAACTATCGCGACCAGGAGGAAATTCAAACTCTGAATCAGGAGCAACTTTCACGGCGAATGCAGAAGAAAAGTTACGTTCTGTTTCAGATGATCCGCGACAATCCCGCCGACACCGCGGCCGAGATTATTCTTGAGCATCATCGCACGCATTCAGCCGGGATATGGAGAGACAGTGGCGGAAACCTTCCGCAACTATTTACCTGATTGTTTTCGTACCCAAGTGCCCGAATCTTCGGATGTCAATGGCTGCAGTGAACCTCTCCGGCGACACGGTGTCCTTACGTTTGTTAGCACCAGGCAGTCAGCTTACCGCCCGAAACGTGGAAGCAACTTTGAGCTGCAGTGAGCCGTCAGGTTGGCCCGTGCGATCGGGCGTACTCGATCGTCAGCGACTGAGTGAGGAAATGTGTGCCACTGGCTCTGCCAGTGTTCTCACAAGCCTCCCGGCACTGGCAAAGCCAGTGGCACCCTTCAATGTCAGTCCGACACTGAAATTGAAGCTCCCGCCAGCCGACACTCCAGAACGGCCACATTCGCGCGGAGACACTTCTCCGACATGCTGGTCCGGCGAATCGTGACTCATCCGTTGTTTGCCACACAACTTCACTTTGGGCAATGACCCAGAATCGATATAACCAATCGGAATCTGCGCTGCTCATTATCATTCAAGACGCATTTTTTGCGCACTGCTGCCGATGGCAGCGGTATGAAAAAAGGAAACACATTGAGCAAGTTAGAAGATCAAATTGTCGAACATCTGTCTGCACCGAAGTACCGGCCAATCGACAGTGGCGCCCTGGCAAAGAAGCTGAAGGTCAGCAAGAAGGGCATGCCGAAATTTCGGACCGCCGTTGAGACACTTGTGTCGGCTGGAAAAATCCGGACAGGAAAGAAGGACCGCCTGCAGCTGAAGGCCGCCGCCGGCTTCGTCACCGGCATCGTCAAGAAGATCACCAGCGGAGCGGCCTTCGTCATTACGAATGAGCCATCGACGGACGCAAAAAAGAAGGACGTTTACGTCTCTGCTCGTGATTTACACGACGCTCAAACGGGCGACGAAGTCATGGTGCGGCTGATCAGCAGACGACGATCCGGCGGACAGCGTTGCGGGCAAATCGAAAAGGTTTTGGAACGAGCGAGCAACGTTTTTGTCGGAAGCTACCTTGAAGCACAGGGGCAGGCATTCGTCCGTGTGGACGGGACCGCCTTTCAGGGCGATATCCACGTCGGCGATCCCGGGGCAAAGGGAGCACAGCCGGACGACAAAGTTGTCATCGAAATGCTGCGATTCCCCACCGCCAACCGAATTGGTGAGGCCGTGCTGACCGAAGTGCTCGGACAGCGAGGCGACCCGGGCTTGGACACGATGGCGGTCGTCTATAGTCTGGGCGTGCCTTTCGAATTCAGCGAAGACGTCCTGGAAGACGCAAGGCTACAGGCGGAACACTTCGACGAAACAGATTTCGGCGACCGCACGGATCTGACGAAAGAAACAATTGTCACCATCGATCCGGCCACCGCCCGCGATTTCGACGACGCCATTTCGTTGCGCAAAGACAAACGTGGTCACTGGCAGCTGGGGGTACACATTGCGGACGTCGCTCACTTTGTACCGCCGGGCGGCCCTTTGGATCGTTCCGCAAAGGATCGAGGAACCAGTACATATCTGCCACGGCACGTAATTCCGATGCTGCCGGAAGTGATCAGCAACGGGTTGGCGAGTCTGCAGGAAGGCAACGTTCGATATACCAAGACCGTCTTTATCGAATTCGACGCTCAGGGTAATCCGCAGGGCGCTGAAGTTGCCAATACTGTGATCAAGGTGTCAAAGCGTTTTGCCTACGAACAGGTGATGCCGATCATCAAAGATCCGCAGAGCCAAAAAGGAAAAGTGTCGGCAAAAGTCACCCAGCTGCTGGTGAAAATGTATGAGCTGGCGATGACTCTGCGGAAGAATCGCTTTGCCGCCGGTGCTCTGCAGATGGGCGTTCCGGAAGTGGAAATCGATTTTGACGATGACGGCAACGTAACGGGAGCACACGAACGCCACCACGACGAAAGCCACGAGATCATCGAAGAGTTCATGCTGGCGGCGAATATTGCGGTCGCGCAGATTCTGGCTTCCCGAGACATTCCGTTCCTGCGGCGAGTTCACGGAACGCCTGACGAATTGCGACTGAAGAACTTTCAGGAGTTCTGTCACGGCCTCGGTTATGAGCTCGAAAAGTTTCAGAGCAAGAAGGAGATTCAGAAACTGATCAACAGCGTCGCCGGGGAACCCGCCGAACGAGCCATCAACTTCGCCTTGCTGCGAGCCATGAAACAGGCGGAGTACAGCCCCGAAGAATTCGGCCACTACGCTCTCAGTGAAGACAACTACTGCCACTTCACCAGCCCGATTCGTCGCTACCCGGACCTCACAATTCATCGCATGGTGGGAGAACTCGCAGCAGGTCGAAAGCCAAAGATCAACAGCATGGGCGAGCTGTTGCAACTCGGCAAACACTGTTCAACGACGGAACGCCGAGCGGAAAAAGCAGAACGTGAACTCAAACGCATCAGGCTGCTGCGGTACCTTGAAGACAAAGTCGGTACGGAAATGGAAGCAATGATCACAGGGGTGGAAAGTTTTGGAATCTTCTGCCAGGGAACAGATATCCCGGCCGAGGGCCTGGTTCACATCAGTTCGCTGAGCGACGATTTCTACACCTACGACCAGACGTCGCGATCACTGACGGGCGATCGTTCAAAGGTGGAATACCGCTTGGGGGATCCAATCACGGTTCTGATCGCGAACGTCGATGTGGATCGACGCCAATTGGATCTCAGGGTTGTTGCGTCTGCGAAAAAGCGGCCGAAAGGCCGTTCCCCTGTCCCTGGAAAATCAAAGGCACCGATCAAACGGTCACGGAAAGGTGCGAGTTCGAAGGCTCGAACGCGGAAAAAGAAAGGGAAAAAACGAAAAAAAGGCGGTCGAAAGGGTCGTTCATGAGCCATGGTCTTCTCAAAAGACCCGGGCTGTAACACGATAATTCTCTCAGCGTTCAGAATTCCGGGATACTTTCAACACAGCCGCAAAGCGAGTTTGCTGGATATCAAAAGCATTGGTATCCTTCTCGGTTCGTTGTTTTGGAGTGTTTTCACAACGTTGGGCACTTTACGGCCACCTGCCAACAACGGGAACAGGTCAGTCTGTTCCCGGCGATAACTCAGATTTGTTTGCGGTCATACCGCACTGCGGAGCAATTATAAGAATGGGAACGAAGAGAACAGGCAAAGGACGTCGAAAGATTGGCCGCAAGAAGCGTCGCATGCGAGCCAAGATTCGCCACCGCAAATAGGCGGACACGTCTGGTTTCCATCCTGAATACACTGCGAAGCCCGGTTCGAGTACAATCGTATCGGGCTTTCTGCATGCGCGGATTTTGACGCTGATTGGGAATAAACTGTCCCCGGGAAGCTGCGCAAAGTCTATCATGGTTGACCCTAACGTTTCCGTAGAGCTTGACAGCCGGGCGTCCGATTTGAATCCTAGAGCGTATTGAGAAAACGTTTGCACCTTAGCGAAGTCACCCCGACTTCGAAATTCGCTGAATGGCCACGAAACGGCCGGCAACGATGGCTGTAGGGTCAGATACGTTCAGCAACATCCCACCAAACTGCGGAGATCCCAGATGACCGCTCCTTCCAGACGTCTGTTCGTGATCACTCTTGCCGCCCTGATTGGAACGATCGCGTTTTCCAACACGCAGGCCCAGGACCCCTCGGATGTGTCCAAAGCCATTCAGGCTCAGCTGGATGCGGCAAAAAAAGAGCAACAGACTTCACAGAAGCAGATCGCCCTTAAGACCGCAGCCGTTGATGTTGCAAAGAAACAGAATGCCAAGCTGGAAAAGCAGCTTAAGGAATCGCAACTTCGGGCAGCAGCAGAGGCAAAAGCACTGGTGACCGCCAACGCGGCTGAAGCGGCCAGTGCTAAAATGGTGGCGACGCTCGGAGCGAAGCTGAAAGTGCACCAAAAAGTGGATGGATTGCTGGCCGTAGCGGCAGCGGTCAGGACGCAGGTCGATGCTGCCACGGCAAAACACCAGACTTTGATGGACCAACTTGCCGCGATTAGAAAATCACAGTTCGACCAGCAGCAACTCGGCAACAAAGCCGCCTCGGACCTGAAGGCCGCACAGGAACAACTGCCGAAAACGAAGGAAGAGCTGACAAAGGCACGAACGGCTTTCGATGCTGTCGGCAAAGAACTTGATGTTGCCAGGCTCGCTGTGTCCGAAGCCCGAAGCACGGTCCGAACGAGTGAAGCCGCCGTTCAGCCTGAACGCGTTCGGCTGCCAAAGGCGCACGCAGCGTTGGCTCAGGTGAATGCCAGCATAAAGTCGTTGCAGGAATCGTTGAGTGTGCTGCAGGCGGCCGCTAAGGCGACGGGGGGCGATCCTGCAGCAGCCGGGTCAGAGCTGTCAACTTCGATTGCAGCTCTCAAACCACTGCAACAACGCGCAACCGGACTTGTGGCGGCCGTCAACGCCAGCGTTGCCAAAGCGCAGAAGCAGGTGGCTGACTCTAAGACGGCTCTGGCAGCGTCTGAAACAAGATTCCGCGAACAGCAAACAAAATACGCAGAACAAAGCCGCAGTCATTTCAAACTGCAGCTTCAGACAGCGGATCTGCAGAATGCCGACAAGCTGCACCAGAAACAAATTGCCGACGCCAAGGCGGCTCAGGAGCAGATTGCGGCGCAGCAGAAAGAACTGGAACCAAAAATTGCAGCGGCGGCAACAGAAGTAGAAAAGCTGCAATCTGACTACGTGGGCAAACAGCAAATTGCTGAGGCGGCAATGGAACCACTGAATCGCTTTGTTTCGTTTTCAAAGCATATTGCTCCGATTTTTGCGAAGCGTTGTGTGGCCTGCCATAACACGCGAACAGCCAGCGGTCGTCTGAACATGGACTCCTTTGCCGCTCTGGTAAAAGGTGGCGAATCGGGAGCAGCGTTTGAAGCTCACGATGCGGACAGTTCCATGCTGTGGGCCATGATTGACGACGAGTCTATGCCTAAGGACGCCGATCCACTCACGAAGGAAGAAAACGCGCTGATCAGGAAATGGATCAACGTCGGGGCACCACTGGATGCGGGTGTTGTGGCCACTGCTGACCTGTTTCAGGTTATGCCCGAAATTCCTCAGCCACTGCCGCCAAAGACGTATCGCGTAGCGATTCCCGTGACAGCAACGGCCTTTACACAGGACGGCGCGATTCTCGCCTCTTCCGGCTACCACGAAATCCTTTTGTGGAAGACTGACGATGGCAGCTTGATTCGACGAATCACAAATGTGGCGGAACGTGTTTATGATCTTGAGTTCAGTCAGGACGGTTCTCAGCTGGCTGTCGCGGCCGGGACACCAGGACAGCTCGGTGAAGTCAAGTTGTTCTCCGTCGCTGACGGAAAACATCAGAAGACGCTGGTACGCACTAAAGACGCCGTCTTCGCCGTCAGCTACAGCCCTGACGGCAATCGGGTTGCCGCGGCCGGAGCTGACCGCGTTGTTTACGCTGTCGACATTGCCACCGGAAAGACGACGTTGAAAATCGAAGACCACGCCGATTGGGTGATGGACGTCAACTGGTCACCCGATGGTAAACAGCTGGTGACGGCAAGTCGTGACAAAACAGCAAAAGTATTTGAAGTGGCGACCGGGCAGTCTGTGACAACATTCAACGGTCACGGCAACGCCGTTTATTCGGTTGCCTTTCTGGCCGACGGCAAAAGTGTCGTCAGTGCCGGCAGCGACAAGCAGGCCCGCGTTTGGAATCCTGCAGACGCAAAGGAAATCCGTAAGATCGGCGGCTTCGGCAGCGACATCTTCCGCATCACTGTGACTCCGGACAATCATCTGCTCAGTGCCAGCGCTGATAAGAACGCTCGTGAACACAACCTGGCAGACGGCAAAGTTGTTCGCACGTTCGCCGGTCATAAGGACTGGGTCTACACACTGTGCTACAACCCGCAACGAAAGCTGATTGCCACCGGCAGTTACGATGGCGAAATTCGCGTCTGGAATTCCGAAGACGGCAGCGTCGCAACTTCGTTCATCGCTATTCCAAAAGCGACGGGTGAAGCAACCGTGGCCACTGCCCAGGAGTAGCCTGTGTCGCGCGACACAGCCACGCTGCGAAAATCAGCTTAGTACGCTGTAGCATTGCGCGTTACGCAAACCGGACTTCGTAATTTCCGCATCGGGGTCTACACTCACCGTGGATTCACTGGAGGAGTTTCAAATGCGAACGATCAAATTGCGAACGATGTGTGGCTGCTTCGGTTTAGTCGTCGGCCTGATGCTGGTTGGCAACGGCAGACTGAGTGCCGCGGACTGGAATCAGTTTCGTGGCCCGAACCGCGACAACCTGTCCAGCGAGACCGGACTGCTTGATCGATGGCCCGACGGAGGTCCGGAACGGTTGTGGACCGCGACGGGTCTGGGCAAGGGTTACGCATCCGTCGTTAATGGAAAACTTTACGCTCTGGGCGGTAACGGAGATTTGACGTGTTGCGACTCGGCCACAGGTGACGTGGTGTGGCAGAAGAACATTCTGAATGATTTTGGCGGTTCCAACATTACGTGGGGGATCAGCGAATCAGTGCTTGTCGACGACGGCAAAGTCATCTGTTCTCCTGGTGGCAGTCGGGCATCCGTTGTTGCGCTCAATGCCAACAACGGTTCCACAGAGTGGGTGTCCAATATTCCGGAAACCCCTCAGGCATCCTATGCGTCTCCGGTGATCGCCAGGGTCGGGCGAGTCAAACAATACGTCGTCTTTACCAGCAAAGGAATTGTCGGAGTAAGAGCTGGTGACGGACAGCCGATGTGGGGGCAGAACAAATCTTGAAACGGAACGGCCAACTGCGCTACTCCGCTGGTGGCCGGCAATCGAATTTTCAGTTCATCGGGCTATGGCACCGGTGCCGAGCTGGTCGAATTGCGGTCGCAGGGAACGAAGACCACTTCGCAGCTCACGTACCACACAAAAGACATGAAGAACCATCATGGTGGAATGGTCCATCTGAAGGGATTCGTTTACGGGTCCAATGCGGATATCCTGGCGTGTGTCAACCTTCGCACCGGCAAACCAACATGGCGGGAACGGGGCAAGAAGGGTTCCGTGGTGTACGCAGACAACAAGATTGTTTTTCGGAACGAAGGCGGTGAGGTGCAGCTGCTCGCAGCGAACTCACAGTCCTATCAGGAACTCGGCAGTTTCGCGCAACCCGACCGCAGTGGCCGACCCGCATGGTCGCACCCGGTGATTGCAGGAGGTCGACTGTACCTGCGTGACCAAGACAAGCTACTGGTATTCAGCCTGCAGAAGTGACTCGACACGTGTCGGAGCGTATGCAGCGTTCAATCGTCGCTGCATTTCACACCGGTAACGTTAACCCCGCTGCCAATCAGCAGGTCATTTTCATAGGCCCAGTTGTAGGTGCGTCCCTTCTTTTCCGGTGGCAGCACCTGCAGATCTTCGAATCCGGCTTCGTGAAACCAGTTGGATAGTTCATCCACCGTGTGATGATACTGGTACTCTGGCGCCCACCAATCGAAGGTATCACAGACTCGATTCTCGTAGCTGGGGTGTGCACTGAAATTCACGATCTTGTTCAGCGTACGATTGATGATTGGAATGCCGCCCAGAAGCCCTCCTGCATGACAGAACGGTTTCAGCAGCGGTGACGGCAACCGACTTGTGATTCCGCGCAAACTGCTGTTAATGACTTCCTGCCACCACTGGTTGCGACGGTACAACCACACGGAATACCGACCGCCTGGCTTTACAAATTTTGCCACGGCATCAAACACACGGCGAGTGTCCGCATCGTGATGCATAACACCGATGGAAAACACAAAGTCGAACGACGCCGGCTCCAGAGGCAGGTGCTTTAGATCGGCCTGAACAAACCTAACATCATCAAGATGCGCGCAAAGCTGAGTTGCCTTGTCGACCGCTCGACTGTGATCCGCACCGATCACCGTTGCGCCGGCTTCACCACAGATTCTGGCATATCGCCCTCCGCCACAGCCTGCATCAAGAACCCTCAGCCCCTGCAGCTGATCAAGAGGCATTCCAGTTTTGGCAACGAATGTCGCACGGTCCTCATCGTCGTGAGCAACCTCGTACGTTGTCCACTGATCACCGAAACTCCTCAGATGCTCATCCGTTACGAATCGAGGAATCCCGTCGATGACCTGCCAGGATTGTGCAGCGCCGTCGGATTGCACTCGCACTGTTTCACTGTTGAAAACCAACGTACTGCCATCGACCGGACTGCGTATTTCAGCGACTAGGCCGGGATCAATGGGGACAGGTTCTTCGCTCATCAAAACTCGATTTCCTGTAGATCTTCTGCCAATTCGGCGGCAGGAAAGATTCTCCGAATTCGATTTAGATCAACCGGATCATCTTCCGGATGCTGCGGATCGGCATGAACAAGATACAGCCGCTTCGCACCGCAGTCTCTGGCAACTTCAGCAACTGCCGTAGCAGAACTGTGGCCCGTCTTCCGGGCCCAATCAAGCATTTCGTCGGGGAAATAGCACTCGTGAATTAGTACGTCGACATCCCTGATGAACGCCAGGTAATTCCCAGGTGCTGTGGTATCTGTGATGTAAGCAATAGAACGATCCGGCCAGTCAATCCGATATCCGAGCGACCCACCAGGATGTTCCAGCTCAAAGCACGTCAGCCTGCCACCGTCGGCCACTTCGACCTGCGTTGTGGCGGTTAGTTCACACCATTCGAAGGGTGGTGCCACCGGAAACAACTCTTCCGCAAACAGGTGCTGCTGAACGGCCGTCAGAGTTTTGGCCGTACCGTGGACGCGCACGCTGTTCACATCACCCCGCAGCACGGGCACAAGAAAAAAAGTCAGCCCGCAAATGTGGTCCAGGTGAGCATGTGTAAGAAACACGTCCAGAGTGTCTGTCTTCAGACGGTCCTGCACACGAAAGAAACCCGTACCGGCATCAAACGCCAGGCCGATGTCCGGGAACAGCAGACTGGCCGTATGCCGTCGCTCACTAGGGTGGTAACCACCGGTACCAAGAAAGATGAGTCGCATGGGATGTTAAACGGAAGACAAAACAAATGATCAAGGGCCAAAGGAGGACGTGCCGTCCAGGAGTCCCGTTTCTCTTACGCGACCGGAACTCTAGTCGATTGCAGCGACCAACGGGAGCGGCCCAATAATTGCCGAGCGTAAGCTCGAATCGGCGGGCGGGCGTCACGGCGGGTTTACGATAAGGCATGCGACATTTCGCCTTCAGACGTTTAAGTCCGTCAAGATGATTCCTGGACAATTGCAAGCTCAGAAGCAAATTGTTTGTTCATTGTCACAATCCCGTGAAACGGCACTTTATTCGCGGTAGCCTTTGGCCCTACGATCTGAGACAACTCCTTACGCCTGCTGGCTCGTTTGTCTGCTTTTTGCTGGAAACATTTTCATGGTGAGTCACGTCGGGTGACCGACAGAAGCGGCTTATCAGTTCCGAGCGAAAGCTTGCGTGGTCTGAGGCACCGGCCTCGTTGAGAATATTCAATGAACCGTTCCTTTATTGCTGCGACTGTTGCGTGTCTGGTTCTGCTGATTGCTGCCAGTTCGATCGCTCAGTTCGGAAACTTCCGACGCTACGGCCGTCGCGGTGGCTCCATTATTGGCGCTGACGGCCGACCGGAGCGACGAGGAATACCGGACTGGAAGGTCGACGACCGATTCAAGGACGATGTCTTTACGTTCTGCCGTATTCGCTACAGCAGCTACGGAGGTTACGGCGGCAAATGGGCGGTCGACTATCCCGATGCAGATCTCAACTTTTCGTATCGGCTGCAGCAGTTGACCGCGATTCACACTCACCCTGATGGTGTCATTCTGGAACTGACTGACCCGAAGCTGTTCGACTATCCGTTCATCTACATCATCGAACCCGGAGAACTTCAGTTTTCGGATTCCGAGGTCACAGCATTACGCGCCTACTTATTGAACGGCGGCTTTCTGATGGTTGACGACTTCTGGGGACAGGTTGAACTGGATAATTTTCTATACGAAATGAAACGCGTCTTTCCCGATCGTGATGCGACGGAAGTTCCGCTGGAACATCCAATCTTCCACTGCGTCTACGATCTGAAAGAACGGCCACAGATCCCGGCGATTGGACGTGCTCATCCGAATCACGTCGATTCCGAAGGAAACCTCATCACCTGGGAACGCGGCGCCGATACTCGCGATCCTCACTACCGCGGACTGTATGACGACAATGGACGCATGATGGCCATCATTTGTCATAACACGGATCTGGGTGATGGCTGGGAACGCGAAGGCGAAGATGAGTGGTACTTCAAGGAGTTCTCAGAAAAGAAAGCGTATCCACTGGGGATCAACATCGTTTTTTATGCCATGACGCATTAAGGCGGTGCCGACCCGCGACGGAATCGAGCTGCCGCTCGAAACAGAACACGAACTATGAAACGACGGAGCGCAAAGCCACAACACGACTGAAGAAGAAAGCTGAAACGGAATGTCCGAACCGGAACTCAAAACGGTAGTCGCTGATCTCACGCCGGAACGAGAACGTGAACTCGTCAGCGAGTTCCGCGGTCTGCGGGAAAAAATCAACGGTGAGCTGTCGAAAGTCATCATCGGCCAGCAGGATGTCATCGAACAATTGCTGATATCCCTGTTGTCCGGCGGACACTGCCTGATAACGGGGGCTCCCGGTCTGGCAAAGACGCTGCTGGTGGATTCGATCGCTCAGCTGTTCGATCTGAAGTTCAACCGCATTCAGTTTACACCGGACCTGATGCCCGCCGACATCACCGGCACAGAAGTGCTGGAAGAAGACGGAGCGGGGCACCGCACGATGCGGTTCATCCCGGGACCGATCTTCGCCAACGTGTTGTTGGCCGACGAAATCAACCGGACACCCCCGAAAACTCAGTCTGCGTTACTGGAGGCGATGCAGGAACACCAGGTAACAGCTGCTGGCCTGACGCATAAACTTGAAGAACCATTCTTCGTCCTGGCAACGCAGAACCCCATCGAAATGGAAGGTACGTATCCGCTGCCTGAAGCGCAGCTGGACCGGTTCATGTTTAACGTGCTGATCGATTATCTGCCGGAAGATGATGAAGTCGCCGTTGTGCAGCAGACGACTTCGAAGCGACGTGAAAAGCTGCAGTCGCTGTTTGAAGGCCGTGTGATCACCGAACTGAATCAGGTTGTTCAGCGTGTTCCGATCGCTGACGAAGTGGTTCGTTACGCCGTCCGACTGGCGGTCGCCTCACGGCCCGGAGAAAAAAACGCACCGGATTTTGTGAATGAGTTGATTTCATGGGGGGCCGGGCTAAGAGCCGGACAGAATCTCGTGCTTGGCGGGAAAGCTCGAGCACTTCTGGACGGGCGTCCGTATGTGTCGACGGCTGACATACAGGCGCTCGCCAAGCCCGTCATGCGACATCGCATTCTGCCGAATTACCGCGCTGAAGCGGAAGGCGTCACCACAGAAATGATTGTCGACCGGCTGCTGGAACATGTCGAACATCCGAAACAGGAGGCTGTGGCGTGACCCGCTTCGTCCCGTTCGGGAGTCAGAACACATCCGCAACGTGTATCGGGAGGCGGTGAATGAGTACACCATCCCAGGCATCAGGCGTCCCGGCGATGTCCTTCATGGACCCGAAGGTCGTGATGAGCATCCGGTCGCTCGAGCTGCGCGCAAAGGTGGTGGTGGAGGGGTTTCGTACGGGGCTTAACAAGAGTCCGCGGCATGGATTTTCCGTCGAATTTTCCGAATACCGACAGTATGCTCAGGGAGACGATCCGCGTTTTCTGGACTGGAAGCTGTATGCTCGCACAGACCGCAGCTACATCCGACTGTTCGAAGACGAAACCAATTTACGCTGCTACATCGTGGCGGATTTCAGTCGATCGATGTCCTTCGGTTCACTCGATTACACCAAACACGATTACGGTCGCACAATCGCAGCATCGCTGGCGTGGCTGTTGAATCGGCAGGGTGATGCCGTCGGACTCACCCTGTTTGACGAACGAGTGCAGATGGTTGTTCCGGCGCGGTATCGGCTAGGGCAACTGCGGCGCATCATGGTGACGCTGGAAGAGCCGACATCGGGCCGTGAGACCAACCCGGAACATGCTCTGGAACATGCCGCCAGGCGACTGAACAAACGCGGCTTCGTCGTCCTGATCTCAGACCTGCTGGCGCCCGTGGATCAGTTTGAAGCGGGCCTGAAGTTGCTGCGCGGCTGTGGCCACGACGTGGTCGTGTTTCAGGTACTGGATCCGGTGGAGCTGGATCTGAAAATCGACGGACCAAGACTGTTCGAAGATCTGGAAACCGGACAGAAAATCTATGCCGATCCAAACGACGCCAGCGAAACATTCGTGCAGCGCATCACCGAGCACAACGACGCGGTGCGGGCGGTCTGTGAAAAACTGGGCGCAGCCTTCGTGCGAACGGTCACAAATGAACCGCTGGAGCTGACGCTGTCCGGCTTCCTGCATGCGCGGAGGTCACGACGATGAATCACGCAGCCATCGGAGCAACCTGCTGATGGACTTCCTTGCACCAATGTTCGCGGCGATCGGAGTTGCTGCGGCCTCCATTCCGGTGGTGCTGCACATGCTGCGTCGCGCGCCGACTCAGAATATGCCGTTCAGCATCGTGAAGTTCCTGAAGCCTTCGCGGCCGAAGCTGACCAAACGTTCGAACATCGAACACTGGCCTCTGATGCTGCTGCGTATTCTTGCGCTGGTACTGATCGGGCTGGCATTTGCTCGCCCGTTCCTAAGAGAAGTCATCCCGTTGGACCTGCAGGACGACGTTGTGCAGTCGGTGACGATTCTCGTCGACAAGAGCGCCAGCATGCGACGAGACGGCATTTACGAAAAAGTGCAGCAGACGATCCGGGAGACCGTCAACGAACTGGGTGATCAGGACCTGCTGAGCGTCGCGGTATTTTCGAATACATCCAGAACCTTGCTTTCCCGCGAAAGGTGGGCGACGGCAAGCGATGACGAACAAGCAGCGATGGTGGAAGGAGTTGTTGAAAACTACGAACCGGACTGGATGGCGACCGACACGGGCACGGCGATGAGAATGGCGGCCGATGAACTGGCACAGGAGTCAAAAGATCGGCGGAAGGTCAAAGCGCGTCGATTGGTACTGATCACGGATTTTCAGCGGGGCAGTGATCTGGATGAACTCAAATCCGGCAACTGGCCCGCAAATGTCGACGTGGAACTTAAAGCCATTGAGCCGACGAACAAGGGCAATGTCGGAGTGACCTTCGTAAATGATCGCCGGGCCGACAGGATTCGCGTGAGAGTCGCCAGTGCGGGCGATTCTGTGCAGCAGGAGTTCACACTGCAGCCGTTCGACGTCAGTGGTGCTGCTGTCCGCGAACAGATTAAGGTCACCGTCGCGCCAGGACAGCGGCGGTCGTTGATTCTACCAGCGGCCGATCCTCAGGCTGGTAAGACGATCGCCGGCGTGGAACTTCAGGGCGACGAACATCCATTCGACAATGTGATCGATCTGCCGGAAGTTGAAAATCCGATCGTGAAGGTCGCACATATCGGCCCTGCAGAAAGGAACGACCCGGAATCAATGCGGTACTATCTGCAGCGAGTTCTGGATGGCAACGTCGAACGCGACGTGCAGCTTATTGACCTGGTGCAGGACGGTGGTGTGGTGCTGCCCATTCCAATGGACGTGAAGTTTGCCGTTGTCACCGATTCGGTTCCGCCAGGACTGCTGAACTCGGTGTCTGAATTCCTGGATCGCTCAGGTACGCTTTTAGTCGCTCCACCGTCAGTTGACGCAGTCCTGTCCCTGAAGAAGTTTCTGCCAGGAACACTCGACGTTACGGAAGCGGATGTTGACGAATACGCGATGCTGGGAAAAATTGACTTTGAGCATCCGCTGTTCTCTACGTTTTCTGATGCTCGTTTCGCAGACTTCTCGTCAATCAAATTCTGGCAGCATCGCAACCTGGTGTTGCCGCACATAAATCAAACGAACATTCGACAGGTTGGCGGCAATACGACTCCCGTTTCCGATCAGGCCGATGTCTCGCAGTCTCTTAGTGAGATCAAAACCGCGATCGGCAGTTCTGTGGAAGATCGGCAGGACGGCAATTGTTTTGTGGTGGCAAAGTTTGATTCCGGTCAGCCGGCCATCGTCGAAGTGACCACTGAAGAAAATGGCCGCATCGTTCTGTTTGCGACCGGGTGGCATCCGACCGACAGCCAGTGGGCTCTGTCGACTCGATTTCCGCCGCTGCTGACACGGATTCTTTCGCTGGCCAGTCCGGCTCAGAAAGACCAGATTCGGCAGACCGTGGGAGATGTAATTCGGCCGGGTCAACTCGTCTCGTCAGAAGAATGGGCGGTGACGGCGCCTGACGGAACAAGCGTGCGATGGGACCAGTCGCCGTCAGAAAGAACTGTCGCAGCAGGATTGGTGAACGATGGCGGCGACGATGATCCGTCGCCACAGGCCCCGACCCGTCCGGCGAATGGACAGAACACCGTCACGTTGGATCAGCCAGGACGGTTTACCGTGACCGGTAAGACGGACGACGGCGAGTACTCGGTTTCGTTGATTGCGGGACTGTCTGCGTCAGAATCTCGCACAGAAATGCTGCCATTGGGCCAGTTGCAGGTACTTGGTATTGGCGTCAAATCAGACGTTGAGGCACAATTGGAAGCAGAAAACAGCTCAGCCGAAGAAATCAACAAGGGTCAACTGAGCGCAAATGATTTGGAACGAAAACAAAAGTGGTGGCGGTGGCTGCTGCTGGCCGGACTGGGTTGTCTGGTGCTGGAGTCTGTGTGGGCCTCCGCCATTGAACGAAGACAGGCGGCAGAGGCTGCTTAAGGTTTAGCCGCCATGAGAAGAAGACCGGAACGTGCGAGACATTTTTCCGGCAAACGCTGGTGACACTGTCCAGGCTAGATACCGCTTGTTGCGATCTGAAAAACGCCTGCTGAACAAAAGGACGAACCATGACCGGGACCGTGTTGGAACGCAGTCTGAAAATGGTGGCAGGCCGGCTGCATAAGCTGCGAGTTCTACGGCGGCAGGCGTTGTGCTGGGTGCTGCTGTTGGCGCCCGCCATGGTGCTGGCGCTGAAGCTGCCTCAATTGCAGGGCTTCATATCCACGAACCTGCTGGTGCTGCTGGGCGTGACGATCGCCGGGATTGCACTGGCGCGATGGAGAATGCCCGCGCCGACGGCCCTGGAGACCGCTCGACTGGTGGAGAAAAACCGTCCGGAACTGAATGATGCTGTGCTGACAGCCGTTCAGGCAGACGAACGATCACGTGGGCAGTCACATTCATCGATCCTGAATGAGTGGGTGATCGATGAAGCCGACAAACTGGCCCGCGCGTCGGACTGGAAGTCCGTTGTTCCTCGACGACAGATGTTTGTCTGGTCCACGCTCAGCTTTCTGTCTTTCTGCTTTCTTGTATCCGGCGTCGTCGCTGCCGGGCGCTGGGGGCGAGAATTGGACGGTCCGGTATTCCTGTTTCCCACCGGTGAAGCCGCCGGACCGACGGAGATCGTCGGACGGACGGAATTAAGTGTGGATCCCGGGGACATTGAGATTGAACGAGGTACCGCACTGACTGTTGTGGCTCGCTTTGGCAGAGTTCTGCCGACCAACGTAGTGCTGCAGCTGAATACGGACGAAGGCGCTGCGACGTTTACGATGGAACCCACGGTCGACGAAGGCGTTTTTGCTGCCCGCGTCAACAGCATCGACAGCGATTCCACGTATCGGGTTTTCTTCGGCAATTCCGTTGCTGAACTCAGCCGTCTCGATACGCCGGAGTTCCGCAACAAGTCGGAATCCTACAAGGTGTCCACCTATGTGCGCCCGCGACTGGATCAGGTGGATGCTCTGATCACGCCTCCGGCTTATACCGGCAAGCCGGAACAATTGATCGAAGACACCCTGCGAGTGACAGTGGTTGAAGGGTCGGCCGTGCAACTGCTGCTGCACCTGAACAAATCCGTGGCCATTGCAGAGCTGCATGCTGACGACGACACCGTGATCCCGCTGGTGTCGGTCGAACCCGATTCCGGTCAGGTAGTCGCCACTTTGGAGGCATTCGAAAATCAAAAATTTCGAGTTTACCTGGAAGACGAAGACGGCCGTACGGCCGCTGAAGAAGAAACGATTTCTCTGCGAGTCACTCGCAACAAGCGACCGAAGATCAAAATCACGTTCCCCGGCCGCGATACGAATGTCTCACCATTGCAGGAATTACAGATTGAAGCAAAAGCCACGGACGACTTCGGTTTCTCTGATTTCGGCGTGATGTACTCGCTGACCAGCGGGTCACCGGTGGAGCTTTCGCTCGCAGATACTCTGCCTGACCAGCCAGACGATATCGAGTCATCAAAAAATGCTGACGACAAGGCTCAGCATCCGACTGCCGGATCGGGGAAAAGAAACACCGCCGCGAAGAAGATCCAACTTCAGCACATGATCGATATGGAACAGTTGAATGCGGCTCCAGACGAATTATTGTCCTACTACTTCTATGTCGAAGACCTCGCGGCCGATGGCTCACAGCGCCGGACCTACAGCGACATGATGTTTGCCGAAGTGCGCCGATTCGAAGAAATCTTCCACGAGTCAGAACAGCAGAGCCAGCAGCAACAACAACAGCAACAACAGGGAAACAAGACAGAAGAGCTGTTGCAGCTGCAGCGACAGATCATGGTCGCCACATGGAATATCCAGCGTTCGATCGACGAAAGTCGGTCACGCGAGAACGCCACTGCGAAGGCTGTGGAGGATGCAGACGTGGTCCTGCAATCGCAACAGCAGGCCATGGAACAACTGCTGGAAGCGAAAGAAAAAGCGAGCGAAGATCCGGATACGCTGAAGCTGGTGGAAGACGTTGAAGTGAACATGAAGAAAACTGTCGATCAGCTGGTTTTGTTCAGGGAACAGAAAAAGGACGCTCAGCTGGCCGATGCCCTGTTCGCTGAACAGTCAGCTTTTGCCGGTCTGATGAGGTTGCGGGCGAAGGAGCACGAGGTCAGTCGGTCGCAGTCACAGAAGGGTCAGGGCAAGCGAAAGCAGAACAGTGCGTCACAGCAGCAACTCCGTCAGCTGGAACTGGACAACGACCGCAATCGCTATGAATCGGAACGTCAGGCTCAGCAGCAGCAGGAGCAGAACGACGAACAGCGAGAGCAACTGCAGATTCTGAATCGGCTGAAAGAACTGTCTCGCCGTCAGCAGATGCTCAACGAACGCCTGAAACAACTGGAGTCAGAACTGCGAGCAGCTCAGGCAAAAGAAGAAAAAGAAGAGATTGAACGTGAACTGAAACGTCTTCGGGAAGAACAGCGCGAGATGCTGCGTGACGTCGATGAACTTCGGGAAACAATGGATCAGCAGTCTGCCGAACAACAGCAGCAGAACCAGGAAACCCGCGAACAGGTCGAACAGGCTCGAGAACGCGTACAGCAGGCTTCGCAGGCGATGGACGCCAGCAATCTGTCAAAAGCAATTTCGGAAGGCACGCGTGCCGAACGTCAGTTTGACCAGCTGCAGGAAGAATTCCGAAAACAGACGTCGAATCAATTCACTGAAGCGATGCGGGACCTGCGACAACAGACAAGGGGCATGACCGAACGGCAGAAACAGATCTCTCGTGAGTTATCAGGTGACAGTACACCTGAAGAAGATCAATCAGCCGGACAGCGTCCATCTTTGCGAGGTGACCGCGACCGGGAAAACGTTCAGGAAAAGGTGGCTAGACAGCGAGACGATCTGGAACGCGTGCTGGAACAGGCCAAACAGATTGTCGAAGAAGCTGAGGAGAGTGAACCATTGCTGTCGCGGCGCCTGTACGACACGGTCCGCGACACTCGCGAAAAGAAACCGCAGGAGGCGCTGGAAGCGACAGAAATCCTGGTCAGTCGCGGCCTGTGGAATCAGTCACAGCAGGCCGAGCAGATTGCTCGCAAGGGCATTGAAGATCTGGCGGAAGGCATCGAACAGGCGGCTGATGCTGTACTTGGCAGCGAGGCCGAGTCTCTTCGTCGCGCGGAACAGGAAATTGAAGACCTGGCCAATCAGCTGTCTTCGGAGATTGCGGACGCAACCGGTCAAAATCCAAATGGAGAACCGTCTGAAGACCAGCCGAACGCTACGCCTGGACAACAGGGCGCGCAGCGCGAAGGGCAGACTGACAACGAATCGTCGCCGCAACGTCAGGGAATTCAACGTGCAGCAGCGCCACTGCCAAATGAACAGCAGCGTCAGGCAAACGGTGGAAGTCAATCGCAGCAGCAGGACAAACAGGAAAGTCAACGGGCGGCTGCCGCCGGACAGAGTGAACAGCAGCAGCAAAAAGGAGAAGAACAGTCCGGTCAACGCCAGCCAGGTGATGGTCAACAGCAGGAAGAGTCACCACCGCAGCAGGGCAAGCAGCCGGAACAGGAAGGGCAGGGGCAGCAACCGGGACCGGGAAAACCTCAGGACGGTCAAAAGCCCGGAAAAGGCCAGCCGTCACCGCAGAGTGGTGAGCAGCCGGGTCAGGGGCAACAGCCCGGACAGAGTGAACAACAGGGACAACAACCTGGTCAGAACCAATCCGGAAATCGTCAGTCGGGGCGCTCTGGCCAGGATTCCTTTCTGCTGAACGGTGGTCGCCAGACGAATGGAGGCCGAGGTGCTACTCAGCAGCGCCCGTTAACGGGCGACGAATTCCGTGACTGGTCCAACCGACTTCGCGAAGTGGAGGAAGTGCTGGATGATCCGGAACTTCGTAATCAGGTCGCTCAGGTGCGTGACCGAGCTCGTTCGATCCGTGCCGAATTCAAACGCCACGGGAAAGAGCCGCAGTGGGATCTGGTCAAATCTCAGCTGCTTGATGAAATGAAGATTCTGCAAAAACGACTGAATCAGGAACTGTCGAAACTGGAATCCGATCGCTCGATGGTTCCCATTGATCGAGAACCCGTGCCTGAAGAGTTCGATGAGCTGGTGCGACGATATTACGAACTGCTGGGCCAAAGCCGCGAGGAGGAGAAATGATGCTGGCGGCGGAGCAAAGTTCGGAGGGCGTGTGGTCAATGGCGGAAGTCGGGCACCTGGGTGCGCTGGGTAGTTTGGTGTTCGGCGACCACAGCTGGATTGCACCGACGATCGCTGTCGCAGCCGTCGGCATTCTGCTGGCACTGTGGGTTAGTCGCCATCGGCTGGCGTCACTGGGGCTGGCAACATTTTGTCGAGTGCTTGGGTGGCTGCTGATCACGGCCTGTCTGGTGAATCCACTGTGGAGCAGTGCCCGACCGCGACGAGGAGCCAACGTGCTGGCAGTCGTGACGGACATCAGTCGCAGTCACCTGGTCACAACCAGCGGCGCACAGACTCGAGCGGACGTGCTGCAGGAACTTTTGAATCGCGGCGAATTGTCAGATCCCAACGGATGGGTCAACCGCATTGACCAAGACTTCGAACTGCAGCGATACACGGTCAGTGATCGGCTGGAACGAGTCGAAACATTCGAAGACACTCCGTTTGATCGGCCAGCGTCGAACCTGTGTTCGGCCCTGCAACAACTGCAACAGCGGTTCGCCGGTCAGCCTCTGGCTGGCATCGTGCTGCTGTCAGATGGAAACGCGACTGATGATTTTGATTCGCTGGATGCATTGAAAACTCTTGCGCCTGTGTATCCGGTCGTCATCGAAGATGACGGGGACTCGATGGACGTGGCCATCGACGTAGTCACAGTCAACCAGACGGCATTTGACGACGCACCTGTGACGATTCAAGTGCAGACTCAGCAAAGAAACGCCAATGGAAGAAAGATTCAGTTAACGCTGCTGGATGAACAGGGGACGCCTCTGGAATCGAAGACTCAGCTGGCCAGCGAAGATTCGCCGGTGCGATTTGAAGCTCGACCGGAAACCGGCGATACCGTATTTTACACAGTCAAAGCAGAGTTGCTGGATGCAGACGATCAGCCGATTGCAACCGAAGCAACGACAGTCAACAACGAACGTCTGGTGGCGGTGGATCGTGGCAGCAATAAACGTCGGGTTCTGTACGTTTCGGGGCGGCCGAACTGGGAATACAAGTTTCTTCGGCGAGCTGTGGAAACGGATCCTCAGACAGAACTGGTTGGCCTGCTTCGAATCGCAAGGAAAGAAGCGAAGTTCGATTTTCGCGGACGCGACGGTGAAAGTTCGAACTCACTATTCCGGGGGTTCGAAGAAAGTGAACAGGAGCTGGCCGAAGAATACGATGAACCGGTACTGGTACGTCTCGGAACAAAAGACGACACCGAACTGGAAGGTGGATTTCCAGAGAACGCCGAAGATCTGTTTGCCTACGACGCCATCATACTGGATGACATCGAAGCTCAATTTTTCATGGCGGATCAGTTACAGCTGATCTATCAGTTCGTCTCCAAGCGAGGCGGTGGTTTCCTGATGATGGGCGGACAGGAATCTTTTCGCCAGGGAGAATACGACCGTACGCCGGTAGGCGAATTGCTGCCCGTCGATCTGCATCGTGAAATTCCAGGACCTACAGATCCAGTACAGTTAAGCCTGACGCGTGAAGGATGGCTGCAGCCATGGGTTCGGCTGTGCTCCGATGAAGAGGCCGAGCGTCAGCGGGTAACCAACATGCCGGGATTCACCGTGCTGAACGCAACCAGTTTTATTCGCCCCGGTGCAGTGGTCATGGCGAAGGTTGCGGACAATGCGGGCAACGAGTATCCCGCGCTGGTCACTCAGCGATTTGGCCGCGGGCGCTCGGCAGCACTGTGTATCGGCGACTTCTGGCGGTGGCGGATGAACGAAGGACGACAACGCTTGAATGATTTCTCTCTGGCGACCCTAAATCCACTGGACGCTCCGGTGACGCCCGGCGACGACCCGGAAGAAGACCTCAACGATCATGCCCGAGCCTGTCGGCAGATGATCCGCTGGCTGGTTGGCGACGTGCCGAAGCGACTGGATGTTTCAATCATGCCGGATCCATCGCTGGGATTGGGCACGGTCAGGTTGATCGCAAATCTGAAGGGAAAAGATTTCGATGTTCGCGATGATGCGAATGTTGGATTCATCGTAACAAAGCCAAACGGGGAAAAAGTCGAGATCACCGGCGAACCGTCAGAAGACGTGATCGGACGCTTCGAAGTGGTGATGTCAGCCGTTGAGCCAGGAGCGTACACCGCCGAAGTCACGGCGACGGTAAACGAGCCCGATCAGGAACCGGAGGAACTGACAGCCTCTGTAGGCTGGGCCAGCCAGCCGGATCAGGAAGAAATGGCGTCAGTCGCTGTCAACAGACGCTTCCTGTCTGATGTCGCGAAATCGACAGGCGGACGCCTTGTCCCGATCGACCAGCTGAGTTCATTCGTAGACGATCTGTCACACAGCGAGGCACCGCTGGTGGAAGTGTGGTCGTGGCCGATCTGGCATCAGTGGTGGGTTTTCTGTGTCGCCGTCGGCTGCTTCGTGACGGACTGGACGATTCGTCGACGTTTGGGAATGCCGTAATGACACTGGCATGAGCCCGGGACACGGTCATCGCAGATCGCTGCAACGACAATCACCGATGGCGTTCGCTTGGGTTCAAATACAAACTTTTAAGCCTGTCGTCTGTCTAAATCGGACGGAAAATTGTGATTTCACAAACTACTCACGTGCTTTCGTCGGTCATAACAGAAAGATTGTGACATTGGAGTGCGGGATTTTGAGTGCGCCGGGATACGTCTGACCAATATGCAAGAAACATATGATGCCAATACCGTTCCAGCCATTTCTGTCAGTGAGCTCACCCATTCCTTCAAAGGTCATCAGGCGCTGAACCAGGTGTCTTTTGCGGTCATGCCGCAGACGCTGCATGGGTTCGTCGGGCCAAACGGGGCCGGTAAAACGACAACCCTGAAAGCCATCTGCACTCTGCTGAAACCGAATTGGGGTGAGATCCAGGTATTCGGCCACAGCGTGCGATCGGAATCCATCGCCGTTCGTGAAAAGATCGGGTTTATGCCCGACCACTTCAGCATGTATCGGCAAATGACCGTGTTTGAATACCTGGATTTCTTTGCGGCGGCCTACGGCCTGCAGCTCGCTCAGCGTGATCAGGTAATCAACGATGTGCTGACTCTGACGGATATGGACGGACGGCGCGACGACCTGCTGAGTGGTCTGTCGCGTGGCATGCAACAGCGAGTCAGTCTGGCTCGGGTATTGGTGCACGACCCGGATCTTCTTCTGCTGGACGAACCCGCCAGCGGACTTGATCCGCGGGCACGCATTGAGCTGATGGAAATCCTGCGAGAACTTCGCCGGATGGGAAAGACCATCTTTATCAGCTCACACATCCTGACCGAGCTGGCCGAGTTGTGTGACAGTGTCACCATTATTGACCGTGGCCATGTGCGTTTCAGCGGCCCGATGGACGCACTGCTGGATACGGACGACGATACGCCACGCTTCAGTCTGAAACTGAGTCAGCCACCGGACAATGTGATCGAGCAGTTGATGGGACTTGACGGAATCATTGCCGCCGACACGCCGGAATACAGTTCGGGAAATGAATTCGACCTGGAACTGGATTCGGCAGCCGATTCCAACATTGTGCTCACTTCCATCATTGGACTCGGACTTCCGATTATCTCGTTCAGTCGGCGACGCAAGCAACTCAATCAGGCGTTTATGGATCTAACGACCCGAGGAGTCCCGACGTGATCAGCGGGACTCAAACGCTTTTTAAGTGGTCTCTGCGTGCCGACACAAAATCGATTTATCCACACATCGTTCGAGCGTGTTTTGCTGGATTCATGTTGCTGGCCGTGCTTGCGGCGTGGAGTAGTGCGCTGTCCGGCATGGCTCCAGGACTGGAATTCTTTGAATGGATCTGCCAGCTGAATGTGCTGCTGATTTCTGTTTCCGGCATCAGCTATTTCGTCTCGGCAGTCACCGAGGAAAAAGACTCGGGCACGCTGGCACTACTGAGACTTGCCGGAGTGACGCCACTGGCCATTGTGTTAAGCAAGTCAACATCCCGGCTTATCAGCGCGCTCATGCTGTTGCTGATTCAGCTTCCGTTTACCTTTCTTGCAATCACGCTTGGTGGAGTCCGGTGGCAACAGATTATCGCGGCATATCTGGCGCTGGCCGCGTGGATGTGCATGGTCGCAAACGTTGCCCTATTTTGCTCTGTTCGCTGCAACACGTCAGGCCGCGCTGCGACTCTGGCGACGTCTGTGTTGCTGCTGTTCTTCGCGGCCGGGCCGATTCTGGCCGGCGTGGCGGGCCTGACAGGTGTGTCGTGGATATCGCCGCGGTTTCTGGCAGTTTGCGAAAACCTGCACCAGGAACAACAACAAGTGCTGATTACAAATCGCCTGAGCGAAATATTTGCATCGACCGGTCCGGTCGAATTTCTGTCGATTCAGTTTTGGCGCAGCGTGATTGTGGGCGGAGCGACATTCCTGCTGAGTGTGGCCTTCTTTAATCGTTACAGCGAACCGGCAGATGACAATACTCATGGAAGCTCTGCAAAGGTACGGCGATATACGGTCGGTCGCTGCTGGAAGCTACCGATCGTCTGGAAGGATTTTCTGTTCTTCACCGGCGGCAGGACATTCCTATTCACTAAATTCTTCGGCTACACACTGCTGGTAGCCGGCTTCTCGGCTTTTCATCAGCTTGACCGCCCGGGAACGACTCAGTGGCTGAATAATGAACTGACGTGGATCGCATTTATCGCGGTCACCTGCCTTCTGTGTGTTGAGGTAATGCTTTATGCGTCAGGAAGTCTGTTTCAGGAGGTGCGGCAGTCAACGATATCGTCGCTGACCATGCTGCCGTCCGGCACGCCGGGAATACTGCTGCAGAAGCTTGGCGCCTGTTGCCTGGCCCTGACTCCTGGTGCACTGTGGCTGGTACTTCTTCTCGCATACAGTCCGTCCGCAATCACAAAGCCACTTTCAGGCACAGCGGTTGTCAGCGTCGTCTTTGAGGTGATGTTATGTGCCCATCTGACTGTCCTGCTGTCGCTGTACACTCGGTGGTCCGCTCTTCCCATCGCCATCTTCGTTACGGCGATATCCTTCATGTGCTGCCCGTTCATCACACTCACGATCTTCGAATTCTCGGGGCGAATGGCGCGACTGAACGGTATCTCCTGGAGCATTTTTCTGGGAGCCATCGTCAACTTCGTGTGGGGTTGGCTGTTTGTGCTGCTGCCGATGGAAATCGAGATCATTAACCGCTGGAATCGGTTAAGCCGCGAGTAGGTGGGAAACACAGATACGCTTGTTCCGCCCCGGACGTGCCGATTCGTTTAATCGCGTGTGCAACGCCTCGCGTTCAGACGATAGAATTTCTCAGCGATACGGCGTTTCACGCGGCCTGCGTTGGGCACACAGTGTTGCAGCGTAACCGGTGCCACCGGTTATCAGGGCGCACCGGCAAAGCCAGTGACACATAATCACGACATGGCTCGCAAATCCGTGCTGGACCAGTTGTTCTGAGCGCCGGTGCTGACCTGTAGTCGTCATAAGAAATGGGCGCCCCACGTCGCGATCGATAGCCGCGAAAAAAAGAGGTGTCCACAGATTACGCAGATGCAACGCAGGAAAGCGATTACCTGTCGCTACTTGTTTTTTCCGGGCACAGGCCTTTTCCATTCTGTTGCGAATGGCGGTTTGTCGTAGGTGGAACCATCACCGGTGACTCGTGGATCGCCGGTTTCCTTCAGTATGTGCATTAGCCGCGTCGACAGATCCGACTTTACGTCAGCATAACGATCCTCGTCCGCCACGTTGTAGACCTGATGAAAATCAACTTTTAGATCGTAGAGCTCTTCCTCGGGCCGCTGCGCAAACGCGAAATCGAAATACTTCCTCCGGCTTGGATCCTGTTCACAGTTCAGAGTGATCCATGCCTTGGTCGGACTGGCGTCCAGGTCGCCAAATGCCGCAAATGTATTTTCCCGCAACACCTCGAAGGCGGGCATTTCTGCAGCCGGTGCTCCGTATCCCGGAGCGGTTCCCATTGGCCAGCGGCCTGGTTTGAAGTTGCGGATGTACAGGAAGTTTTTGGTGCGAATGGCTCGTTGAGGATACGGCCTCCAGTCGGCGCGAGCTTTCGCAACATGACGCTCTCGCCCTGTGATCACAGCATCCCTCATGGGATCAACCACACCGGATTTGTCAGACTTCAGCACAGACAGCAGGCTCTTGCCCGTCATCACCTGCGGAATTTCTTCGCCCCCGGCGTCCAAAAATGTTGCGGCCAGATCCGGTAGACAAACGAAGTCGTGCACAACCCGATCACCGGGAACCTGCTGCGGCCAGCGAACCGCCAGCGGGACATGAGTTCCAAAGTCGTACAGGTTGCACTTGCCGTTTGGAAACCCGGGCGCTCCATGATCGCCGCTGACGACAATGATCGTGTTGTCGATTTCGCCCGTTTTCTGCAGTTCGTCCAGCAGAACACCAAGTCCGGCATCAAAGGCCATGGCTTCGCCCAGATAGTCTGCAAAATCTTCGCGGACGATCGGCACATCCGGCAGACAGGCGGGCAGCTTGCCTTTCAAATCATCCGGGTTCAGGCCCCACAATTCTTTTCCCGACCCCTGAATCCATTTGCGATGGCAGTTGGTGGGTCCCCACCAGTAACAGAACGGCTCGCCGTCTTCACGATCGGCAAGGAAGTCTTTGAAGTTGCCGCGGACTTCCTTCAGCAGCGTATTTTTTCCGGCGTCGGCGTCGTCCTGTTTAGTCACAAACTGACTGAAACCATTGAAGCGGCTGCCCTTTTTGCCGTAGCTGGTCGGGCGGGCTCCATAGGGCGCGTTGGCAGGCGAACCGGGACTCCAGACTTTGTAAGTATGTCCGATGTGGTACCCGGCCTTTTGCAGAATCAACGGATAGCTGGGGATGTTCTCATCCCAGATGGCGCCCTGCAGAATGGCTCCGCGTCCGGTACGCCAGAAATACTGCCCCGACAGCAGTGAGCTGCGACACGGAGTGCACGACGGCGCGTTGACAAAGGCGTTTGTAAACAGGACACCTTCTTTGGCAATACGGTCGAAGTTCGGCGTACTGACAATGTCACTGGGTCCACCTTTTTCGATCGCCGCATAGGCACTGGCGTACCGCCCCCAGTCGTCGGCAAACGCAAACAGAATGTTCGGCCGAGTGGTCTCCGCAAAAACGGGACTCGACAGAAGCAGCATACCTGTCAGCAATATCAGCACAGAACGATTTAACATGGAAACAACCCCTGGCAGAACGTAGATCGATTTTCGTCCGTGTCATGATAGCGATCAGCAATTGGCTGCCAAAGCGCGGAGGCAGCTTCTACGATAGGCGGCGCGTAATGAAACGGTGTCGTGCCGGAGTGAATGAGGAGTTCGCATGCCATATATCGAGCAGATCAACGAAGACCAGGCAACCGGTGAGCTGGCAAAAATCTATGAATCATGCCAGCAGCGCGCGGGCAATGTTGCCAATATCCTGAAGGTGCAGTGTCAGGACCCAGGCATGTTGCGAGAATCACTTCGCTTCTACGTTCGTCTGATGAAATCGCCAAATGCACTTGGTGCCGCACAACGCGAGATGCTGGCGGCCGGGGTCAGCAACGTTAACAACTGCTATTACTGAACATTGTCGCATGCACGGGACTTCGGTCTGGAGTCCGGAAACGAACAGGTCGCACAACAGCTTGTCTACGATTACCGCACTGCCGAACTTTCTGCCGAAGATCGAACGCTCTGCAATTACGCCGTCAAACTGACTCTGACACCAGCAGAGGCAAACAAAAAAGACGTAACCACTCTGCGCCAGTCAGGATACAGCGACGAACAGATCACGATTGCCGCACAGGTCATTGGTTACTTCAACTACATTAACCGCATTGCCGATGGCCTGGGAGTTGATCCACAGGACGGGATGCAGCCTGGTGAAGAAGACTGGCGCGCCGCAAAGGGCTGGGACTACACTAGGTCACGCTGACTCGTGGCCACGATTGACGTATTCAAGCCAGAGAAAATGGCCTGCCCATGAGCCGGGACGATTCACAAAATAACCATCCTGCTGATTCTGTCGTGAGTCGCTGACAGTGAACTCAGGGCTGTTATCATTCATGACGTTATGCCAGATCCATCGAAGACCCGACGCGATTTTCTGAAACCCGCCCGACCCGGAGAGGATCATTGCGCGGACAGAACGAACGTTCCGGTCGGCGGCAGCACTGTACGAGTTGCGACTCGTGCAATGGCTTGCGAGTTTTCCGTCATCATGAATCCAGGTGCACACGAACACGTGTCAGCGGTCAGTGATGTCCTGGAAATGATCCACGACATTGAGATCTGGCTAAGTGTCTACAAACCCAACAGCGAAATCTCAGAAACCAGTCGGCGGGCGGCGAACGAGCCCATGAAGCTCCGGCCTGCACTCTACGAACTGTTGAAAACCGCCTGCCATCTGCATCGGCAAACGAACGGTGCCTTTGATGTAGCCGCAGGTGCGCAGATCAAACTTTGGCATGAGTGTCGCGCAGAACAACGCATTCCGACTGCAGAAGAACTTGAGGTAGTGCTCGCCCGATCCGGCTCCCACCACATTAAGCTGGACGACACCGACAACACAGTGACTTTTGACATCGATGGCCTGCAGCTGGATCCGGGAGCGATCGGCAAGGGATATGCTCTGGACGAGGCCGCTGAATGGCTGCAAAAAGGGGAAGGCGGTCCGAAATCGTTTCTGGTCCACGGCGGCCACAGCAGCCTCGTGGCTCGCGGCGAGCACAACAGCGAATCGGGTTGGCCAGTGGGGATCGGAAACCCGTTGTTCACGAAGAAACGCCTGGGAACCGTACTGCTGCGAGATCAGGCAATGTCGACAAGTGGCTCAAACATTCAGTTTTTTCGACACGAAGGGCAACGATACGGGCACATTCTGGATCCTCGTACCGCGATGCCCGTGGAAGGAATGCTGTCCGTGACCGTATTGGCCGATTCTGCGGCCGTCGCAGACGCACTTTCCACTGCGTTTTTCGTGTTGGGGGTCGAAAATGCTCGGATGTGTTGTGATAATCTGCCAAATGTTGGAGCGGTCCTGATCCCCTTCCCCGAAAGTGGAAAACGGGTTACTCCAACCGTCATCGGAGTGCCTTTTGACCAGATTTTCTGGGACAAAGAGCAGGTGGCTATGTAGTTTGATTCTTCAGAATTGAACGCCGATCAGTCTTCGCCGGTCTCTTCCAGCGGTTGCTCGGAACAGAATCTGGCCGGGCGTAACAGAATCACCACGACGATTTCACTGTTGAGCACGTCCTTCAGGGAACGCAAAGCTCGACTCTGGAGAGTTCAGCAACCAAACTGTCATATATTCCAACGTAAGTCCCGGCAGATTTCTGCCGACTACAGATACCCGGAGTTCAGATCCCGTGACCGACATCCGACGCTATTCTCTCGCCGCCGTCGTCTTGCTGGTAGTGCTGCGCCTGGCCATTGGCTGGCAACTGCTGTACGAAGGTCTGTGGAAAATTGATACCCGGAAATCACCCCGACCGTGGACGTCTGGCGGCTATCTCAAGAATTCTGTCGGGCCGATGCGAGATACGTTTCGCAACATGGCCGGAGATCCGGATGAACTTGGCTGGCTGGACTACGATGTCGTGGCGTCTCGCTGGCAGAATTGGGCCGAGCGTTTTCGGACGCACTACGATCTGAACGAAAAACAGGCGGAATCGTTTCGCAGACTTATGGAAGGCAGTTGGGGACAGGTCGAGGGAAAAAAAGTCTATGCGGCCGAACTGCTGACATTGCCTGAAGGCGTAAGTGCCGACAGTCTGCTGATAAAACACCGCGATCCGGCAAAGAAGCTTCATGATATCGCGTGGTACGACGCGGGGCGAAAACGCCTGCTGATCAACGCTGAACAACAGCTGACACCGCGGGACAAGGCGAAACTGCTGAGTCTGTCCGACGATCCGAAGTTTCAGAAAGCGGTCAATGACGTCGATACGCGACAGCGCAGAGGCATGGGTTATCCCATGAAGCTGGCCGGAGCGTTGAAGGGCGATCCCGAACTGCTCGGCAACGAAGACTGGCAGCGGCTCGGCAAACTCGATCAGTACAAACAGGAACTCGTGGAATACGAAACACTATATGCAAAAGCCACCACGCCATTTGAATGGGATCACCTGAAATACACCTGGGGCAAAATCCAGGACCTTCGCTCGGAACTTACCGGACCCATTAAGGTCATGGAAACAGAACTGATAGACAAGGCCAACGCTCTGCTTACGATTGAACAACAGACGCGTGGACCGGTTTCTGAACCATGGACAGCATTGAGATTTGCCGACACGATGACGATCCTCGGTCTCAGCGCATTGGGAATCATGTTGGTTCTCGGGCTCTTTACGCGATTTGCAGCAGTGGCCGGTGCGTTCATGCTGTTTAATTTCTATCTGGCCATGCCACCTCTGCCCGGCGTACCCGAACTCCCTGGGCCGGAACATAGTTTCATTGTGAACAAGAACCTGATCGAAGTCTTCGCACTGCTGGCCATTGCCGCACTGCCGACCGGTATGTGGTTCGGACTCGACCGAATTCTCGACGTATTTTTCAGCAACTGGCGGGCGGACAGAAAAGTTGGCTCGTCGCTGAAATCGACTGTGGCGACCGGCGATGAACCGGAAGTCGCGGCGGCCACGTGAAATTTATAGCGACCGGAACAGATGGCGAAACTGTTCGCTGTTCCGAATGATACGACAACAAATACAAATCAATTGATTCAACCATAAAGCGAAGGAATCCTGAAATGCTTCTTACTCCCGAACAGGAACAAATCGGCAGGGACAATTTTCACGAAGTTGTTGGCGTCTCCCGTCGAGACTTCATGAAGACAGCTGCGGCCGCCGGGACAGGTCTGGGCGCATTGTATTTCGGATACAGCAAGCTGGAAGGTAAACCGGTTCGGACCGCCTTCATCGGCACGGGCGATGAAGGCAACGTGCTGATCAACGAACATCCCACCGACTACATGGAAATCGTGGCAATCGCGGATCTGCGACCCGCCAACCAGAAACGAACATTTACGGGCAGTCACCCGGTTGCTCGTCGAGGGCTTAACGCGGTCCTGGGAAGAGCGAAAGCGGACGATGTAGCCAAGAACGTCTTTACCAACCATCGTGATCTGCTGGCGAAAAAAGACGAACTGGGGCTGGAAGCCGTCGTGATCGCAGTTCCGTTAAACCAACATGCCCCGATTGCCATCGAATGTCTGGAAGCCGGTCTTCACGTCATCTGCGAAAAGCTGATGGCCCAGAACGTGACCGATTGCAAACGGATGATCCGAGCGGCCGAGGAAAGAGACCTGATGCTGGCCGTTGGGCATCAGCGTCACTACAGCGTGCTGTACGACAACGCTGCTCATCTGACGAATGAGATGGAGCTGCTGGGTGACATCAAGTTTATTCGAGCTCAGTGGCATCGCAACAACAGCTTTCCTGGCAGCGATGCGTGGCAGAAATGGAACTCTTCCGCAAAAGAAGACCGTGACCTGCTGACAAAAATGGAACAGGACGGCTCGCTGAAAGAGTATGGCTATGAGACCGCAAAAAAGCTGATCGACTGGCGTCTGTACAATTCGACCGGTGGTGGCCTGATGGCTGAACTGGGCAGTCACCAGATGGACGCCGCAAGTATCTTTCTGGGCAAGAAGCACCCGTTGGCTGTGCAGGGTTACGGCGGCAAGAACTTCTTTGGTATGGAAGGCGTGGGTCCGGAATCGGCGTGGAAAGACGATCGAGACATCGACGATCAGATCTTTGTAACGTTTGAATTCCCCGGCAAAACGCATGAAAAGAATGAGCGAGATGTTGCCGTCGTGACTTACTCATCCATGAACACGAATCGCTGGGAACCATACGGCGAAGCCGTCTTCGGCAGCCGAGGCACCTTATGGATGAAAACAGAAAAGGAAGCTTTGTTGTACAAGGAATCCAGCAAGGACAGCCCCGGCGGCGTCGAACAACGCATCTGGATGGTCAACAGCAAGGGTTCCGGTCCCGTCCTGGACAGCTATGAAACCAGTGCACCTTCGGCCGCAGCCAGTGGTGCTCAGGCAGGCATGGGTGAAAAAATCAGCCGTGGATACCGGGAAGAAATGGAACACTTCTGTTACTGCGTCCGTACCGGAAAAAATGAACTGCGCTGCAATGGACATGTCGCCATGGCCGATGCGATCATGGCGTTAACCGGAAACTTAGCCATGAAACATAAGAAGCGGATTGAGTTCAAACCGGAATGGTTCGATGCTTCCAGTGACGCGTGCCCGGAAGAGGACGAGCAGGTAAAGACAGCGTAAACTGTCGATCCGGCTTCGGTTTGCCCGGTGAGCGAAGGAACTTCTGCAACGCATCATAGAGCAGACGCATGGCGCGATGGCCTGACAATAAGAAATCGAACCTTGTGATGCTCGCGTTGATCTTCGTGCTGTTTCCACTGCTCGCATGGCTTTGCACGTGGTTCGTCCAGGGATAGCACCTATCTGGTAACGAGGACCCGCTTGGCGATTCGCGGACCGAAGCATGGCAGTAACGCGCACCATGGATGCGTCGTACGTGATTCCGTGCTGCGACCAGTGGAAGCGGGCCACCACCTTCCGGGCGTCAGCCCCCATCGGCTTGCGGGCCGCCCCGCAACGTGACTCGGAACCAGCAGCCTTGGGAACTTTCCATCAGCACGATGTCTCCGCCGTGCAGTCGCGCGAGTTCGCGGGCGATCGACAGTCCGATACCCGTGCCGGCGGCATAGCTGAGCGTGTTCGACACGCGAGCAAACGGCTGGAAAATTTCAGTTCGCTTTGAGCGATCCACACCGGGACCTTTATCGATGACATCGATCGTCAGTCGGTACAAGGAACTGCTGGAGGCCGCTGATTCGTCCGCCCCACTTTTAACCGATTCCGATGGGAACAAGTGTGTTTCAATCCGCAGCACGCCACCGGAAGCAGCGTATTTTTCCACGTTACTTACGAGATTACCGAGGATCTGTTCCACGAAGTCGGGATCCAGCGGCATCGCCTGATCGGCGTTGAGTTCCAGCTGCACATCAATTCGCTGGTCGCCAAATGCGGGCCCAAAACGATCAAGAATTTTTCGGATGAGTCGATCCGGAACCTCGTCCCGCAGTTGAGGTTGCAGGGTCCTGCGTTGCTGGCGCGCAAACGTGAGCACATTTCCGATGAGCCGACTAAGACGCTGGCCCTCTGAAAGGATGATATTCAGACGTTCTTTGGGTCGCGCAGCTCCTTCGTTCTCCATGCCCTCCAGGTCACGGTCCAGCAGTTCTGCATACATCCGGATGTTCGTCAGTGGTGTCTTCAATTCGTGTGAAACCTGATTGACAAAACTCACCTGCTGTGACGCCTGCCTCATGTCACGGGCATACTCACGAATGAAGAGAACTGCGATGACAGCGAGCGCAGCCGCCACCGCACAGAGTCCTGCGGCAAGAGTAAAGTACACGCTGCGGCCGGTTCCCGCCGTCAACTGATCTTCCGGCACGAAACACTGCAGCCGCCAGGAAGCCAGCGGAGCCACAACAGGAACCTCACACAGTGCCTGCCCATGATCAGGTTCATAACCGCCCCATTGATAGACCGATTCGGCTGACGTGTTGACGAGTCGCACACGAGTAACAATGCGTCGGGCTTTTTCTGTCGCGCTGTCTACGGTTTCCGGCAGGTGAGCCACAAGGTCTGCCATCCACCGAGCTCGTTCCAGTGCACAACCGACAATGTGTCCGGAGGACCGCCGCTGCCAGTAGATCAGATTCAGTCCCCGGTCCCAGTACCAGACAAACCAGCCAGAGGACTCTGTGAACTCGGCAATGTTCTGCACCTGAGCTACGCTGTACGCATCTTCCACCAGCTGTGAAGGGGCCTGAATTTGCTGCTGTGCCTGTAATTCCTGCACCGCCTGGGGCGCGGGAGAAGGCAACGTCCGTGACGAAGTCGAACTGCGCCGCTGGCCGGATGCGGCCGGATTACCATCCACTTCGACAACATCGGATGCGACGTTCGTCGCGTGTTCCGATCGCACGACGGCTTCTTTGAGATCCTTCCCCGTAAACATCTTGGCTGCCTGAACCAGAAACAGACGTTCTCGACCGTTCAGGCTTTCCATGTTGCCTGGATCGGGATAGGTAATCTGACCTGAGGGGTTCAACACAAACATCTGCAGCATGCTGGGCTGGCTGCGAATGACCTGCCGAAGTTTGTCGACATCAAAATGGTCGATAGCGGTGATTTGATTCAGCGACCGCTCGGTGTTCTCAAAGAACGTCGCGACATTGGCATTCACGTCGTGCAGTCGATCTTCCATCAGCTCACGAAATCGCTGATGCACGACGATTTTTTCACTTTCGGCAATGCGTAACGCGGCCCAGGTCAGAGCTGTCAGAGGCAGGATGACGATCAGCGCAATCAGAATTAATGGACGGCGTTTCATGTTGTCGTATTGTATCGAGTTCATGTCCGTACATGAAAGAAGCCCGGCACTTTGAAGTGTCGGGCTTCGGATTCCATGGAAGGGTATCGTCTGCCTTTGAGGCACCAGCCTCGTCAGACTCTTAGACGTGTCACCACACGTCATTTTTTCTTTGGCGTCGGAGCACTGGTCGCTCGTTGCTGCACGTCGACCGCATTCTGGTAATAGCGGAAGCTCTTCCGCGCCAGGTTGGCCTTCGCATCCCTATTACTGGTCACACCCTCCAGCTGTTCAAGTTGAAAATCGTTCTGCACAGCAAGGCCCTTCAACCGAACAGAATCTTTCGGGCAAAGCATGGCGTTGATGTTCAGATAGTCAACATTCTCCTTCAGAACCTGCCGACATTTCATCAGGTTCCCTTCGTCAAGGTATTTGGTTGCCAGTTTGTTCTGCTCGCTGGAAAACAAAGCTACGACGTCAGCCATGGCCTGGTGATTCAGACTGGCTGCCACTTTTTCGTCGTTGTCGCTGAATGAGGTTTTCACTCCACCCGACAGCTTGTCACTTTCGTACGTTTTCATGTTGGCATAGGTGACAGCCACAGTCGCCAGGTCAAGACTGCTTCCTGTCTCTGTTGCCGCCAGTTCCACTTCGACGACAACATACTTGTCCTGTTCGCTGTAGATCTGAGCCAGCCGAGTGACGATAACCTGCCCGTTAATGTCGGCATCGTTGCCAAGAACTCGAACAGGCCGAATCCCCTCTGGTATGGAAATGCTGACGTCAATCTCCTGAGCCACTACGGACAGCACATCCTCGAATTCGCTGCGGAAGATGTCTGCAAGTTCGGAGGCGTCTTCGATGAACAGATGATTGCCACCGCTGGCTCCGGCAAGCTGCACCATCAGGTCTTCGTTGTAACCGAGCCCAAGTCCCAGCGTGGATACGCTAATGTTTTCCTTGATCAACGACTTACCAAGACTGCCAAGTTCACCTGGTGAGGACGGTCCCACATTGGCAAGCCCGTCGGACAGCAGGATGACTCGATTGACGCGCTCCCTGTCCAGAAATTTGCGTACTTCTGCTGCGCCTTTGCTGACGCCAGCAAACAATGCTGTGTTCCCTCCAGGTTGAATGCCGTTGATCGCAGCAATCACTCCCGTCTTGTCGGTCAGCTTTGTGGAGGGCACCAGCACATTGACCGTTGAGTCGTAAGTAATAATGGACACGATGTCGTCAGCGCTCAGCAGATTGATGGCATCAATCGCCGCTTCACGTGCCCGTTTGATCTTTTCTCCCTGCATCGATCCTGACTTGTCCAGAACAAGAGCCAGGTTGACTCCCGCTCGTTTATTGTCAGTTTCCAGCCTGAACCCTTCCAGACCAACACGAATCCACGTGGTCTGTTTCTCGCCGGACTTCAACACACTGTACACCGGCGACACATCCAGTTTGACCTGGTGAGTGTCTGCGAGCGCCGCGTGACTCAGTGCACACATCAACGCCGTCACCGCAAAGTTCTTCATCGTCTGCCTCCGTTTCCTGCTGGAAATCTTGAATTCTGCAGCCGCACACCGTGAGGACTGAATACCGAAACAGGCCATCAGGTCAGGTCCGCGCTGCACTCGAAACGTTTTTTGATACCGAGGATTAGACGCAATATCGTCAAGCCTGTGGTCAGACCGCTGTAAGAAGAATGTAAGACATTTGTCAGGCGGCAGCGCCCCGACCGGAGTCTACTGTGCCTCGAAAAGCAGTGGGACCAGCACAGGCCACGATCGGCCCCGTCACCAACCGCAAGCTGGCGACACGACGGGAAGTTCGCAGCCATTGCCACCGTCACGAAGGCGTAATCGCCGCGGCGCCTAAGGCGCGGACTTCTCAATATTTACGTAACCCGTTTGCACAAAAGATGTTACACCGCTTCTATTGTACCCGCTCGGTATTGACCCTGTTTGACGTCTGACCATATAGTTCAGGTGTAAATGTTTTGCCCAACAGATGTTGGGACGAAATCACGTCCGCACGACTACGAAACGACTCCTGTCTCTCAAAGCATTCTGCTTTCCCTAAGTGTTCTCACCTCTCTCCCGCCTCGCCGTGCGCTCGGACCACCGATGCATTGCGTTGTCCCACCACATGCTTTTCGCGTTTCGCGCACTCAGATTTGTCATACTGGCAGCGATGCTTCCCGCATCCGCTGCGTTGACATGCGCTCAAACAACAATCGCATCTGCTCAGACAGACGCTTATGAGTCAGTTCAGGTGTCCGCCGCACACGAAGAATCATGGCAGATGGGGGACACTAAGGTGTTTGCCTTCAAAGGTGGACGTGGGTCGAGCGGGTTGGCGCAATTGCGTCAGGGCACATTAAGTGTCTCTGGCAACAGCATCGTCGTGTTCGATACGTCCACCGCAGACGGTCACGAGATTCGCGCCTATGCAGAAGGGCGAGTTGTCTATCGGGACAATGAACAGTGGCAGAATAAACAGTCGCACACTCTTCGGCTGCGATCACAGCACGCGCTTCAGACTGACAGCGGTTCGTCCCACCAGAACGACGCACGTCGGGCGCCCAGCAGTCTTGTTCAGCGAGCCATCAATCGATTGAATCCTGCTCAACGGCACGTCACTCCGGTAGGTCTGCAGGTCAGTCAGGATTCATTTGTGTCACCGCAGTTCGAACAGATGCCGGAGGCCGTCACTCCGTTGTCCAGACGCATACAGATCCGACCACGATCAAATCAGCAGCTGCAGATCGAATCATCGCAATCGCGCGACACAATTCCCGCTGAACAGGTGTATGTGATCAGAGGAGGAGCCAATGTACTGGTAGATGGCGTGGCAATCGACGTCGCGGGACAGACGTTACGGCCCGGAGTCTTGGATCTTTCGGCGGATCGCATCGTGATCTGGACCGAGGCAAGTGAAAACGACGAACTGTTACTGCAGCAGGACACTCTTCAGACAGCGGGAAAACGTTTTCAGGTTTATCTTGAGGGCAACATCCTTGTTCGTCTCAAAGACAATACGATCACGGCAACTCATGCATTTTTTGACGCCAACAATGACCGAGCACTTTTGCTGAACGCTGAGATGCGGGCATTTCTTCCGCAAACAGGAGGCTCGGTCCGCGTACGAGCTGCACGGCTTCGTCAATTGTCAGCAAATCGGTTTCACGCACAGAATGGGTGGACGACAACCAGCCCTTATGGCAAACCCGGGTATCGAGTCCAGGCCAGTGATATCTTTGTCGAACCTGGCCCGATTTCACCCTTTACGGAACTCGATCCGATCACTGGTCAGCCGGTTCACGGTCAACCAATGTGGATCACTGCGTTGAACTCGCAATTCATGGTCGGCGACACTCCACTTATGTGGCTGCCGCGATTAACGGCCCCTGCAGAAGATCCGAATATCCCGATTCGCCAGGCTGCCGTGAAGCACGATCGGGTCTTTGGGCTGCAGATCAAGACGGTCTGGAATCTGACGAAAGTTCTTGGCCAGTCCAAACAGCAAGGAACACAGTGGGATCTGTTGACCGACTATCTTTCGGATCGTGGACCGGGCGCTGGCATCAATGGTGAATACAATGTTCACAACAACCTGGGACAGGCGACGGGAAACGCCACCATTTATTATCAATACGACGATGGCATTGACCGTCTGGGTCTTGATCGCTTGGCCGTCCCTCCCGACGACATGCACCGCGGCGAGGTCACGTGGCGACACAAGCAGCAACTTCCTGGTAGTGCTCTGCTGTTCGGCGAAATCGGATACGTCAGCGATCGCAATTATCTGGAGTCGTTTCAGGAAAACCGCTTCGACACCGACAAGGACTCAGAAACGATTCTGGGTATCCGAAAGGACTCTCAGCTGTGGAGTGGTTCCCTATGGGGTCGAATCCGACTGAATGACATCGAAGCCACAACGGACTGGCTGCCGCGAGCCGACGTTTTCGGATTCTCTCAGCCATTGTTCAACGGACATGCGTACTGGAGTTCCCACTCCAGTATCGGATACGCCGATCTGCAGAAGGGCGATCCACCGAACAATATTGCAGTCGACCCATACACGCCGCTGGGGCTGCCCTACATTCAGGACGCATCGGGCCTTGTGGCCATGACACGCCACGAAATTGACGCCCCGTTTCTGTTGGGACCGGTCAACATAAATCCATTCGTGATGGGCGAAGCGGCGACATGGGACGAAGGCTTGAATGGTCAACAGGACATCGGTCGGTTCGTTGCCAGCGGGGGCGTGCAGGCTCACCTGGCGGCCACAAAAATCATGCCCTTCGTCCGCAGCGAACTCTGGAACCTGAATGGCCTGGCCCATAAATCCGATACGTATCTTGAATATCGCCTGACGGATTCGTCCGACGACCTTGCCAATATCGCTCAGTACAACGAGATCGACGACAACGCCACGGAACGATTCCGTGGCAGATATCCTCTGCAGATTTACGGCGGCCTGATTCCCAACGAGTTTGATCCTCGCAATTACGCCGCCCGCAACGGAGCTGGTATCTGGACAAGCGCACCCTATCACGAATTGGTTGACGATCAGGAAGTACTTCGACTGCGCTGGAGGAACCGGCTGCAAACCAAAGTCGGACCTCGGGAATCGGCACGAATCCGGGATTGGATGATTTGGGAGAGCGGCCTGAGTTACTTCCCCAACGCAACCAGAGACAACTTTGGCGAACACGTCGGGTTGATCTACAGCAACTATCGCTGGAATATCAACGACCGGACAAGTTTGCTGGCAGACGGAATTGTCGATCTGTTTCAGAACGCCCAGGAAAACTGGAGTCTCGGCATCCTGAGTCAGCGAAGTTCGCGTGGCAGCCTTTACGCCGGTCTGCGTCAGGTCAAGGCGAAGAACTATCTCGACAGTCAAACGGTTGTCGCCAGTTACAGCTACCAAATGAGTCCCAAGTGGATATCGACAGCTTCGTATGCCTACGATATCGCTGTCAGTGAATCACGCGGTTCATCCGTCACCGTCAGCCGAGTGGGGCTGGACTGGGTCTTGCACATTGGTCTGGGCGTCGATACCAGCAAGGACAATGTGGGCATTGCGTTTTCTCTGGAACCAAGATTCGGTCCACCAACACCGACCAACCTGAGTTACCTGCTGGGCCTGCAGCGCTGACACAGATGTCTGACGCAACTCGTCGCTGACGTCATGGTCAGAACGGAAGGTCTCACCGCTTTGACGGTGCGCCGATGCAATAAAGCACTGTGTCAGACCTCAGAAACAACTGACCGCCCGCGGGCGTTATTGACGCTCGGAAGATTTCATTGGGCTCCGGAGCGACATCGTTGATTGCTACGATTTCCATGTCTTCGCCAGGCCGGATAGCAAACGTCTGACCTTTCTCGCCGACAAAGAAGGCTACTCCGTCCCACGTGACGGGCGTTGCACAAAACTGCCCGGTCGAGGCGGCTTCGCCCACGCGACGACGCCATTTTTCTTCTCCGGATTCAACGTCGTACGCTGTCAAAACGGCGCGACGCATGTCCATTACGAGTGACTTCCCGCCGATAACGATCGGGGACGGCAGATCGCGCGAACTGTTTCTTGGTGAATGCCAGACCATGTGAGTGTCCGTCACGTCGCCGCTGCCACCTGGCCGAACAGCATAGGTGTCACCGCGCAAGCCGCACAGCACATGCACCAGGTCACCAGCCGGTGTCACCGTTGGTGTGCCTCGGCCAGAGAAACCTTTGCAGAACCACAGTTCCTTGCCTGTGTGCGGCTCGTACGCTCGGACACCGTGATGACCGTTAACGACAACTTCGTCGTGACCGTCAACGTTGATCAGAATCGGCGTACTCCATCCGCGAGCGTCGTCGCGTTTGGTCCGCCAGACTTCCTCACCCGTAAATTTGTTAATGCCGACGATAAAAGCGTTGACGTCAGCGTCGCAGTTCTGAATGACCAGGTCTCCCACCAGCAACGGCCCGGCGGCCGTGCCCCAGGGACCTTCAAACGTACCCAGATCTTTTTTCCAAAGCAGCTGTCCGTCGACCGAATAACAAAACAGTCCACCGCCCCTGCCGAAAAACGCGTACACTCGTTCGCCGTCGGTTACACATGTCGCCGACGCCCAGCCGTTCATGCCGTGGCTTTTCTCCGGATCGCCGGTCCACGCAACATGACTCCAAAGCAGCTTGCCGTTTCTGCGGTCCACACTCATGACTACTCGCTGACGACCGTCTTCCTGTGCAGACGTCAGGAACAGCCTGTCACCGGAAAAGACGGGCGACGATTGCCCTTTGCCCGGCAACGGCGTCTTCCAGACAACGGATTCCGGCCCCCACTTGATGGGCAGGCCCTGCTCCGTGGCATGTCCGTTCTGCAACGGCCCCCGCCAACCGGACCATTCCTGATCCGCGGATCGAACGGGGTAGACACATGTAACGACAAGAAACAGTGGCAGTAGACGGCGTGTAATCGATAGCACTTTGGAAATTCCTGTTTCGGGCCAGCATGTGTAAATTCAAGTACTGCAGTCTAATTCGACAGAGAAGCAAAAACGACTGAAAAGCGACCAGACCGTCCGCCGAAAAAAGTGAGTCCGGACCAGACGGAATCAGGAAGTGGCGAATTCAGAACAACAGCGACTTCAATCCGTCAGCAGCAAGAACACTCACCAGCCACGCTCCCGTCACGGCCATGACAATTCCCGCAGCGCACATCATAAGGAACTCAGTGCTGATCAGAACGGCAATGGTCCAGCGGCTGCAACCCAGCTTGTGCATCGTCCGAATTTCAACCGCCCGCAGACGAATCGACAACGACAGCACAAGAGCCAGCAACAGCGCGGTCACCGTGGCGGACAATAAAGAACTCAGCCACACCAGTCGTTCCACGCGAAACACGATGTTCAGCAGGTCCTGCACAACTTCCGTGGGTTTGACGCATTGAGCGACGTCCCGCCGTTCTGTCAGGTATCTGCCCAGTAACAATGTTCTGTTCTTGCGACTTGCTGGCTGAGCAATCACAGCCGAAACCGGAAACGTATCTTCGTCTCCATGAAAGTGAAAACTGTCAATGTTGTCTGCCGTGATCTCTCTGAAGGGCAGAACGGCGGCGCTGGCAGTCACGTTGGTGTCCGTCTTCTCCAGCAGTACTCCGTCGTCTGCTTGGTTCAGCGACTGGTGGCCGTGTCCAATGCCGTCGATAATCCATGCCGTCTTGATATCAACAAACACAACGTTGTCATCCGGCGAATGCGCAGGAGCCAGCACACCAACAACATTCATTTTCAGCGGATAGTTCCCCGCCAGATTGAAGGCATTCTTAGGAGCCGACAGAATGCGGTCGCCAAGTTCCAGCTGCATTCTGGCGGCCACGTTGCAACCGACAACACAGTCACCCAGCATGGAAAGACCGTGCCCATCGGCCACGCCCAGTTTACGGAATTCGAAGTACTCGATCGTCGTCCCGACAATCGGCACACCGGTCATATGGTTGATTGATTGAGTGCGATACTGCACGTGTATCGGAATAGAGGTGGCGAATCCGGTGTCCTGAATGTAATTGGCTTCGGCCATCGTGGTCTGATCCGGAGACACACTGTCAAAGTACAAACCGTGCAGAGCCAGATCGATACGACTGCCTTTGGCCCCCACAATCAACGGCGTCGCCACAGCCCGAGAGATAATGTCTGCACGAAACTGATTCAGCAGCAGCCGCACTGTAATGGGCAGCCACAGCGTCAGCGCCAGGCACAGCACTATTGTGATCGCACGACCGCGATACCACGACAGCGAACGAACCGCCAGATAGAGCGCATTTCTCCAGCTCATATCGACGCCCCTTCTGCAGAGGACGCTGTCTCGGGCGAGGTCAGGAATTGTTCAAAATCAATGACGCGGTCAAATTGATGCAGCAGTGAGTGATCATGCGTGACCATCATCACAGTGGTTTTGTATTCGCGAGCGGAACTCAGCATGAGTTCCAGAATCTGGTCAGACGTTTTCGGGTCCAGATTCCCGGTCGGCTCATCAGCCATCAGAATCGCGGGCTTCGGCAACAGAGCTCGACAAATGGCTACGCGCTGCTTTTCACCCTGAGACAACTTCGTCACAGGTTTGCGGATATGGTCCGCCAGCCCGGATCGCTCAAGCAGGTTGACTGCCCGCTGCTGAGTGCCATCGTCAAGTGCCACAGCGTCACCAATACGGCACGGCAGCAGAACGTTGTCGATCACCGACAGATAGTCGATCAATTCAAAGTCCTGAAAGACCAGACCAACCTGCTGCAGTCGGAAGCGTCGCCGTTCTGCATCTGTCAGCGTCGACAGGTCTGTCTGATCGACAAGAACATTCCCGACACCGATCGGCAGAATCCCGGCCACAAGGTGCAGCAGCGTCGTCTTTCCCGACCCACTCGGTCCCACGACAGCAGAAACGGAGGCCGTTTCAATCGTCAGGTCAGAAATGTGCAGATGGAAGTGACTGCGCGGGTAAGAAAATTTCAGTTGTTGAATCTCAATCATCGTGTCCGCAGTCTACGGCGGAACGCGAACGGATGTGCCCATGAAGAAAGATTTTTGATTGAGAAAACCCTGGGTCCCGCAATCACCACAGGAAAGTCCGGAAGGCGTCATTCCGATTCGATGGATGCTCAGACTGTTGCTGGAGCGGCTGGAATGAGCAGCGGCGCTACCGGCACCCAACCCGCCAGCAATCTCATCCTTTTTCAAAAGGCGACTCTTGTGGATTCGGTCACCGTGTGGATTTCACACTTAAAGGACAGCAAGCGAGAGCAGGCCGCCGCCAAACTCTGGGATCGCTATCTGCCGCGTCTGTTAAAGCTCGCAAGGCAAAAACTCGCGCCTACCCGAACAGCAACTGCCGATGAGGAAGATGTTGCCATCACTGCATTTGCCGCGTTAGTGGCTGGAATTCAGGATGAACGATTTTCGCAACTGAATGACCGCGACGATCTGTGGCAGATTCTGGTCATGCTCACCGAGCGCAAAGCCATCAGCCAACGCCGCACCGAAACGGCAGCGAAGCGAGGTGGTCTTAGGCACAACCAGGAATTGCCTCCTGACCAGCAGGCGCCGGAACCGTCACCGGAATTAGCAGCCGTACTGGCTGAAGAAGTCGACTGCCGTCTGGCAGAGTTGCCGGATGAAATCGAACGAGAAATCGCTACCAAACGCCTACAGGGCTTCAGCAACGAGGAAATCGCCGCGAGCCTGAACGTTGGTTTGAGGACAGTTGAGCGCAAACTGAAACTGATCCGCCGCACATGGGAAGATCGTGTCGACCAGGCCGAACGGAACGCGTAACAGGCGATGAATCGTCTGGATTCTCTCATTCGACCGGAGACAATAACCATGCCAGCCAAATCAATGCTAACCGCCGCTATTTGCTTCGCAGGAGTCGCCGGAATCGTGGGGGCAACAGTAGTGGATGAAAGCACCGCCGTGCTGAATAGCGACTATTTCCACGGCCGTCAGCGTGCGGTTTTCGGATCCTTATACAGCTTCTCCAGCAGACGTGCGGCCAGCGCTGTCCATCCGGTCTGGTGACTGGCTCCCAGACCCTTCCCGGATTCACCGTGGAAGTATTCATAGAACAGAACCAGATCTTTCCAGTGAGGATCCGCCTGGAATCGTTCGTCATCGCCGTGACAGGGGCGCCGTTCATCCTTGTCACGCAGGAATAACTTCGCCTGACGCCGCATGAGTTCTCGCGCGACATCGCCCAGATGCATCAGGTTGCCGGAACCCGTCGGGCATTCCACCTTGAACGAATCACCGTAGAATCGGTGGTAGCGTTCCAGGGCTTCCACCAGCAGATAGTTCACGGGCAGCCAGATCGGACCGCGCCAGTTGGAATTTCCACCGAACATCCACGAATCAGATTCGCCGGGCAGATAGGAGACGCGATGTTCCTGACCACCGGCGTGCAGCACAAATGGTTGCTTTTCATGGATCTTCGACAGCGAACGAATACCGTACGGAGACAGAAACTCTTCTTCGTCCAGTACGTACGCCAAAATGCGCTGCAGACGTTCTCGTGACGGGATTGCCAGCAGTCGGGAACCGCCGGGCGCGTCGGTTTCATCACAGTCTCGCTCCATGTAGGTCACGTGTTTCAACTGGTCAGCACGATGTTTGACGAACCAGTTGACGCGTTTGCGAAATCCGGGCAGTCGTTCCTGCACTTCGTCGTCGATCATCGTGACCGTGAACAGCGGAATGATGCCGACCATGGAGCGGACCTTCAGCGGAATCGCGTTGCCATTTTCGTACAGGTGGTCGTAGTAGAACCCGTCTTCTTCATTCCAGAGCCCCTTCGGAGCCACAGAATTCATGGCGTCTGCGATTTCGACGTAGTGCTCGAAAAACTTGCTGGCCATATCCGCGTAAGCCGGATTCTCGGCCGCCAGTTCCAGAGCAATCGTCAGCATCTGCGCACAGAAAAATCCCATCCACGCACTACCATCGGCCTGATGCAGATGGCCACCGGTGGGTAGAGGCTTGGAACGGTCGAAGACGCCGATATTATCCAGGCCAAGAAAGCCTCCGGAAAACACGTGCTTGCCAAGGACGTCCTTGCGATTCACCCACCACGTAAAGTTCAGCAGCAGTTTCTGAAACGTGCGCGCCAGAAACTGTCGATCTCTTTTTCCTCTGCCTTCGCCCGTTCGTTTGTAAACATGCCAGCAGGCCCACGCGTGGACAGGAGGATTGACGTCACTGAAATTCCATTCGTAGGCCGGAATCTGTCCGTTGGGATGCATGTACCATTCGCGCAGAAACAATATCAGCTGATCCTTGGCATATTCGGTGTCCACGTGCCCCATGGGGATCATATGAAAGGCGGAATCCCATGCGGCGTACCACGGGTACTCCCACTTGTCCGGCATCGAAATAATGTCGCGGTTGTACAAATGCGGCCAGTCACCGTTGCGAATCTGTTTTCGGTGAGGCGGCGGAGCCGACATGTTGGCATCGCCTTTCAACCAGTCGTACACGGAATAATTGTAAAACTGCTTGGTCCACAGCAGGCCGGCATAGGCCTGACGCATGGTCTGCTGCGCATCCTCAGGAAGACCCTTTGGCAACTTTTGTGCATAAAAGGCGTCAGCTTCCACCTTTCTTTGCTGCAGCGTGAAGTCGAACGGTTTTCCAAAAACCTGTGCTGGTGGCTCGTCCTCTGCCCACATTCGCAGCCGCAGCACGACGTCGCCGCCCGCTTCAATCGTCGTCACATAGTGAGCGGCCACCTTTGTGCCAACACGTTTCGGATTAACGGCTTCCTTCTTCCCGTTAACGACGTATTCGTGGAACGCATCCTTCGAGTACTTGCTGACAAGCGTGGGGTCGTTAACGTATTTGGGGTTGGATTCGTTGTCGGTAAAAAGCCATTCGGGAACTGCGCCACAGCTGGAAATGTCGGCCGCGAACAAGAATGTGCCCAGTGTTTCCTGCTGACTGAGGACACGGTCATCGTCATCGATCCGCATTGTCGGTTTTGGCCAGCAGCCTTCGTGCTGGCACCCCCAGACCCACGTGTTACGAAACCACAACGTTGGCAGAATGTGCAGGGGTGCCGCCTTCGGCCCGCGATTGGAAACCGTGATTTGAATCTGCAGGTTATTCGGTGATGCTTTGGCGTATTCCACCTGCACATCAAAATATCGGCTGTGGTCAAAGACACCCGTGTCGGCCAGCTCGTATTCAGGCAGATGTTGTCCCCGCGTTCGGTTTTCCAAAGAAAGTCTGTCGTACGGAAATTCCTGTTGAGGATACTTGTACAGCCCCTTCATGTAGGAGTGCGTAGGGGTCGAGTCCTGATAGAAATAGAACTCCTTGACGTCCTCTCCGTGATTGCCTTCAGTGCCGCTGACCCCGAACATACGTTCCTTCAGAATCGGATCTTTTCCGTTCCACAACGCCAGGGCAAAGCACAAGCGACACTGCCGATCGCAGATGCCCAGCAAGCCGTCTTCGCCCCACCGATACGCACGTCCGCGCGCATCGTCGTGCTTGAAGTAATCCCACGGCTGACCATTGTGGGAATAGTCTTCACGAACTGTGCCCCACTGTCGCTCAGAAAGGTACGGTCCCCAGCGTTTCCAGTTTTCGCCAGGTTCGCGGCGGGCTTCACGCTCCAGTCGCAGACGTTCTGCGTGCCCTACCTGTTCAGACGACATAATTAATTTATTCATTGGGGAGCACGAGAATTCTCGCACGTCGTACAGAAAGCTGCGGGTCAGCGCGACGCAGATCGGCCGCAAGACCCAGTCGACCGGCGGTCAGCTCAGCAATCTGCGCCTGAGAAACCAGCGTACCGTTAATGCGGACCACCACTCCCGGTCCGTCAACCACGACTTCCACCGCATTAGCATGGCTGGTCGATAACGAGAGTCCGGAATTGATGGACTCGTTATATTCAGTCGCAGCACGAAAGTCCTGTATCCGGCCCATCGCAGATGGATTCAGCACGACACTAAACGCTTTAAACTCCGTGGTCCCCGCTCCGGTTGCCCCAAAGATGAAATGTGCCGCGTTCGATGTGGGCAACAGATCGAATCGGATCACGAATCGATCCACCTGCTGCGACGGATCAAGAAAAGCAATAGCGCCCTGCTGTGTTGACGTCGTCAGCTGCACAGATCCACCCTTGATATTCCACAATCCTCTGCCATTGTCTGCGGAAGGCGAAGCGTCTGCGGCAGCGGCCTGAACATATGTCAGTCCACTGGACTGCACAAAAACGTCCTGAAACTGCCACCGACCCAACAGCCCGGCCAACTGGCCGGATTTGATGCCAATCGTTGCCTCGGCTGATTCCTGAGTCAGTTCTTTCGCCAGCTCTGCTGCATCCGATATGTCTTTGGTCAGCTGTACAGCTGCACCCTGGGCATTTGTGCTGCGAACCAGTAGTTTCAGACTGCCCAGAATCATGTCAGCGAGTTCAAAATTCTGGGCCTTCGTCGCAGCCAGGCCCAGTCGCAGGCCGTGTTCGATCACAGAATCCTGCTGGTGTGAACTCAGTCCCGTTCGGCGAAACGATTTGAAGATGGTTTCGGCGGTCTCCAGTTCATTCGTTTCGTAGCGCAATGCTCGCAGACGCGACAATTCCAGCTGAATATCGGCAGCCCTCGCTTTTTCGGCCAGATCCTGATCGATCAGCTGCAGCAGCGCGACGTCAGTCGCACCAGCTTTGGACGTGTAGCATTGTTCCAGCAGCATTGTGGCCAGCTGTGTTCGCAGTTGAATCGTGCGGGCCTGGATCAGCTGCTTCTCGTACGTCTTCTTAAGCTCCACCAGCGCGGCTTCGACTTCTTCGTCGGCAGGAAGTTTGTTACCAGACGGTGGGGTCGGTGACGCGACGTCAATTTCCAGCAGCACGACACCGTCCAGACTGCGCGAACGACCGGACGGCAGCGATTCGAGTTTTGCGGTCAGCGGAATCTTCACCAACCCTGACGCATCTTCGGGAACATTCCAGCGAATGCTGCCGTCAGCGCGGGAAACCGAAAACCCCGATGGCGTACCCGGACCGGTTTCGATGACACGCACACCCTGCCGACGAGGTCCCTTCAATGCTGCGATTCCTGGTAGCTGAAACTGATAGAGTTGCCCGGCAGTCGCTTTCTGACGCAGGATTTCGGGCAGCACATGACGAATGTGAGTCGGCATCACGACAACCGTCAGAGTCGCAGCATCACGTGGTTCCGGGGCGCCCTTTTCGAAGACGGCCACCTTCACACTGTGGCGCCCCAGATCAGACAGAGCCGGCTTCCATTGAATCTCACCAGACATTTCTCCGATCGTCAGTCCCTGAGGATTGCTTCCTTCCAGGCGATATTGCAACGCAAAAACCGACGCTATTTCCGGGGCGACGGCGATCGACAGGCGATTCTGCTGTTCGGGAACAAATTCCGTCGGCGTGACTTCAGGCAGTTTGATAGACGCCGGTCCAGCACCGACCGTCACGTTGATCTCAGTCTCCGCGATTACCGCATCCTGACCATTCACCGCCTGCACAAGTTCCAGCCGAATTGCGTATGGACCCGTCGTCTGACCCTCCGGAACCTGCCATCGCAGAACTCCGGTGTCCGGATCCATATTAACGCCACCCGGCGCAGACCCGCCAACTTCGATCCGAACCTCGCCATCACCATCGGACACGTCAGTCTTCGGGCGGTAAGTCCAAAGCTCGCCGGTTCTGGCCGAATCCACCGGTGCTTCCAGAAACCTGCCTTTGGCAATCTGCGGTACGGCCGGCAGTGCATTTGTTTCCAACGTTCCAGGTGGCACATCGGGGTCCTTGATTTCGCCGTTGCGAGTCAGGAGCACGGCAACAATAAGGACCCCAACAACGGCGGCACTGCCGAGAACCCAGTACCCGGCCTGCGATCTGCGTCGTGGTCGTACCTGATGGCTGGTCGCTGGTGGCGCGGATACGCTGATTTCAGGAGTGGGTGCAATCTCCGTGTCCACGGTATCGCCGACATCGGTCGTCAGCATCAAATCGACGGCACTACCATCTCCGACAGCCTGAAGAAACTGCCGGTACGTGTGGTCCGATTCGTCGACCTCGTCTTCATCGCCCGCCGGTTCACTGATGTCCGTATCGATAGCGTTGGGGGCCGCTTGTGCTGCGGCACGCAGGACCTGCCGCTTCAATGGCTCACACAGCGGTTCCAGTGCAGCTACCAGATCGGCGGGCGTCTGATACCGCTCGTCCGGATTGCGAGCTGTCATTTTCGAAACAACGTCGGCGACGTCTGACGGTATGTCGTCGCAGACAGTCAGCACCGACGGCGCGTCGCGCTGCAGTCGCTGACTCAGGACCTGCAGTGGATTCGTGCCGTGAAACGGAATTTGTCCGGTGAGCAGTCGAAAGAATGTGCAGCCCAGACTGTAAATGTCGCTGCGAATATCGACCTGACTTGTGTCCCAGCCCTGTTCCGGCGACATGTAGTCCGGCGTGCCCATCACCTGACCGGCCCGAGTCACCGTCTTTTCTTCGGCGTCGTCAGCCATCAACAGGACCAGCCCCATATCCATCAACTTCACAATGCCTGCACCGGAATCTTCCCAGTGAACCATCATGTTGCCGGGCTTGATGTCACGATGAACCATTTTGCGTTCGTGCGCGTGCTGCAGTCCGGCAGCAACCTGTCGAATAATGTCGCAGGCCATTCCCACAGGCACACGGCCGAGACGCGTCGCGATTCGGTCGACCTGATCACCATTAACGTACTCCATCACCATGAAGTCAATTTTTCCGACACGGCCAGCGTCCAGTGTTCGCACGATGTGGGAACTCTGAAGCTGAGAAGTGGCGCGAATCTCTCTGCGAAATCGAGAAACCAGCGTTTTGTTGCCGGTCAGTTTCCTGGCCATAACCTTCACAGCAACGACGTCGCCTGTTTTGGCATTACGGCCTCGAAAAACGTGCCCCATGCCGCCTCGGCCGACTGGATTCAGCAACTGATAGTGTTGCAAAACGAGCCCGGATTGACCCTTCAGCAGCTGTTTGGACTGCCACTCCGTCAGGTGCTTCTGACCGACAAGCGCGCTGGCCAGACGTTCGGCCGTCAACGAATTCCCCGCCAATTGGTCTTTCAGCCGCTGAAACTGCGCACCCGTCAATAACTGGCTTTGTTCCAGGCTGGTCAGGAATTCGGGAATCGTCGGCTTGGACATTGTGAATGGGGCTCGTGGACCTGGTACCGCTGGGCAACACGATGATGACTCGGCGATTGGTCACAACCATGACGGACTGATGCGAGGAGACCCACGGCGTATCTTAACGAATTACTAGACCACGGTGTATCAATGTCCAATTTGCGGCACCCCGAAATCGCAGAGCCCCGATCTTTCCAGTTGCCCGGGGCACTTCTGACCGTGACTGGCCCACAAACCACGCAAATTATGGCTGAACAGGGGTTTTGCGGCGTGATAGCGTTGCAGCGGTGTCTCCGTTTGCTGTAGTACACCGTTGAGGCGGTGACGACCGCGTACGGACGTTGTTGCCTCAGTCCAAAACTCCGCGTTTGCGGCCCATGTTCAGGACCCTCTGGTTCACCAACGGGGAATAGAATTCTGCGATGCAGAACCCTGAGAAAAGGTATTCTCAGGCGGAAATCGGGGCGTGGATTGTGTTTTTGAATCGGAGCGGTAACTCAAACTGACCGTCTCAGACGGCTCAAATTTGGTTGTGGCATGGCCACATTCGGAAGGGTGAAATGGAACGAATTTTTATCTCGGGACTCGGTTTTGCCACCTGTCTGGGCAACGACCGTGAAACCTTCTGGAACAATCTGACCTCAGGTGTTTGTGGTCTAGACACACTGAAAATTCACGACACCACCGACCTGCCTGTCAATATTGGCGGTGAGGTGCTGGAACTTGACGCGTCGCGCATCAACGTTAACGACCTTGTGGCCATGAAGAAAATGGACCGAGCCAGTCAGTTCGCCGTCCTGGCAGCTCACGAAGCGCTGGAAGATGCCGGACTGCCGACGACCGACGTTGGCGAAAACGCAGCCGTGATTCTGGGTGCCGGACTGGCCGGCCTTGAGACCTACGAATTCCAGATGGAACGATTGCTCACGCGGGGACCGTCGCGAGTCAGTCCGTTCACAATTCCCATGCTGATGCCAAACGCGCCTCCGGGCAACGTCAGTCTGGCATTCGGAATTCAGGGAACGGCCTATACGACCAGCAGTGCCTGTTCGTCGTCAGGTCACGCGATGATCGACGCGATGCATTATCTTCGCCGTGGCGACGCCGACTTCGTAGTCACCGGTGGAACAGAAGCATCGTTGACCCGGCTCGGCATCGCGTCGTTTTCGAACATGAAAGCTATGTGTCGCAATCGGAATGAAGAACCCAAAAATGCCATGAGGCCGTTCGACAGCGACCGCTCCGGATTCATCATGGCCGAAGGATCTTCGATTCTGATATTCGAAACGGAAAGTCATCTTCGTAAACGTGGTGGAACTGCGTGGGCCGAAGTGATCAGCGGCGCATCGACCAGCGATTCCTACCATCTTGTGCAGCCGGATCCTGAGGGGCGTAAGGCGATCGTCGCAATCACCAAAGCCCTGAAAGCCGCCGAGCTAAACCCGGCGGACATTGCCGACCAGGCATACGTCAGTGCCCATGGCACCAGCACGAAGTTCAACGACAGCATGGAAACTGTGGCTCTGAAAAAAATCTTCGGAGATGACGCCACGAAGCTGCAGATCAGTTCCATCAAAAGCATGCTGGGACACATGATCGGTGCCGCCTGTGCCGTGGAAATGTCCGCCTGTTCAATGGCGCTGGCCAATGGGCTGCTGCCACCAACCATCAACTACGAGACGCCGGATCCGGACTGCGACCTGAACTACATTCCGAATACGGCCATCCAGAAGGATGTTCGGTATGCGATCAATAACAGCTTCGGATTTGGCGGACATAACGTCTCACTGGTCATTAAAAAGGTTGAAGACGACGATCTGAAACGCTGCTGACCCTGCGGACGTTAATCAATGGAAAGTGCTGCGGTTAAACAGGAATGAATATGTCAACAGGCAACACACCCATGAAAATCGCCGTTAGTGGAGCGTCGGGACTGGTCGGCTCGGCCCTGTGCCCGCTTCTGACTCAACAGGGTCACAACGTGGTCGCCATCAGACGAGGTGACGGTGGTTCGTATGATGATTCGATCCGCTGGGACCCGAATTCGGGACTGACCAACCCGGCTCGGCTGGAATCTGTTGACGCCATCGTGCATCTTGCCGGCGAAAACATAGGTGAAGGTCGCTGGAACGACGCGAAGAAAAGAAAAATCCGCGGCAGTCGCGTCGACGGAACAAGAAGTCTGGTGCAATCCATCGCTGCTGTGGAAAAACGTCCTGAAGTTCTGGTGTGTGCTTCCGCAATCGGTTTCTACGGAAATCGCGGAGCGATGGAAATGGACGAATCCTCAGCGGCAGGCAGCGACTTCCTTGCAGAGGTGTGCGAACGGTGGGAGTCGGAAGCCAGCGCCGCGACGGAGCTGGGCGTGCGAGTTGTCAACGTCCGAATCGGCGTGGTGGTCAGCCCAAAGGGCGGCGCCCTGGCAAAGATGATGCTGCCATTCAAGCTGGGACTGGGAGGCATCGTGGGACCGGGCACTCAGTACTGGAGCTGGGTTGGACTCAACGATCTGACACGTATTCTGGCGCTCTGCGTTGCTGACGATTCGCTCAGCGGACCAGTCAATGCAGTCAGTCCCGAAACGACAACGAACAAAGAATTCACGAAGGCCGTCGGCAACGCACTGCATCGTCCGACCATCTTTCCGCTGCCCGGCTTTATTGCGAAACTCATGCTCGGCGAAATGGCAACCACGTTATTGCTGGCCAGCACGCGCGTGGTGCCGAAACAATTGCAGGCGCACGGATTCAAGTTCGAACAGCCGGAGCTGATGGACTGTCTGCACCACGAACTTCAATGTTCATGAAATCGACCTCCTCTGCACCGCGCTGGCAACCCCGGGTCCTGAAAGCGGCGTGTCTTCATTGTGTGCTGTGGGGCGTCTTCATTATGGCCCTGCCCGCATCATCCGCGGACGTTTACGGTTTTGCGGAAACGCCTCATGACATCCATCTGTGGCGGGGCACCGGGTTGTTTATCACCCTGCTGGGAGTCGGCTACGGACTGGCTTCCCTTGATCCTCGACAGCACTGGGGCCTTGTACTGATCGGACTACTGGCGAAGATTCTGGGCGCCGCCGGCATGTCCTGGTCGGTGTTCACGGGCCAGGTGTCGAGCCACGTGCTGTGGCTGCTGCCGTTCAACGATGTAATTTGGTTCTGGCCATTGTGGCGCATTGTCCGAGACGGCATGTCCGTTGGTGCCGGGCCACGCGGTGAAGGCCCCGACGGCTCTGATTGATGAAACGTCTTGTCCCAGAGAACACTTCTCAGTTGAGTCCGACACGACGACCAACGGGAGCGGGCCATCAGCTTCCGGGCGGCAGCCCGCGTCGGCTGGCGGGCCGTCCCGCCTCGGCTGGGGAGTTGTCTCGCCTCCAGGCGCGAATGATCGCGCTGTTGTCCAGATCACCGTTGCCTGCAGCTTCAACTGATTCCAGCAGTTGCTGGTGCAGTGACGACAGCGGCAGGTCTCTGTCGGAAGCTGATGCCAGTTTCAGAATCAATCGCACGTCTTTCAGATGCTGGCTCAGTTTTGCCTGGGGCGCGAAGGCTTCGTCGATCATCTTCCGGCCCTTGGCATCCATCACCTTTGAATAGGCGGCTCCGGATTTCAATACGTCCAGCACCAGATTCAGGTCCAGGCCCAGCGACTTCGCGAAGCTCAGGCCTTCAGCAAGAACCGCCCGATTCAGACCCAGAACCAGATTCGCCACCAGCTTCATCTGTTGACCGCTGCCCACCGGTCCGACGTGAATAACGTTTGCTGCAATTGCCCCAAGGACTGGCCGAACGCGTTGAAACGGTTTCGCTGCGGATCCAACCATCAGGACGGCATTTCCTGCTCGAGTGACGTCGCTGGAACCCAGCACGGACGCATCCAGCAAATTAATGTCGGTGACAGCGAGACGATCTGCCAGCTCAATCGTTTTCTCCGGCTCACCCGTGGTCGTGTCGATCAGGGTTGTGCCCGGTTTCAGGTGAGGAATCATGTCGGCCAGAACGTGCTCCACCACATCCGAGTTCGGCAGGCACAGTACTACAGGATCTGCGGGCGCTGCAACGTCACCGATCTGCTGCATTGAGCGGCCACCGTTCTCTGTAAACGCCTGTTGCGCCGCCGCTGCGGGGTCAAAACCGCAGACCGAATAACCAGCCGCCAACAGGCGATCTGCGATAGCGGACCCCAGCAAGCCAATCCCGATGATCCCAACCGTCTGTGCTGTGTCGCTTTCACCCATTGCTTACAGTTGCCTCGGCGTCAGCTTTATCCATCGATTCGGGCGACTTCGGAACGACCAGAATGATCAACATGCCCGCCACGTACACCCAACTGGTGATCGAACCAATCCGAGCGTAGTCGTTGTCCAGAGCCGACACAAAACCCGAAATCGTGAGCACAACGATTGCAGAAATGATTCGACCGGAATTAAACGACACGCCGCTCCCCGTCGCGCGAACGCGGGTGGGAAACATCTCGGGAAGAAACAAAGGCAGCCAGCCGAAGTACACCGTCGCGATCATGCCCAGCAGAAATACGGGCAGCATGAACTGCCAGTCCGAAGACGGTTCCAGACCTGAAAAAATCACCTGAGCCAGAATCAGCGATAGCAGGCTGACCACGAAATAGGTCGTCCGGCGACCGAACATCGTCGCCAGCCATCCGCCACACAGACTTCCGATCGCGGCACCAATGGCCCAGATCGTCTGAGTATCCGCTTTCAGCGATGTCTGTCCAATTTGCGCGCCCACCTGACCGGCCCATGGCAAAATCCATTTCTGCGATCCCCATGCTCCCAGCAACGGAATCGCTCCCAGCGCGATTCCGGCCAGCGTGTATCGCAGCAGCGGAGGACGCAGCACTTCGGCCAGCGGTGCAAACTTTCCGATGGCCGACTCTGCGGAGGTCGATTTCTGCTCGGCCAGCCATCGGGGTGATTCGGGAACGACAAAATAAACCCAGACACCCAGCACGGCGGGCACTGCTCCCAGCAGCATCAGCCACCGCCAGGAATCCGGCGTGAGTTCGTACTGCGTCGACATCTGACCAATTTGTTTGACAACGATGCTTAGCAGAGCAATGCCTACGTTCGCGGAAGTTCCTATCAGTCCGGCCAGAGTCGGTCGTGACACATCCGGCCATGCTTCCGAGACCAGGGCGACCCCAGCCGGCCACATGCCGCCGATTCCCATGCACGCGATGAATCGCATGACGCACATCTGCAGCGGAGTCTGAGCAAAATAGCTGAGCCCCGTGAACCCGGAATACCAGACGATACTAAGCGCCATCGCTTTCACTCGCCCGGAATGGTCGCCTAACCAGCCGAAGACCCAGCCACCAAGCGCCGCTCCAAACAGAAAGACGGCGATGTAACGTGCAAACCATTCGCCGACAACCTTGTTTAGCCGGTCGGCTGCAGCGGCATCTGCGTCAGACGGAGCCGCGTCCTTCGTTTCCAGGACCACTCGCGCCCGTGTGACCCAGTCGGCGTGCGCTGGGTCGTTCTGCAGCATTCCAATTGTGACCGATCGGGCTGACAGCGGCAGCAGCGACATTTCCCAGCCTGCAAACATCCAGCCAAGAAATGCACCCAGCAGAATAAGGATTCGCCCCGCACGGCTGATTGTACACTGTGATGTTTCGGACTCTGACATGGAAATTTTCGTCGCTCGCTGCTTCAATATTTTTTTAACCGCGTGCCCCACGGGCCGCGCGCTGATGATGATGGGAACCCGAACGCGACCCGCTGAGCACGCAGTTAAACGATGGCCCCTTCGTCACTCGATCTGCTTCGACAGTACAAGATGTGGCATGCGATGGCTATGCTGCAGGCACACATTTCCTCGTGAGCTAGTCTGGGTCAACAACTCCTCTTAAGAGAGTCACTCATGCACGCCACTGCAGAACTCACTCACGGCGCCGCTACGGTGATTAACGTTGCCCAGCATTTTTCTCGCCTGAAGGATCGCGCCACCGGGTTGATCGAACAGATTAACGCAGAAGAACGTGGCTTCTTTACACCGACAGAAGATGAACAAGCTCGGCACCTGTTGATTTCTTACTGGCAGTCACGCAACGCACTATTTGAACTGGTGTCGTCGTTTCATCAGGTTGACCGGTTCGAACCTGACCAGCGTCCACTCGCGATGATGATCGCCTATGCGGGTGCTCTGGTGCTTGTCGATGTGGCGCGGTTTATGAACGAGAATTTCCACGACCGTCATATTGTGCGACAAAAACTGAATGAACCGGAATCGCATTTCGGCATTCCCGGTGGCACCTACGATCACGTGCAGAAGTCACTCACCAGTCCCGTACACGCATGGCACCTGTACCACGCCATGACGTTCTTCCAAGAAAACAAGGACAGGTTACACGCGGCATCCGCCGACGATGCGGAACTCCGAGAAGTGCTGAACATTATTGCGAGTTTGCAGGATCGACTTGATGTCTCGCCCGAAACGTATGCGATGGCCAGAATCCGAGTCCGCGCGCGTGAACTGCGCACGAGCATCGGACGCGACCTGCTCGGCCGCGCGCTGTACGGATTGCAGAAATACGTCTCCAGTCTGATGGCCAATCGATATGTGAAAGCGGGGCATGAACCGGGGATGCCGACCGACATTGATGCACAGCTGGAAAAGGAACTTCAGCCTGGTGACATCATCGTCGTTCGCAAGGAACATGCCTTCACCAATTATTTTCTGCCTGGGTACTGGCCGCATGCCGCTCTGTACATCGGCACCGTGCCGGAACTGCGCAATCTGGGCCTGAATGAACACGAAAACGTCCAATCGAAATGGAATACGGTCGAAACCGTCGATCCGTCACGCCCAGGACGGGTTCTGGAAGCGATGAAGGATGGCGTGCGAATTCGTTCTGTGTCGTGTCCGTTTCGCAGCGATGCCCTGGCCATCATTCGTCCGCAATTGCCACCGGAGGACATCGCCGAGGCCATCGGTCGAGGGTTCTTTCATGCCGGCAAAGGGTACGACTTCGACTTTGACTTTGCACGGTCAGACAAACTGGTGTGCACAGAAGTCGTTTATCGATCCTACGAAGGAATCGGTGGCATCAGGTTTGAGCTGACACGTCGGGCCGGACGGCTGACGCTGGCGGCAGAAGACCTGCTGCAGAAAGCCGTCAACAAAGATGGCTTGGTAACGCACGCCGTCTATTGTCCGGCGACATCCGAAAAAGTTCTGTTCGGTGATGATGGCGATGAAGTATTGCGGAACACGATCGGGCGGAAGACCGTGTCAACAGACATCGAGTAAGCCTTGTTCACCGCTCAACCGCCAGCTGGCGACAATTGACAGAAAACGACCGCATCGCGCCCGAAGGACAGTGATAGGCCAAAGCGGCGCCCTCCTGCCTGATGCGGCAGCATATTCGCTCATGCCGTAGTGGCGACGCGCAGGAAGCCATGTCTGACACTGAAAGCAGCCAGTGATTGCAAAGTTCGAGTGATCGCGAATAATAATCACATATCCGCCCCAAAAAGCCAGTCGTCAATTGCTCGCAGACTGTGCGCTAAACAATAAAACGATTGACTTTGTGCTCAGCTTCGGATAATTTGTTTACAAAGGTAATAAACTCCGGCCGGAACGCTTTTCCTTCCACATTCCGCAAAGTTCCCTCCATGATGTCACGAGCCACCCTGTGCTTGTTTTTCGTGATTGCGACGTCTGGTCTCGTCTGCGCTGATGACGCAACGAAATTCAGTGATGACCAGATCACGTTCTTCAAGACCGAAGTTGTTGAATTGCTGACGGACAATTGCCTGAAGTGTCACGCCGGAGAGTCACCCAAAGGCGAACTTGATCTGACGACACGAGAGGGCATTCTAAAGGGTGGTGAATCGGGTACCGCTGTCGATCTGAAGAATCATGCGGAAAGCATTCTGCTGACAGCGATCAACTACGACAGCTTCGAAATGCCTCCAACGGGACAGATGTCTCCGAAGCAGATCAAGACGCTGACATCATGGGTGAGAATGGGGCTACCGTGGCCAACGGACTTGCATGAAATCGAATTCGAAATGGAGGTCGGCCCGCCACCTGTCAATGACGACACAAAACAATTCTGGTCGTTCCAGCCCGTGCAACTACCCAGGCCCCCCAAGGTTGCGGACAGTGGCAACAATGCCATCGACGCGTTCATTCGCCACAGACTGACGGACGCGGGACTGCGTCCGTCACCGTCAGCCGAACCCCGCGAACTTGTGCGCCGCATGCATTACGATCTGTTAGGCCTGCCGCCGGAACCGGCGGACGTGAAACGCTGGGTGGCAAGGATTTCGGCAGCGGATGGTGAGTTGATCCAGTCCGGTGTCGCCGAGCTTGTTGATCATTTGCTCGAATCACCTCACTACGGTGAGCAGTGGGGGCGACACTGGCTGGACCTTGTGCGCTACGCTGAAACCAACAGCTACGAGCGCGATGGTGCGAAGCCTCATGTCTGGCGATACCGCGACTACGTCATCCAGTCGTTCAACGACGACAAGCCGTACGACGTGTTCGTCACCGAACAGCTTGCAGGAGACGAACTGAAAGAGCCCACACCGGACTCAATCATCGCCACGGCCTATTATCGACTGGGCCGGTGGGATGACGAACCGGCGGATCCCAAACTCGCGTTTTATGACGACGTCGACGACATCATTACGACCACCAGCCAGACGTTTCTGGGCCTGACGGTGAATTGTGCTCGCTGCCACGATCACAAAATTGATCCCATTCCACAGCGGGATTACTATCGGATGGTGGCGTTCTTCAAAAATGTGCGCCGCTACGGAACTCGTGGTAACGAATCGGTGCTCGATGCGTCAGTCATGCCAATTGACCGGCCGGCAGATACTGATAAATATCGAACGGCACTGACCAGGTACGAGAACGATACAAAGGACGCGGAACGCCACCTGAAGAAAATCGAACAGGTGATCTGGGATGACCTTCAGGATGTTGAAAAGGAAGACTTTCAGTTCGATATGAATCGTGTTCCGATTGTCGCCAAACGCGAAGGGACGCTTCTGAAAGCGCAGCAGGTCAAAACTTATCGCAAGCAGTTCAGCCGACTTCAGCAGCTGAAGGCCAACAAGCCCTCGGGGCTGGCCGACGCTTTGTGTGTGAAAGAAGACGTTCGAAATATAGGTCCTACTTACATTCTGGCACGAGGCAATCCGCACGCGGAAGGCGAAGAGGTCACACCCGGATTTCCGTCCGTGCTTTCACCTCCCGAAGCTGTGATTCCGGAACTTCCGGAAGGGGCGACCTCCTCCGGACGCCGCAAAGTGCTGGCCGAATGGATCGGCAGCCCGGCAAACCCACTGACTTCTCGAGTCATGGTAAACCGCATCTGGCAGCATCACTTTGGTCGCGGCATTGTCCGCACGTCCAGCGATTTCGGATTTCAGGGCGCGCGGCCAACACATCCCCGGTTGCTCGATTGGCTGGCTGCAAAATTCGTCGAAAGTGGATGGTCGGTGAAGGATATTCATCGGCTGATCATGTCGTCCGCCGCGTATCAAATGTCGTCCCGCCCGAACGCACAATGCTACGACGTCGACCCGACCAACGATTTATTCTGGCGGTTTGACATGCGGCGGCTGTCTGCCGAAGAAGTTCGCGACTCGCTGTTATGGGCTAATGGCAGCCTGAATGCTGACAAGATGTTTGGGCCCAGTATCTACACAGACATTCCTGCGGCCGTGAAGGCCGGGCAGTCGCGTCCGGGTTCCGGGTGGGGCAATTCGTCGCCGGAAGACAAGGTTCGACGCAGCGTTTACATTCACGTCAAACGATCCTTACTGGATCCACTGATCGAAAGCTTCGACTTCGCCGATACCGATCAAACCTGTCCGGTTCGTTTCGTGACAACCCAGCCAACTCAGGCATTGGGTATGATGAACAGTGAATTCATCCAGCAGCAGGCAGAAATCTTTGCTCAACTGTTGAAGCAAAAAACTGACTCAGCAGAGGGACAGGTCACGCTTGCCCTGCAGCGAGTGATGCAGCGACAACCAACGCCGGACGAAGTCACTCGCGGCCTGAAGCTGATGGAAACTCTGAAGACCAAACAGAAACTCAACGACGACCAGGCCAGGAAATACTTTTGCCTTGTCGCCCTTAATCTCAACGAGTTCATGTACCTGGACTAAGACCATGACAACACAAAACTTCTGCGGACGCACGCGCCGCGAATTTCTCTGGCAGGCCGGAGCGGGATTCACCGGACTAGCGCTCACGTCCCTGCTGGATCAGGATGGCTTTCTGGGTCAGCAAACGGTCGCCGCCGATGGCGCAGCAGACTGGGCAAATCCGCTGGCTCCAAAGGAACCGCACTTTGCCCCAAAAGCAAAGAACGTCATATTCTTTTACTGCTACGGCGGTCCCAGTCACATCGATACGTTTGACTACAAACCAACGATGTACGGTATGGACGGCAAGACGATCGATGTGAAGACGTTCGGTCGAGGTGGTCACAAGAACCAGGGACGAATCGTCGAACCTCGCTGGAAATTCAATCAGTACGGTGAGTGCGGAAAGTGGGTCAGCGACCTGTTTCCAAACCTCGCGACGTGCGTGGACGACATCACATTCCTGCATTCGATGACCGCGGATTCACCGATTCACGGTTCAGCCATGCTGATGATGAATTCCGGCAAGGTGTTGAGTGGTCACCCCTGTCTGGGTTCGTGGGTGAACTACGGCCTGGGTAGCGAAAACCAGGATCTGCCGGGGTTTGTGGTGATGCTGGACCCTCGTGGAGGCCCGATCAGTGGTTCCAAAAACTGGAGCAGCGGTTACATGCCGGCCACGTATCAGGCCACCGTGATGCGATCTCAGGGTGATCCGATTCTGGACCTTTCCCCACCACAGGACCTGGCCAACGGCGGTCAGCGCCAGCTGCTGGACACGCTGCGAAAATACAACGAGGAACACCTGACACCTCGTCAGGACAACAGCAATCTGGCGGCGCGAATCGCGTCGTACGAGCTCGCCTATCGCATGCAGTCAGAAGCTCCGGAGGCTGTGGACATCAGTCAGGAAACAAACGCCACTCGGGAACTTTACGGGCTCAATGACCCCAAATGTTCGACGGTCGGTCGTCAGTGCCTGCTGGCTCGACGCATGGTCGAACGCGGCGTGCGAATGGTGCAGATTTATTCCGGAGGAGCCCACAACGATGACAACTGGGATGCCCACGGCGATCTGGAAAACAATCATAATCTGCACGCCGGTGAAACAGACAAACCACTGGCCGGGTTGCTGAAAGATCTCAAACAACGTGACATGCTGAAAGACACCTTGATTGTCTGGGGCGGTGAGTTCGGACGTCAGCCAACAGCGGAATACGCGAAGGGCAGTGGCCGAGACCACAACAGCTACGGCTTCACCATGTGGATGGCGGGCGGTGGCATCAAGGGAGGCACCAGCGTCGGCACAACAGATGAGATCGGCAGCCGAGCTGTCGACGACACGTTCCACGTCAAGCATCTGCACGCGACCGTCCTGAACCAGCTGGGACTCAACCCGAACAAATTGAGTTACTTCTTCGGAGGCCTCGACAACAAACTTGTGGGTGTCGAAGGTGCGCAGCCAATCTGGAAAGCGATCGCCTGATGAAGTATCAGACCTTCTGTGTTCTGACGGTCCTGCTCTGCCTGCCGCAACGCGCTGACACGGCCGAGATCCACATTCCTGCAGCGACCGCCTACCTCGATCCCGATCACAACTCCGCGTGCGTTGCCGCGGACAAGGGCATCACTCGGTGGACCGGACCGGATACAAGCGTGACCTGGTTCGGGCAGTTACAGACGACAGGAAATCTGAATGCCTCGGTCGTGCTGCGGCTGCCGCCGACAACGACATCGCAACTGAGACTCAGCATCGGTGAACAATCGCGCGACGTCACTGTTCAGGGCCACGCAACAGACGCAAGCACAGTTGACTTCGGGACTTTTCAGATCAACAAAAGTGGCTACCACAGTTTCAAACTTCAGTCGCTAAATTCTTCGGGACAGGACAACGGCAGCGTACTGGAACTGCTGCTGGTCGGCACGGCGCTTGAGAACGCTCATTTCAACATGCAGCCTCGTCGCAATGCGGCGTCTGTTCATCTGGCTTATCCCGTGCCGCCGGATACAAAGGTGTCTGCGTTCTATTGTGAAATGACCGGCCTGGAAGATCCGCTGTGGAGTTACTACATGGCCTGCGGATGGCATCGTGGATACTTCGGCATGCAGGTCAACAGCCCCACCGAACGTCGTATTATTTTCAGCGTGTGGGACAGCGGCAACGAAGGAATTGATCGCGGCAAAGTTGCCGACGAAAACCGCGTCACTCTGGTTGATAAAGGCGACGATGTTTTCTCCGGCAGTTTTGGCAACGAAGGCACGGGCGGTCACAGTCATTTGAAGTTCCAGTGGAAGACCGGAGAGAAGCAGCGATTTCTGGTCACAGCCGACCCCGTCGATGCGACTCACACCGTTTTCGCAGGCTACTATTTTCGGCCGGACAAAAAGCAGTGGATGCTGATATCCAGTTGGATGGCCCCCAAAGAAGGCCGACGATTGCGAGGGCTTTACAGTTTCAGCGAAAACTTCATTGGCAGAAACGGTCACGTTGTCCGCAAAGCATTGTACGGCAACCAGTGGATCCGGGATTCCGCCGGAAAGTGGTCCGAAGTCACGACGGCAAAATTCAGCCACGACACAACGGGAAAAGCTGACCGACGAGACCGATTCATGGGCGTTGAGAATGGGCAGTTTTTTCTGTCGCATGGTGGATTCATCGACGGCTTCACAGAATTTGGTGCCCCTTTCGACCGGCCACCGACAAATCTGTCGCCCGCATCCATGAAACTTCCGCCGCTGCCGGAGTGAAGGCCCACAGTGCCTCTCCGGGTGCTCTGCGTTTTTTCCGGACAGGATATCCGGCAACGGATCATGCGACCGCGTCCACCACAGAGTCGTTTCTGCTGCAGTCAATTTACTTGCCACGACGTTTCTCGTAGCATGGCCGCTGCGCCGCGCTCCAATGCTGGCCACGGTGAATGTTTGATTTCCAGGAGAACAAGTCGATGTCCAATCGCCTGAGTCGACGTGACTTTTTGAGCAGCAGTGTCATTGCCGGTGGAGCACTTGCTACGGCGTGGCATGTGAATCCAACTGCTTCCGCAGCTTCAAATTCTTCCCTGGAAAACTCAACATTGCCGCCATTGGAACAGGAAATCGAGCGGCTGCGGATATCGCAGGGTGTGCCAGTCAGAACATCGTCGCCCTGGTCGACATCGATTCGAATTTCCTGGGAGCAGCTTCCGAAAAATACAAAGGGGCGCGCAGGTACACCGATTTCCGAGTCATGCTGGGGAACGAAGGCGACAGGATCGATGCCGTCATCGTCGGAACGCCCGATCACACACATGCTCCTGCAGCGGCCATGCGCATGGGCAAGCACACCTATTGCGAAAAACCGCTCACGCACACGGTCTTTGAAGCACGCAAACTGGCCGAACTGGCTGCCGAGAATAACCTCGTCACACAAATGGGCACACAAATCCACGCCGGTGATAACTATCGTCGCGTTGTGGAGGCCATTCAGAGCGGAACGATCGGGCCGGTGCGTGAAGTTCACGTATGGGTCGGAGTGGACTACTCCGGCGGCAAGCTGGTCAAAAAATCGCCTCCACGGGGCGTCGACTGGGATTTGTGGCTGGGGCCTGCTGAAAAACGCAAGTACGTCGAAAGCACCATCCACGGAAAACACGAGACCGTTCACCCGTTTCACTGGCGCTGGTTCTGGGATTACGGCAGCGG
>JAQWLN010000138.1 GCA_029247265.1 Fuerstiella sp.
CAGCGCCACATCCAGCGCCGATGTTCAGCGAAGCGCCTGTTCACGGCTGATCTCCAGCCCAATGAAATACAAACCCCCGTGGCAACGGCGAGCATGCCGAAGCCGAGACCTGCGACGGCCCCGGTTTCCGCGCGAAATGCCATACACAGGCCGCTGGGAGCAACCAGCAGCAGCACGCACGCGGTTTGAATGCGTCCCAGGTACCGATGCCATGTTGTGAACCGAAGTCGAAAACGTTGGTTCAGCAGAATCAATCCCAGAAACAGCGAGCAGGGACCGGAAAGAATATGCGCGTAAAACGCCCATTGGTAACGGCCAGAGAAATAGTCCTCTCGTCCTCGAAGAAAATCGGATTCGAAATCCGGTGGCATGTAGTCGCGGTAGCTCAACACAACGCCAGCCACCACTTTGAGTATGACCGCGCACGCCAGCAGGGTCAGAATCCGCCGCAGCGTTGTCTCGCGAATCTTCTGCATATCACCAACATGACATCGTGCCGGGAACAGGTATCCCGGCCATTAAAGCAACTTACTTTCTGTCGTGCACGGTACTGGCTCGTGGGAGTAATGAAACGGCAACCAAGACCCGCGGTTCGCGGCCACAAGTCAGCGTGAAATGCTGTAAAGCCGTCCCGCAGCAGGAAGCAAAGCTGCGGCTCTCCTACGATGTGTGAGACGATGACTCGACAGAACTCAGCCACCGGCACGCGGTCAGCTGAGTGAACGCAGCAGAGCGGCCGCCATTCGCTTCGTTTCTGCGGCGTCGAGTGTATCATCGCCGTCAGCATCAAATGTCATGCTGCGCGTCACGAAGCTCTTGATCATTTCCTCAGCCGACAGAGACGACGCCGGGGATCTGGAACGACCCGTGGCGGCATACGAATCGGATGATCTGCTCTTCTGTGGGCCGCGACGCTGCCTGAGTTCCTTAACGACCGCGGTCGCAACCTGAGTCAGTTCTTTTCGATCCAGTCGATGGTTGTTGTCACGATCGAAACGTCCCGCCGCCTTCACGAACTGATCGGGGTTCGGTTGTCTGTTGCGACGGTTGATGTTCGTGATGCTCGCGGGACCGCCGCTGCTTCTGTTCTGAAAAGTGAAGTTCTGAATGCCGATCAACTGACTCGTGCCTGTCCAGACGCCGAGCCTGACTCCCGTTCTGCCCTGCGTCACGAATCCGCCGATCTGCATGCCGCCTCCCATCACGACGCCGTTTTGCTGAGTGACTGCAAAACTAATCTGGGCCTCGCTTTGATCCGCCAACAAAGTCAGAACGCTGGCGGTAGTGATAATCAAAAGGCTCTTTGGGATCATCGTATGACTCCTGTTTCCGCAAGTTGGCCGAATGTTTGACCGTGCACACACTTGATATGGAACGTCATTCCGTTCGATCAAACGCTTGTCGCTCTGGTTTTTCCAGTGAAATCCAGCAACCACGGCCACAATGATCGAAGTTGGCTTTTCTATTTTGCCTGTGTTGCCGTGGTTGGCCAGATTGCGCCCGTGAGGCCGTTTTCTTCGGTTCCGGTCACCCCGAACGCATTGGAGGCGGACTGAGCTTTTACGGCATCTGTTCTGGCACACCGCCGAAGCTAATCCTGCGGAAATACTGTCTCAGCAGTAGTTGCCACCCGACGAACCGCGCCACCTGCCGATACAGAGGAGGGTTGTCGGCAGTGGCTGAATGCTCCAGTGGCCGAACCTGCAGATTTGTGTAACAGCTTGGGCGGCAGCGGCAAAGTTCCCCGAAAGACTTCCGGTATGGCTCGATCGAAACAGCAGAACCGCCCCGTCAACAGATCGCAGGGTGGCCTGATGCTCTGGCACGGGATGAATATATTCGGTCTTTCACGTCTGGTGCGGTCGCGTCCTTCGATGCACTGGACTCGTCTGCATAAGCTGCTGGCGCTTCCCGCCATGGCCGTTTACAATTCCGGCATGGGAGCATTGGAATCGCTTATTTACGGTAAAGCGGTCGAGAAGACGGAACTCGTTGAGCCGCCGCTCATCGTGCTTGGGTTCTGGCGCAGTGGCACAACCCTGTTGCAGAATCTGCTCAGTCACGATCCTCAGTTTGGACACCTGGGACTGTATCAGGCATTGTTCCCGTGGCACTTTCTGGTGACGGAAACCGTCACCACAAAACTGACGGCACCATTTGTCCCCCGGTCAAGGCCTATGGACAACATGGAAGTGTCATGGGACGCACCTCAGGAAGATGACATTGCCACGGCCGTTATGAGTCAGGTTTCGCCATACATGTTTCTGTCCAGGCCGCATGACGTGCGGTCTTTCTGGAAGGCCCTAGACTTTGAGAATCTGGACGACGCGGAATTGGCACGTTACGAGTCGTGCCTCAGGCTGCTGCTGAAGAAGATGACATACAAGTCGCAGAAGCGGATCATGCTGAAGTCACCTTTTCACACCTATCACGTAAAGAATCTGGTGAAGATGTTCCCCAACGCCAGGTTTCTGTACATCCACCGCGACCCGTACCACGTGATCCGTTCGGCCTGTCATCTTCGTCGCCGAATGATTGAGGAGAACACACTGGGGCGGCCCGTGTTTTGCAACGTGGAAGATGAGATCATTGGCACTTACCGATTCGGATTGGAACGCTATGAACAGGATCGTCACCTGATTCCTGACGGGCATCTTCACGAAATCTGTTTTGAGAAGCTGGAGGCCGATCCCATTGCCGAACTTGGCGATGCGTACGGCGCTCTGGGGCTTCAGGGCTTTGACGACCTGAAACAGGAATTGCGACCGACGTTGTTTTCCTTGCGCAACTATCAGAAGAACCGATTCAACGACGACCCGGTGCTGGTGCGAAGGGTGTACGAAGAACTGCGGCCGGCATACGAGCGATTTGGCTATTCGGCACCGGATCTCCAGCGATCTGCGGTTGAGGGAGAATCAGGCGCTGCCTGAATGTATTTCTCAACACGTACAGCGCTTCACGCTGATTTGTGCCTGCGAAGAACGGTTTTCGACAGCAGTTCATTACTCCCATGAGACAATATCGCCTCGGCAACAGGCAAGCTGCTCTCGTGAGTGTGTTGTATGACTTGCGGTCGGATTACTGTAGCTTCGAACGGGCCTGCTTAGTTGATGCGTGAAATGTCGGTTTACGCGAAACGACTTCCCCGGCAGCGGCCCCGGCCCGCTTTGTGATTACCGTTTCTGCTCGCCGCGAGCTTCTTCCTTTTGCCTCGCAAACAGTTCCTGAGCCTTCACCCACCGGTCGGCGAATTCCTGCCGCGACATCTCCTCCACACGAATTTCAGCCTTCTCGAACGTCTGGATGATACGTTTGGTTTTTTCGTCACGATGAAGTTCGTCCATCGAGATTTTCCCGTCTTTGTTGATGTCAAGATACGGGAACGCTCGTGAGCTGGCAAAGTCCGCGTGCTTTTCTCTCGCTTCTTCCGACAGGCTGGACTGGCTACGGCCCCCGTTCGTGCGCCTGTTAGTGGTAGAGGACGTTGCCAGCGCGCCACCGACAATGGTCACGCGATCCCGTTTGAAGGAAGTGGGCGTCGGACTTCCACTGGCTGAACCACCGTCGTAGAGCATCAGTTCTCTGGGTGTCAGCACACCATCAAAATCGACGTCGATGTCATCAAACTGCTGCAGTTTCTCACGACGTGCGGTAATCCATTCGTATAGTCCCACCTGACCATCATAGTCGGTATCCAATTCGCTGTATTTGGGCGGCAGGTCTACGGTCAGTCGTGCTTTCCGCCGTGGACTAAACGGTGCAGGTGGCCTGTACTGACTTGTGTTTCCGGGCGTACGTTCGCCAGTACGTGCGTCGGGATCACGTCTGTCGTCCGGCCGACTGCTTTCGTCACGACTTCTTTCGAATTGTTTCCGCATACTGTCACCAAACTTCTCCACCGACAGACCTGGTTTGAGTTTGACGCCACGCGCCTCCATGGCTCTGCGCAAACCCTCCGGGATATTCTGCAGTTCGTTTTGATCGACGCGTCCGTCTCCGTTCTGGTCCAGTCGACTGCCGAAGCTGCTGGACGGGCCCATGGGACCTCCGCCGTCTCGTCGGCCAGAACGCCCGCGATCACCGCCATCTCTGCTTCTGTCTCGCCCAGGCGGCTGAGCATCTGCGGCTGGCAGGCACAGGGCGATCAGAATAAATATGGCCGGATTGAAGGCGAGTCTCATCAGTTTATCCTGAACAGCAATCATGGTGCGATAGTTGAAGAGGCAGGGAAGATGCATTGGAGTCGATGTTGTGTTAGATGCTGCCACCAGTTCAGAACCCCACACGTCGACAGAATGTGAAGGGCAAGTCGTACAGAATCAACAGATAAGTCCACGACTGCGTGCTGTCCAGGCAAAGGCGTGCAGGGCTTGCCCGTTGTCTGTTGCAGGAAAGGCGTCGCGTACGAACCGACCGTCCTGAAGCGGAAAGTGATTCCGAGAAGGCAACAACGCAGGTTTCCCAGGGAACCGGCCAGGAAAACGAAAAAAGGGTGGCAGGCCGTATTGGCTCGTCACCCTTTCTTATCATGTTCGTTCCCGAAGCCAGAACAAATTTTGTTCGTGCGACTGTTCGAGAGATTCCTTTTTCTAGTAGCGTCCGCCGCCGCCACCACCGTAGCCGCCGCCGCCGCCGCCGCCGCCGCCACCGTAGCCGCCTCGGCCACCGCCGCCGCCGCCACGATCTTCGCGTGGACGAGCTTCATTGACAACGATCTGACGACCATCGAGATCAGCACCGTTCAACGCTTCGATGGCTTCGTCACCACCAGATTCCATTTCCACGAAGCCAAATCCCTTTGATCGTCCGGTTTCCCGATCACTGATTACTTTGGCCGAAGTTACGACACCGAATTCCGCGAACGCCTGTTCCAGGCCTTCGGACGTGGTTCCCCATGCGAGGCTACCCACAAAAATGTTCTTACTCATTCACAAAACCCTTGAGCTTTTCAGCTACCAAAACATGTGTGTTGCTGCCACACGGCAGCCTTAAAACGCTGAATTTGAAAACTCGAATTCCATCCGAATTTCCATCAAATAGATGTGTGTTGCAGGAGAATTCCAGAGAGGACTCGATTGTCTTCAGGAATGCTGTGTCCCACATCAAACGGTTCGAACGGCTCAAAATAGAGCCTTCATCAAACTCAGACACGGTGACGCTACCCGCAAGGGGGCGTAATAGCAACACCATCTGACCATCTGAAAGGGAAAGGTGGGCATAAATCCCGTTGGTGGCGTTGTGCATGTACCTTCAGTGCGGTCACAGACCCTCTACAGCCTCATGCCACACCTGGGAAACGGACACTTGCCGAGCTCGTGAACCTGCTCAGTCAGGCCGATGAACATCGGCATCTGTGAATGCTTTTGCCAGGGAACGGTAGCAGGATTCTGCTGCAGCGACCGGTTCGTAATTCGGTTTGCTCCAGACCATGCCACTGACTTCGCAACTGATGTCGGCCCTGTACCCGCCGTCAAACAGCAGCTTCAGCAGCTTGGCATATGGAATAGACCCCGTCTGTCCGGGCAGTTTAAATACGATTCGGTCGCCTTCCTTCACGGCGTCCTTGACCGCAACGTGAGCGAGATATGGCAAAGCTGTCGTGACCGTGTCTTCCAGCGACATTTCTCGATAAGCGTAATGGCTGTAGTCGTAAACGATTCGAAGGTACCTGGATTGTCCAAGTTGCTCGATTAGCCAAACGGCCTCTTCAGGACGGGACATCACTCCGCCTCGGTGCGGCTTGATGGCCAGTACTGTTTCCTGTTCCGTTGCCAGCTCGAGCCAGTCGCCGACTCGATCACGCAGTAGCTCACGTTTCTTCTCCCACTGTCCGCCACCGAGGACTGTCTGCACCAGCGGTCGCTGTGCGGGACACAAATCTCGCGCGAGTTCGAAGACCCCGGCAAGGCGAGTTCGATGCGCGGTGTGTTGCGCGTCGTTTTCACTGGGTGCAACGTGCTCCATCAATGACGTGAGACGAAGCCCGGAGTCCGCCAGTCGCGTCCTGACTCTCTGACGCCGTTCCGGAGACATGTTGCCCGGGGCAGCGTCCCAGTCGGGCCAGACAGTGATTTCCACGGAATCAAAGCCGATGCGCGCGATATGACCGATCGCCGTTTCGGTTGTGAGAGTCTTCATTCCGTAGGTGCTGAAGCCGAGCAGCAGGTGGTCATTTTTTGAACTATCCGATTGCGGTCTGCCGGAGGCTGACGCTTGGTGCAGGCAACTGAGTCCGAGCAGTCCTGACAGTCCAGATTGCAGGACGTGCCTACGGGACTGCACGTCGCCACCAAGAGACAAATTTTCGGGGTATTGAAGCTTCATTTTGATCTCCTGCATTTGATCGCATCCTCCGAATTCAGGGTGACTCTGGCGATTCTGCATCTTCCAGATAGTAGTTCCAGTCTTCGAACTGCTGATCCAGCAGCAACAGCATCATCAGCCGCCGCCGGGCGACTCTCAGACGGCGAAAGTTCAGATGGCTGCCCACAGCAACGGCCATCAGCCCCAGCGCGAAGTCGACCAGCGGGCGCAGCGAATGCAGGCTGTTTTCGGTAAGTACGCCAAAGACGGATGCGCCCATGAAAACGCCAGCCACAATCTGTCCGGTTACGGACGGCAGGTGCACCAGTTTTGCCAGATTGCCGGAGACGGTGCCGGCGACAAGAATGACCGCAAGGACCAGTAACACGTTTGCGTCAGCGAGCATGAATTCCTCAGGTTGAGTTTGTGACAGCTCAGGGATTCTCGTGGAATCCTGTACTCGCCACAAGTAAACAGTACGTGCTGTTGATTGACAAAACGGCCGAACAATAGCTGATGGTAAAGGTGCCTTGTCGGATTCACATCAGAGTGCTATCCCCGCACAACCAGCGGGGCCTGCACGATCTCCGGTCATTTTCTGGAGAACAGCTGATCACTGGCGGACCTTTGGGTATAATCTTTGTCATCGTCAGCCGCTGTCAGGCGGATGCGCAGTTTCCGGTAAACATTCTCAACGGCAGTCCGACAATAATATGAGGTGTCGAATTCAACTCATTACGGCGCTTTGCCTGCTGCTCGTGACGACCGATATAGCGCTGGCACAGGAGGTTGACGATTCAGCTTCTCCTGTTCGTTTTAATCGCGACATCCGTCCGATCCTTTCGGACAAGTGTTTTCAGTGTCATGGTCCGGATGCAAAATCTCGCGAGGCAGACTTGCGGCTGGACGAACGACACGATGCCATTGCGGGTCGCGGTGGAAAGGCTGCTGTCGTCGGGGGGAACGCAGCCGAATCCGGCGTTGTGGAACGGATCCTCACGGATGATCCTGACATGATAATGCCGCCCGTGGCGACAGGTAAAAGCCTGACTCCCCGTGAAATCACGTTGCTGCGAGCGTGGATCGACCAGGGTGCCGCGTATCAGGAACACTGGTCGTTTCTTCCGGTCGCTGATGTTGATCCGCCAGTGCTGGAACCACGGTGGTCCCGGCACGTGCGGAATCCGATCGATCAATTTATCTTCAGGAAACTACAGCGGAAGGAGGTGAGTCCGTCGTCGCCAGCTGATTCGCACACTCTGATCAGACGCATGTCTCTTGACCTGATCGGGCTGCTGCCAACTCCGGGAATCGTCGATTCGTTCGCCGCCCAGTATGAAACGAATGCTGACAACGCCGTCCATGGATTCGCACGCGAAATGCTCAACAGTCCACACCATGGCGAACGCTGGGGGCGGTACTGGCTGGACCAGGCCCGATACGCCGATTCACATGGTTACACAATTGACGGAGATCGAGTGATGTGGCCGTATCGCGACTGGGTCATTCGCGCAGTTAATGATGACATGCCCTTCGATCGTTTTACTATTGAACAACTTGCCGGTGATCTGCTGCCGGACGCGTCGAAGTCGCAGCTTGTTGCGACGGGTTTTCATCGCAACACGCTGATTAACCAGGAAGGCGGCACGGACAACGAACAGTTTCGAAACGAAGAGGTGGTTGATCGGGTCAACACGACCGGAGCGGTCTGGCTGGGACTCACTCTTGGCTGCGCTCAGTGCCACAGCCATAAATTTGACCCTGTCAGTCAGAAGGAATTTTATCAGTTCTTCGCGTTCTTCAACCATACAGCCGATGTGAACAACGTCGGGCCGACTGTTGATGTCAGCGAAGGTGAACTGTTGGGGAACAATAGTGATCCGCAACTGCAGGCTGACCTCAATGAAGCCAAATCTGCACTTGCTGACGTGGCGAAGGCGAAATCGAAGCGCCAGGCGGAATGGGAAAAGATGACTCAGGTTGCCGACAGGAATCAGTCGGCGGCAGAATGGAAGCCGCTGATCCCTTCCGAACTGCATGCGGAAGGTGCCGCAGAGCTGCGGACACTGGACGATCAGTCGATCCTTGCCGGTCAGGGGGCGCCGATGGAAACGTATACCGTGACGTTTCTGCCGACAGACACCCCGATTGCCGCTCTGAGGTTGCGCGTGCTCACGCACGACAGCCTGCCGAAAAATGGTCCTGGCCGTGCTTCGAACGGAAACTTCGTGCTGTCGCGCGTTGAAGTTCTGGTGGATGGAACGGCAGTGGTGATCAGTCATGTACAGTCTGATCACGATCAGTCAGGCTTCCCTGCCAGCAACATTGTCGATGGCAACGCAAAGACAGGATGGGCCATTAACATCGGAAAAGGCTCTCGAGCCGGGGTGAAGATGAACGCTCCGCACGAGGCGCACCTGGTTTTCGCGGAACCCGTGATCAGCGGCTCCGGTCCCCTGACGATGATTCTGCGTCATGAAGTCAACGCCAATTATAATGTTGGTCACTTTGCCGTAGATGCGTCCAGTACGGCACCGGCATCAGTACTGCATGAACAGTTACTGGCGGCGCTGGGTGTTCCGGCCGACAAACGGACTGCGGAACACAAGAAGCTAATCGTCTCTGAATTCAAAAAAGTCGACACGAAACAGCGGAAAGCAGAATCCCGAGTTAGCGATCTCCGCCAGAAAATGGGACTGGGCCAGACGGTCAAGACCATGGTCATGCGTGAACTGGACAAGTCTCGTGAAACATACATCCACATTCGAGGTGACTTTCTGCGGAAGGATAAAGAGACGGGACTGCTGCAGCCGGACGTTCCCCGCGTACTGCCCTTGCTGCAGGGTGAAGGTCGCAGCCGCCTTGAGCTTGCCCGGTGGCTTGTCAGCAATGAGAATCCCCTGACCGCACGAGTAACAGTCAATCGCGTCTGGATGCGTTATTTTGGTCGTGGTCTGGTCGAGACGGAAAACGATTTTGGTACACAGGGTTCTTTTCCCACTCATCCGGAATTGCTGGACTGGCTGGCTCGCGAGTTTATGGATTCCGGGTGGTCAATGAAGAAGCTGCACGAACTGATCGTCGCCTCTGCAACATATCGGCAGGCTTCGCATCGACGGTCGGAGCTGGACGCCGTGG
>JAQWLN010000154.1 GCA_029247265.1 Fuerstiella sp.
CCAATGACCCGGTCGCTCATCTGGATGACTTCAGTAGTCATCATGTAGGTGGTGCACAGTTTGTTCTCGGCGATGGCTCTGTTCGCTTTATCAGCGAAAACATCGACCACGGACTCTACCAGTCACTGGCCACAATTCAGGGTGGAGAAGTTGTCGGCGAGTTCTGACAGACGATCCACGGCTGCCTGAAAATGTTTTTCCGCGGTGTTGCTGAATAAAGTTTCGCCCGCTGCGCACCCTGTCCGTTCGGTGACTGCACATGGTTTATATCCGCCGAGGTTTCTCATGTCCGCTGTATCGCTACAACAGAGAACTCAAAACTTTTCCGATGCGTTGTCGACAGATTACTGTCCGTGGGCCAATCGTTACGTTTACTGGCTGAAGAACCCTTGCTGGTTGCTGTTTCTGGCGATCGCAGGATCGACGGTTTGTGGGATCTACCTGAATCCGTTAGTACTGATCCTGACAGCGCTACTGATGGCGATTGCGGTGATAGGTGTCTCGCTGCCGTGGATCGCAATGAGAGGACTCGAATGTCGAGTTTCCTTTGATGTTCCTCGAACGCGTGTAGGGACGCCAGCGATCGTTCGGTTGTCAGTGAAGAACAGTCTGCCGTTTCCAGTCTGGGGGCTGTCGTTGATCAAGGGGTTTGCCCGAAACGACAATGCTGATGGAAACGAAGGTGCCGCATTCAATCGCGTACCAGGTTGGTCAACGGTCGAATATTCGTGGCCTTTCGAAGCACAGCACCGAGGGCTGTATCCGAAGTCTTTACCAGAAGTGGAAACCAGTTTTCCCTTCGGCCTGTTCCGCGCTCGTAAGCCGGTGGAAACAGAAGGCGAGTTGACCGTCTGGCCACTAACAGTATGTCTGGAAGGGATGCCGGATGCCTCGGAATCGCGACAAACTGAGGAACTGTTTTCGGAACGCTGTGTGGGCGAATTTGGCGACATAATGGGCACTCGCTCATTTCGCCCCGGAGACTCACTGCGCCGCGTTCACTGGGCTCAAACAGCTAGACAGCAGACGATGATCGTGACGGAACGCCAGGCTCCGATAATGACTTCCGTCCGGGTCGCTGTTGATCTTTCTGAAACGAGCCATCCTGAACTGGTTCGCGAATCAACGGTTGAACTGGCCGTCAGGACAGCGGCCAGTATCTGCGAATCGCTATACCGACAGCATTCAAGAGTGGAATTGGCGCTGGGCGGCGAATTGCTCGTAGCGGGTGTTGGTGGGGCCGGATATCAGCGACTGATGGATTCGCTGGCCGTCGCAGATGTGACTTCCGAAGAATTGCCTCGTCCCTCTAGGCGGCAGGGGTTTGAGATTCTGGTTAGCACGAATGCCGGGCGAGAGAGCGGACATGCTCACCAGATTCTTGTTGGCACGTCGGCGGCGGGCGGATGGCTGAACATTGTCGACGACGAAGCACTTGCGGGCGACCTGCCGAAACTCTGGAGAAGGGCCTGCCATGCCTCCTGAAGTGACGTCTCGCCAAATACGCGATCACCGAATGACGCAGACACTTCCTGTCGGCAAATCATCGGGTGAATCGGTCGTCGCCAGTCTCAGGCTGCACGTGGTGTGTGTGATTTTGACGTTGCTGGCGGCGTACATCTTTGTGCTCACGGAGCACGATGACCACCAGCACACGTTTTGGTGTATATTCGAAATCTCGGTGCAGACGATTCTCGTGGTCATTGCGACGGTGTACTTTCGAGTTCGCGTTCGGCTGCTGCACCAATCGAGCGCGTTAATGCCAATGCTGCTGATGATCGCGTGTCTGAGTCTCATTTGTGAACCGATCCAGCGACTGCTGTTTAACACGGGCCATTCGTTCGAAATGCTGGTGATGCACAGCCAGTGCAACCTGATGCTGGCGTTGGCGGTTTGTGGTTTTCGCATCACGTTTCAGCGCCTTGCGGCGATCATCGCTGTGTTCATGACCATCTTTTGCTGCACGATTTCGAACGCCCGCGGCCTCATTCCGCTCACCATCCTGTTTTCCATTGTCTCAATCGTGTGGCTGGTGACATCATGGTGGGAAACGGTTGACTGCCGTTTGCTGAAATCGGAGCGATCAGGGTTCCCCAAATGGGGACTGACACCGATCGCCGTCGTTCCACTGACGGCATTGCTGGGTGTTGGCGCTTTCGGCTCCAACACGGTCACGACTGCACTGAAGGGCTTTATGCCGAGTTCCGGGGGCACAGGGCAGTACGATCCGTTTTCTCGTGGTGGCGTCAACGATGGTGATGCATTGATCGCCGGCAATGAGAACATAAAGAGTTTCGCGGCGTTAGAGGACGCTCCGTTTCTCGACAGCGACAAGCCCAGCCTGTACGACGTCTTTAATGACACGTTCGACGAGCCGCCTCGAATAATTAAGAAGCAGGAACGAGCGATTGCTCTGCCTGCCGAGTTGCTCAAACACATACATCAAATGATGGCGGAAGCAAAACAGGCTGGACGAGAGTTCTCGCTGCTCCGAAGCGAAAAACAAGGTGACGATCGCAAAATTCGCGATCTGGACACTCATGCGTTGTTCTATGTCGCTGGCAGAACACCGCTGCATCTGAAAACGGAAGTCTACGAACTGTTCGACGGTGTTGAATGGACACCATCAGTTGGAGATACCGTAGCACAAGTTGCACTGCGTGAAACGGAAGGACGCCACTGGCTGAACATCCCTCAACACGGCAAAGGGTTCGAGATATTCGACGGAACGGCCACGCATAGCCTGAAAGTGGCGAACCTGGCAGGAAATGTTATTCCGTCACCTCCACATCCGGTGGGAGTCAGCATTGATCTGGTCGACCGATCGGACATGTACAGAGTCTGCGACAACGGTCTGATATCGCTCAATCGAGAATCCGTCCCCACAATGACGCCGATCAACTTCGTGTCGCGGTGCGTCGATCGATCTGTTCTCACAGGCAGCAACAATATCTCAATCGTAGCGAAGGCCAGCGTTAACAGCGTAGACGATTTGTGTTTTTACATTCCGCCGGGAGACAAGATGGATCGAATACGACAGTTGTCTGAGCAAGTCACGGCGTCGCTGCCGCGCGGAATTCAGCACATTGAGGCGATCGAACATTTTCTGCGCGACAACTATGAACTCGACCGATCGCAGAAGGTGACTGAAGACAGCAAAACGCCTCTCGCAGAATTCCTGTTTGAAATCCGCAGAGGTCCCGAATATCTGTTCGCATCTTCTGCCGCGGTGATGCTGCGCAGCCTGGGCTATTCAACGCGATTGATCGGTGGATTTTACGCTCGGCCCGACCGATACGACGAGCAAAAACAGCACACTCCTGTGATGGCTGCCGATGCGCACCTTTGGTGTGAAGTCAGCATAGGGGCAGGGTGCTGGATCACGATCGAACCGTCTCCGGGCTACGAAATCCTCCAGCCGCCTCCTGGACTGTTCCAAAGAATCTGGATGGCCCTGCGAACGATCGCCGCTGTGGCTGCGGAAAACGGCCTTCCTCTGATGATCGTATTCTCGGCCACAATAATCGGTTTCGTAAAGCGGACGTCACTGCAGGAGATGCTGCTGACACTGCGCTGGAAAATGCTGTCACGTGCCGCCGTAAGAAGTCGTGCCATCCAGCTGGCCACGCTGATTGACCATCGCTTACGTCTAGCCGGTCTGGACCGAAAGACGGGGACGACGTTGCGCCGCTGGTCTCGGGAATCCGTTCTTCAGCCGGTGAATAAGCACCTGACTCGCGTCGCGGAAATCGCTGATCGAGCTGCGTATTCCGGCGAATACGACTGTTCGTTTGACACAGAGGAACTCGAGCGTCTGGCACGGTCTCTGACTTACCGCCAACTGAAACGGCTCGTGAAGGAATCGAAGACGGCTGGGGACAAGACTCAGGCAGTCTGAGCCGAGATCACGGAACGACCTAAGGAGCGATAGAAAGAAAAACGATGTCAACTGCCCTCACTAACAGTCCTGCCGAAAGTGCTCACCACACTGCGGTGGGCAACATTCGGCGGCGACTCAACGCTGCTCTTAAGGGAAAGGAAGACGTCACCGAAATGGTGATTGTTTGTCTGTTGTCGCGAGGCCATCTGTTGCTCGAAGACAAGCCGGGACTCGGCAAAACGACGCTTGCAAAAGCGCTGGCCGAAGCCGTCGGCGGCGATTTCGCTCGCGCCCAGTGTACGCCTGATCTGCTGCCCTGCGATATCACCGGCTTCAACATCTTTAATCAGAAGTCGCACGAATTCGAGTTCCGTCGTGGCCCGGTGTTCGCAGACGTCTTGCTCGCAGACGAAATCAACCGGGCGACTCCGCGAACGCAAAGCGCTTTGTTGGAAGCCATGGCCGAACGCCAGGTGACGGTGGACACGGAACGCTACGAACTCGGTTCCGAATTCTTTGTCATCGCCACTCAAAACCCGGTCGATCAGCATGGGACGTATCCGCTCCCGGAAGCTCAACTTGACCGTTTCGCTATGAAACTCAGTGTCGGCTACCCGGCAGCATCCGACGAAATCTCCATGCTTCAGGAAGCTGTCGGCGTGCCTTGCAAGACGGCAGATGATTCTTCCCCATCTCTTTCAGCCGACCAGCTTCGAAACATGCAGACAGAGGTTGCTGGAATTCCGGTTTCGGAGTCCGTTCAGGATTATCTTGTACGTCTTGCACAGCAAACACGGCGTCACGTCAGTATTGCATTGGGGCTGAGTCCTCGCGGCCTGCTGACTCTGCAGCGCGCCGCTCAGGCGGTCGCATTTCTTGACGATCGCCCCTTCGTGACGCCCGACGATGTGCTGGACGTCGTCTTTCCGGTGCTTGGTGTGAGGCTGGGACTGGAAATCAACGAAGCGAATCGCGTCATTCAGGAAGTTCTGGACGCGGTCGCCGTACCCGCTTATAGGGATAAATCTAAATGAATTTGACACACTCAAGGTTAAGTCAGACGTCGATAAGTCGCGGAGTCGCAGTTTTACTCACCGTTACGTTCGGTTTCGGTTGTGCGGATCAGGATTCCGCAATCACGACGGAAATGCACGAAGACTTCGATCACGACCACAAGCATCTCCATACCGGCGATGATGATCACGAGCATGAGCACAAGGACGGTTTCAAAGGCTCACATGCACACGGGCACTCACACAGTCATCGTCACGGTGAACCGCTTTACGGTGGACGCATCGTCTCGATCGGACACACTCATCACAAAGATGGAGCCACTCATTTCCACGCCGAAGTGATGCCGCTGACTGACAACACGGTTCGATTTCACCTGTTGACGGAATCAGACGACGGCAATTCAAAAGGCTATCCTGTCGATGACGCCGAAATTCCGGCATTGATCAGCATCAAGGCCCGCGAATCAAGCGCAACGGAGTGTTCGTTCGTCGCAATCGGCGACGGAAATACTTCCGCCGAATTTGCGTTGGAGATCCCTGAATCAGTGCATGAAGGCGAAGCGTTCTCCGTGGTTATCCCCAAAGTGAAACTGGACGGAAACCGGCAGAATTTCAGTTTTTCAATCTCACGGAACAAGGCAGACAACGACGCAGTCGCAGCCGATTCAGCACTGGAGTCGTCAGATGAATGATCTGCTGCTGCTCGCGGACGGGCCTGGTTATCAGGGTCTGTTCGCTGACGTCAATACGACATTCTGGAGTGGGGTTCTGCGAATCGCGTACGCGATGGTCGCAGCCGCGCCGTTTCTGGTCGCGGGAATGTTTACCGCGGGTATTCTGCGCGGAATGGTGGGAGCTGAACGCACACGCAGCATTCTTGGCGTCGGACGCTGGACCGGACCGTTTCGTGCATGGGCGCTCGGGGTGCTGCTGCCGATCTGTTCTCTGGGCGCTCTTCCGGTGGCTCGCGAACTGCGTCGAGCTGGAATTCCCAGCGGTACGGTGCTCAGCTTCGTTCTCGTCGCGCCGGTGCTGAATCCGGTGTCGATCATCTACGGCCTGAGTCACATTGAACCGATCACGCTGGTGTATTTCGCTGTCGGAACGTTCGTCGTTTCGACAGGCATCGGGCTGATCTGGAACTGGTGTATCTCTGACAAACAGGACGCTGACCCGGAACAATTTGAAGTCGCTCCACGTAGCAGCATTCATCGAGTTGCCGTTGTCGCCGATACGGCTGCCCGCAGCTTCGTTGGCCCCGTCTTTATGGACTACGGACTGGCACTGCTGGCTGTCGGGATTCTGGGAGCTTTTCTGCCGCATGGTGTTCTGCAAACCGGTATGACGCGAGACAATGCTCTGGCGCCGGTCATTATGGGACTGGTGGCAATTCCGGTTTACGTCACGCCGACTGATGTGATGATGCACTTCGGGCACATAGTTCGAGACGGATACTCACTGGGGGCCGCCTTCGCGCTGATTGTGCTGGGGGCCGGAGCCAACGTGGGTGTCGCCAACTGGCTGCGTCGCGATTATGGATTTCGCCCGCTGATGCTGTTCGTCGGTCTGCTGATCGGTGCCACGCTGGTTATCGGATTCACGGCTGACCGCACGATCGTCCATGGTGCCGCCACGACGGAAGATCACACGCACGCATTCGACGCATTTACTCGACTGTCCAGCGTGTCGCCACAGGAAGCCGGGCCAGTGTGGGTTGTCCGAAAAGTCACAGAGTCCATACAGAAGCACGAAGCGGCCGGCTCAGCCGAGGTTGCAGGATTGGCGCTGTTGGGACTTATGATTGTCGCTGGGGTGGTGTTGCGCATTGGCGGCGACAGAATTTGCGCCGATCACTTGCTCCAGCCGACGGCCGAAGTCGGCAACGAAACGTCTCCAGCCTGGGATCCCACGCTTTCTTCTCGACAACTCGTTGCCGTGGGGACCGTTGGGATGGCGGCACTGGCCGCAACCGGACTCTACGTGTTCTATCCGACGCCTGACAACCTGATCGCAGAGATTGCCATCATCCGTGTCGAAGCCTACGACGCTGTTCGGGCAGAAGACGTATCAGAATTTCGCCGCCGAACCGCTCAATGGAAACGACAGGCAGAAAAATTTCCCACGAGCACACGGATTCGCGGCGGCAGGGTCACGGACATGGCAGAAGAAAGTCTGACCGATTTTCTCTACGGGCTGAAGACGCTCGAAGACCACATGAGCGCTGGGCGTATTGCAGAAGCGAAAATGATGCAGTCGTATGTAGATCGACTGTATCGCACATGTCGCGACGAGTTCCGTCCGCAGTAGGTTCTCCACAAGAACTTTCTCTGTGGCCACAGACCAGGGTCTTCCTCAACTCTCCAGACCCATTAACGGGCATTAATGACTTGACCATGCAACGTTGCAACAGATCACGGCATCGCGGATTCACGATTATTGAACTGCTCGTGGTGATTGCCATCATTGCGGTTCTCATCGCATTGATTCTTCCGGCGATTCAGCAGGCGCGAGAAGCGGCACGACGATCGTCGTGCAAAAACAATCTCAGGCAACTGGCCCTCGCACTGCACAATTACGAATCAACGTTTCGCGTGTATCCGCCAGGTTACATTCACATGTTGGGCCCGGCGGGGACTCCCGAACAGCCTGCCAATCATGCGGGTCTGGCGTGGGGAACCATGCTTCTGCCGCAACTGGAACTGTCGTCGCTGTACGATCAGTTCAATCCCAACATTCCTGTCTGGGACGTTGCGAATCTGACTCCGCGAGAACAGCATCCTGCCGTGTTTCTGTGCCAGTCCGATCCATATTCGCACGGAGCATTTGTTGTTCGCGATGACACAGTGGTCCCCTTTGAACGCTACGCGGCCGCCAGCTACGCGGGCAACTGGGGGCCATCAAATGCAATTGAGAATCTCGACGACACACCAACGCGAAGTCGCGGCATCTTTTACCGCAACAGCAAGACTCGTGTTCGTGACATCACAGACGGTCTATCCAACACACTGGCTCTCGGCGAACGAACCAACGGGCCAATTGGGGGCGGAACAACCGCCGGTGGTCACGTGTTCTTCGAAAACGTGTGGTCGGCGGCAGCGCGTGAGGTCACAGATTTGTCCGACGACCACGGTCACATGGTCCTTTTCGAAACCCAGTTCCGCCCCAACCAGCCGGGCGGGGACGACAAAGGGCTGTCCGCTCCGCATGAAGGTATGTGCCAGTTTGCCATGTGTGATGGCTCGGTACGAGCCATCAGCGAACACATCGACGCCGAAACTTACAACGCACTTGGCACTCGTTCCCAAGGCGAGATTGTCGGCGAATTCTGAGCCCGACAAACAGACCGGGTAAAGGTCTGTGGCCGGTTCCCTGTTCAGTACATCGAATGGATCCGGAACATTGTTTCAGTATGTGCGGCAGGAATATTGGACCTGTGCCGCGTGGCACTTTTTCCTGGTCGACCACTGTCTGTGGCAGACTATGCTGGACGCCATCACGTGACCTTTTATATGAAAATATACAAACGAACCGGATTCTCGTCTCACGTTCGTAGACCTTCGGCCGTATACTTCTGCAACTGGTCGGACTCGGAGTTTTGAAATGACTCTGATGTCCAAAACACATCACAAGTTCCGACGTGCATTTGCGTTCTGCGTCGCTTTGCTACAGCTTGTCACGCTGCCTGCGACATACTGCCTGCATGTTGGTTGCGAACATTCACACGATGATGACCACGGCAGTGGAATCATCAGTGTCCTTGCAGCGTGTTTTCCCGGTGGCCATTGCAACTGTTCTCATAATACGCCCCATGAGCGGTCGGGCAGTGAATCGCCGTCGCCTGAAGAACCTCACGATTCAGATTCGTGCCCGGTCTGCCAGGCAGCCTTTGCGACGTCCGCCGCGGATTTCTTCGCTCCGCGGTTGACGGCCTTCACGACAGTGTCGGTGCTTTCTGAGCCCGAAATGTCTGTCCCCGTTTCTGCCCCGCGATACAGCAGCAAGAGCCGCGGGCCTCCGCAACGCTCCCATGTTTCCTGACGCCAGCCGCCATGGTCGATCACGCGTGCTTCCGTTCTGCGGGAGGCGTACGCGCATGATTCGTCGGGTAGGTCGGTTTCTAAATCAAATGGCTGCTGTTTGCCGTCCGAATCGGTGATTGCAGAACGACGCCTTCAGGAATCCTCGGTCGCGGCTCCGTCACACTTCGGGTCCGACCAGTCCTTGCGGTGCGCGGGTCGCGCCGAGGTTCCGTTTTAAGTAAACGGCAATATTCTGCCACAGCGGACGGCACAGCTGATATCCCTGCACAAATGACTTCTCTGACAACATGGAAAACACCTCATGCCGAAACATAATTTTCGCCCGAAAGGGTTTACACTGATCGAACTGTTGGTAGTGATTGCGATCATCGCCATTCTCATTGCACTTCTGCTACCGGCCGTTCAACAGGCGCGTGAGGCCGCGCGGCGGACTCAGTGCAAAAACAATCTGAAGCAGCTGGGCCTTGCGGCGCACAACTATCATGACGTTCACAATTCGTTTCCACTAAATGCCGCGAACTCAACATACGGGTATTCCGCTCAGGCTCAGTTGCTGCCATTTCATGAGCAGGCAAATCTGCACAGCCTGATTGATTTCAATCAGCCGGCTAAGTCCGGGCCGCCCTGGGCTTCAATGATGAACCCCACGATTCAGGCGGTCGCGTCGCAGACACTCAACGTGCTGCTGTGCCCCAGTGACGCAGGCGATCCGTTCTACATCGACCGCAACGGCGACACCTGGGCGGGCAGTAACTATCTGTTTAACGGAGGTTCCGGAACGGAAACCAATTACTGCTCTAAAGTCAACGATGGGCTGTTCTGGCGAGGTTCCCGGACAAAGTTTCGCGACATCACCGACGGCACGAGTAACACGATATTCAGTGCCGAAACGCTGTTCGGTCTTCGAGGGGACCGCACAACCGTTTTGCAGGACGCTCAACGGCAGATGAAACGCATTTCCGGTGGACCACCGTGCGGTCTGACCGCGGACGCGATGGTTGGAATGTCGGCCAGCGGTTTCGACGGCCGCCGGGCGGGAGCCTGGATTCTGAACACGGGATACAACAGTCTGATTAACGGTTACTTCACACCGAACTCCGATTTCCCGGACATGTCTCATCACGGCGAAGTCGTTTCCGGCCCGCGAAGCCTGCACGTCGGTGGGGCTCAGGCCGCCCTGTGCGATGGCAGTGTGAGATTTATCAGCGATAACGTCGACCTGACCACATTCCGCAATGCGTTCGCTCGCGACGACGGTGAGGTGCTCGGTGAATGGTAAGTCGTTTCAATCAACAAACAATCGGAGCAAAGTTATGAATCACATCAGTAAACTTGCAACATACGCATTGATTGCCGCCGGTCTGGCAGGACGCGGCACGTCTATTGGCGCGGACCTCGCTGACAACTGGAGTTCCTTTCGCAACGGAGGCACATCCATCGTTGCGGGGAATCTTCCCGCCGAATGGTCTTCAAAGAACGGGATCACGTGGCAGCAGGAAACCGATGGCTACGGTCAGTCGGCACCGATTGTTTTCGACGGCATCGTCTTCGTAACCAGTGTCATAGGCGAAATGAAGGAAACCTGCGCGGTCACTGCGTATCAGCTTCGCACCGGAGAAAAACTCTGGCAGACGAACGTTGAAGCGACTCAGCAGGGACCTTCGAACTACGCGAATTCCCGAGCTGCTCCGACGCCGGTAGCCGATGCGAATAATGTCTGCGCATTTTTCGAAACGGGGAACCTGGTAGCCGTTGATCACCAAGGAAAGAAGATTTGGCATCGAGACCTCGCGAAGGACCTTGGACCGTTCGAAGCCCGTCACGGACTTGGTTCATCACTGGCTCAGACGGACGATGCAGTCATTCTGAATATTGAGCACAAGGGACCGTCGTTTCTGATTGCTATCAACAAGCAGGACGGAACGACCAAATGGAAGGTTGACCGACCATCGGGAAGTTCGTGGACGTCGCCGGTTGTGATCGAAGCGTCGTCACAGATCGTTGTGTCGTCCGCAGGCAGCGTAACGGCTTACGAATCTTCGAACGGGAAACAAACCTGGAGTCACGAAGGACTGGAAGGCAATTCAGTGCCTTCTCCGTGTCCCGCGGACGGACGTATTGTCGTGGGAGCCCGCATTCCGGAATTCGGCTCGGCCGCAGATGCCGCAAAGTCGAACCTCTGTATTACCGTTGGCAAATCCGCACAAATTGCCTGGCGAGCGGCCAGCGGAGTTTGCGACTACGCCAGCCCGGTTGTCGACGGCCATCAGGCGTATTTCCTGAACAAAGTCGGAGTGCTGTCTTGCGTCGACACAGACTCGGGCGAAGAAATATATCGACAACGCCTACGTGCCGAATGCTGGGCGACACCCATCATTGCAGAAAACGGGATCTTTTTCTTCGCGAAAGATGGTTCCGTAAAAGTCGTCAAACGCGGGCGTGAATTCGATGTCGTTGCGACCAACGCGCTGTGGGATTCCTCCCACCCGCCGAAACCGGAAACCTATAAAGAAGCATCGCGTTCTCATAGCCACCGTGCTCACGATAGTCACGCTGAAGGCAGCGAAGATCCGGGAGGACCGCCTCGCGAAGGCAGTTCTCGACGCGGTGGCCGCGCGGGAGGCATGATTGCCGCCATGATGAAAGACGACGCTAATGGTGACGGAATTCTTCAGGCCGATGAGATTTCTCCGGACTTTCGTTCAATGCTGAAACGCGTTGACTCCAACGGCGACGGAGCACTCGACCAGAAGGAACTCGAAGCTATGGCGAAGAGCTTCGCGGAGCGACGCAGCAATTCTCAGTCATCGTCGCGAGATCCCATCGTCTATGGAGTCGCAGCGGTTGACGAAGCCATTGTTGTTCGAACAGGAACGCGACTCTACTGCATCGACGGAAACAAATCGCTGAACGCCTCGGAGACGCTTCCATGACTTCAAATGCTATTTTGAAACCCTTTTTTTTCGCTGCTGCGTGTGTCGTCGTCGTCGGTTGTCAGAGCGAACCAGAAACGCTGCCGGACGTTACCGTGACGGTTCCTGATCAGTTCGACAGCGGCGGCCAAACGTGGCAGAAGCAGGCAAACCTGCAGCAGGCGGACAACGACTGTCTGACGAGATTTTTCGCTCGGAACCAGGGCATCGTCGACAGTCCTGAGTTCGAGGGCCAGCCGACTGTGTTCCTGTCCGGAAAGAACGATCGCCGCTTCTACTGGCTGCGTGCGGCTGCGGATGGAATTGTCTGGCGATGTGTCGAATTCAAAAACCGCAAGTTCTCACCTACTGATGGGACAGGAAACCCTTTTCAATAGCTGAAAGAAACAATTTATTCGTGGCATACGTTAATTTGCGTCCGCTGAACCGCTTCCAAACCTGGTCAACTGCTGCAACACGCGCAGCTTTGCTGCGACAAATCCGAAATCGGAGAATCAATGATCTCTTACACTGGAAAACCGTACCTGAAATCGGCCTTCGTGGTGCTGCTGTCGACAACCGTCGGAATGTCATGTCTACACGCTCAGACGGTTCGCGAGAAAGTCATGACCCGCATCTTCTGGCAGGATCGTGAAACAGACAGACTTTCGTATGCGGATCTTGTGAAGACCAACAAGTGGTCTATCAAACGCAACTGGGTGAAGGGATTCCCCGAACTCGATGCGGAGAAACAGGATCTTGCGCAGATGAAAGAATGCGAGGGCGTGCTTATGTTGGGAATTCGCGATCACGACAACGGCAAACACCAAAGCGGTTGGGTCGCGATCGACACCGGCGTGCTTGAAGAGCCGCACGGCAATCACACGCACTGGAAGTACACTCGCAAGCCCGCGGTCAAAATGAAGCAACTGGACACAGATCAGGGCAATCCCGCTCACGTGTACGTTTACGACAGGCAATTCTATCTTGCCAACGACAAGAAAAACGGATTCACCAAAGCTGTACCGGCCGGCTTCGTACAAGGTGGTATTCAGAACGTCACAAAATTCTTCCCCGGCGGAGGCAATCACATCACGCTGGCCGCTGTTAACAACGCGGTCGCGTATAGCTCGTGGATCGATGGAGGCGGACCGAATGTCGGAAGAGTCGACGTAGTGGATCTCCGCCAGACAGAGCCGAAGATTAACTATTCCTTCAAACTGCCGACCGGGATCATTCACGGAGCCACGGCCAACTCCGGTAAGGTTTTTCTTGCTCCCGCAGAAGGCGTGTGCTGGGTGGCCGCCGATG
>JAQWLN010000156.1 GCA_029247265.1 Fuerstiella sp.
CCAATGACATTGCGTACCGGGTTCCGAACCTCCTGCTGTGCCCCCACCTGGACTGAGAGTGTCTTCCCGACAGGATCAGCGTTACTCGCCACCAGCACAACAGCACACTGCGGCTTCAAACCATCCTTCAAAAACAGAGATTTTCGAGGTAACCGTTCCGCAATTGGAGGCAGGACGCTTTCGCCGTCACATGGAATCAGAACAACCTTTGTCTTCTTCTCCTGAAGTGCTCGAATTCGTCGAGCCACCGTGGCCAGCACCAGTTGAGGACGCTCAGAGGCCTGCGGAGGAACATGAAGCGTGTCCAGGTAGACGATTTCCGCCACGTCGGCAGCCAGAGCATCTGACTCCTTCATCACCGTAGCCGTGAGGTCGATCTCTTCAGGCCCCCCCGATAGCAGGCCCCGATGAGAAATCGGATCGCCATCGACCACTGACAGGACTGCATCCTGTTTCGGCGGCATCGTCGTAATCAGCTGATGAATCTGAAAGAAGCTGTCGTCCGGCCCGCCAGCTCCAAGACCCGCGCCGCGAAATCGAGCAGCGACGTACTGCGACGCGATTGTTAGTTCCGGCGACGGAGTGTCCCGCCCTGCCATTTCGTCGCTGGCCAGAAATGAAATTGTGCTCAGTACTCGCGTTTCGGAAATGGCTTCGATTGCCGTGGCTGCGTCGTCCCCGAGAGCCGGAGCAGCGGTCTGCTGTGACATAGCTGTCGGGCCGCAACAGGTCAGAAGCAGCCATATGTGTATTTGTTTGATCATATCGCCAACGGATAAGAGCTCTTGTGTGTTGAATAATTCCCAACTTCGATTGGGGAAATCATGTGCCACATTCCTGGAGACAGAATACGTTATTCCGCCTCAGCCGTCACTCGGCTGAGCAAAGGTCTCAACAAGTTTTCGGGCAGCCCGCAGACCGTCTACGGCGGCCGTAACGATGCCACCGGCGTAGCCGGCGCCTTCTCCAACCGGATAAATGCCTGACAGTCCGGGCACCTGCCACGTCTCGCGATCCCGATCGATGCGAACGGGAGAACTTCCGCGCATCTCCGGACCCACCAGGACGGCTTCCGGCAGATAACCTCCCTTCCACTTCTGGTCCATCACCGGCAGCCCATTCATGATTGCGGTCAGCACCGGCGCGGGCAGCAATTCAGACAGGTTCATGGGCATTGTTCCTCGCTGATACGACGAAGGAATCTTCTGATTTGAATCAGGCGTGCGGCCGTTCAGAAAGTCGTCAGCACGCTGCACCGGCGCCGAGTAGTCACCGCCGGTCATTGTGAATGCCTTGGCTTCATAACGACGCTGCAACTCCACGCCGGCAAGCGGATGCGAACTGCCGAACAACTCCGGTGCCAGTGTGACAACAAGTCCGCTGTTGGCAAATGGAGTGTCGTGTCTGGAATTGCTCATTCCATTCGAACAGAACATGTTCGGTTCGGAAATGCTGGGAATCACCACGCCTCCCGCACACATGCAGAACGTAAACAAATCCCGTTCGCCCTTTGCGACCAGAGAATAGTCCGCCGCGCCCAGCTGCTGCAGATATTCGGGCCGTCCATACTTGTGGTCGTTGACCACAGATTGCGGCTGTTCGATACGCAGCCCCAGCTGAAAGGCCTTGGCCTGCAACGGTAAACCGGCATCCAGTAACATGCGATAGGTGTCTCGAGCGCTGTGCCCCATGGCCAGAATACACTGCAACGTTTCGATGAAGCCGGACGACGTCTCCAGTCCCTGCAGCTGCCCGTCAACAATCCGCAAGCCTTCCAACCGGCAGCCAAACCTGTACTCACCACCGAGGGCTTCGATACGGCGACGATAATTGCGACAGATCAGTGGAAGTTTGTTACTGCCAAGATGCGGACGATGTTCGTAGGTAAGCGAGGATCGGCCGCCACAGTCGACAAAGCTCCGCAGCACCCAGTCCACATCTGCCCCCGTGATTCGACAGGTCAGTTTGCCGTCGCTGAAACACCCTGCCCCGCCTTCACCAAACAGGTAATTGTTCTCGCTGTCATGGTCACCGCCACCGTCGAAACGTCGAATGGCCGGAACTCGGTCTTTGACGGCCTGCCCGCGTTCCAGAATTATCGGTCGATAGCCCTTCAGCGCCAGAAAGTATCCGGCCAGTAACCCTGCCGGCCCGGAGCCTACAATCACCGGACGTGACCTCAATGGTTGACCACCGGGATCAGGGTCAAAAAACGACTTTTCCCGATAGGCGTCAAGCTGCAGATCTCCGGATGCATTCAATCCTGTGGAATCCGGCAGATCCAGAATCAGCGAATAGACAAACTGCAGTTTATGACGCTGGCGGGCGTCCAGACTTTTCCGCAGGATCTTCCATGACCGCAGCTCGGTCTCCTGCAGCCCCAGCTTCTGACAGACATGAACTGGCAGTTCCGCCTCGGGCTGTTCAACTGGAGTTCTGAGATTGGCAACGCGAAAGAGCATGAAATGGTGGACCAAAGGTGGCTATCGGCGTCAGGTTCAGGTGGCGGAGCAGGTGGCTTCATCATCGGCCGTATCTTGCTGGCCGATATCGTGATCAAACGTCTCGGCGGCCAGCCAGACGGAAATGATCGTCAGCCCGGCTGTGGCGATCAGGTAAACCGAAATCGGCCAAGACTCGCCTCCGGACCACTTCAACAAAGCGGTCGCAATCACCGGCGCCAATCCGCCTGCGAACGGCGATGCCAGCTGATAGCCGATGGATGCGCCGCTGTAGCGGACGTTCGTGCCAAACAGTTCCGAAAAGAATGCTGCCTGAGGACCGTACATGGCAGCGTGCCCGATCATCCCCAACACAATCGCCAGCCAGACAACGGCGACGATACCCGTCTCAACCAGCCAAAAAAAGGGAAACGCGAAGGTGGCCAGAAATATCGCACCACAAAGGTAAACGGGCCGTCTTCCGACGCGGTCTGATAGAATCCCGAAAGCCGGAATGGCCACAATCTGAATCGCGGCGGCAATCCACACGCCAACCAGCACAGTACGTTTATCAAGGTGCATATGTTCAGTCGCGTACGCCAGCACAAAGACACTAAAAATGTAGAAGCAGGCGTTTTCGGCAAAGCGAGCCCCCATGGCCAGCAACACATTCCGGGGGTAGTGTCGAAATACATCCAGAATCGGCAGCGGACTGACATCTTTCTTTTGCTGCACCTGAGCGAACAACGGACTCTCCATAATCTGAAAACGAATAAACATCCCGATTGCCAGCAGCACAACGCCAAACAGAAACGGCATCCGCCAGCCCCAGCTGAGAAATGACTGCTCGTCCATACTTGAGAATATGGCAAAGACCCCGGTCGCCAGCAGCAATCCCGCGGGAACGCCCATCTGCACACAACTGCCGTAGAATCCTCTCTTACTGCTGTGCCCGTGTTCAACGGCCATCAACACGGCTCCACCCCATTCACCTCCAACACCAAAGCCCTGAACCAGACGCAGCACAATCAGCAGGATCGGCGCGGCAATGCCGATCGATTCGTAGGTCGGAAGAACGCCAATCAGGCATGTGGCGACCCCCATCATCATCAACGTCGTCACCAGCATTGCCTTGCGGCCGATACGATCGCCAAAATGCCCGAACACAATCCCACCGATCGGACGGGCGAAAAAACCGATGGCGAAGGAACCTAATGAGGCCATGTTGGCCAGAAAGTCGTCGCCAACAGGAAAAAACAACTTGCTGAAAACCAGCGCTGCCGCCGTTCCGTAGATAAAAAAATCGTACCATTCGATTGTCGTGCCGACGAAGCTGGCCAGCACGACGCGGCGCACATCAGCGGGATCCGCAGCGACCTGCGGCACACCGGGAGCAACGGAATCCTGTTCGTTGAGCTCTGATTCAGTATTTTCAGTCATAGTGTCTATCGGATTCTGGCAGGAATCGGTCGGTATCAACCAAGGTTGTCAGAAACTGAACCCACTGACTGAGCTGACAGTAATCAATGCCACAACCATTTGCGCCAGTAGCAGTCTCCTCCATGTTCGTGCGTCGCAGGTTGATTTCTTCGACGTGACGTTTGATGCGGAAAGCGACACGCCAGCGGCCAGCAGTAACCATGGTGTCAGAAAACACCACAGCCGTGCAACCTCGCCCTGGTTTTTCCCGGACACCCAGAGTGCCCCCAGGGTGGCAGCAGTAGCAAGACACAGCGCGACAGAGACCTCGCTTCGGCCCTGCTGTGTTCCCGCACGAAAAACACGAAGAGCGGCCGTCACAATCCCGCCCGCGGCAACACAGAACACCGGCACGCCAACCGAAAACGCCAGCTCTACAGGATTGACCAGCAGCCACTTCCAGTAGGTGCGAGGATATTGATCATAGAAACCTGCGTGATTCGCGAGATTCATCTGCCACACGTGGAACATGTCGCAGCCAGTAAAACTGCTCCACACGATACTGAGTGCGCACACCGTCATCGCCACCGTCCCGATAACACACACTCCCCTTTTCAGTGACGCTCCCCGCGTCTGCCACGCCTGAAGGACAACGAAGGCGGCAAGGACAGCCAGCACGGGCAGGTGGGCCAGACTGAGTAACATGCCGCACCACAATATGGCTCCGGCCGGAACCGCCAGCACCAACAGCTTTCTGCGATCCATTGCGAGCACGCTGAGAGCGAGAACTGACGTACATGTGACGGGAAACAGCAGATCAGATTTCGGCAGGAAGACGGCAAGGCATGGCAGCATCGGCCACAGACAGCAAATCCGCCATGCGGTCGTCGAATCGAAAAGATATCGACAAAGAATGCCCAACGGAATGATAGTCAGGCACACGGCGACGCTGCTGATGGCGCTTAGTAAATGAAGTGCCGCCAACTCGTTACTTTTCAGACGGGGTCCAAAACCAGCATTGCTTTCAATCGTGCGAAATGTTCTCCGCACCCGATCCTTTTCGAAGCCATTCAGCAACCAAACCAGAGTCGGAGAGGAAGTGCACGCGTTCAGACAGGCTTTGCTGAGCAGGAACAAACCGGGCGGATGAGTGCCAACGTGCAGCACGTCACCTTCTTTCATGCGATCTTCGTACCCCTTCAGAAACTCCGAGGAGGACGGGATTTGAAAAACAGCCTCGTGAAAGTACCCCGCGGACGACGGGTCGTAGAGCACCCAGTACGGCTTCATTTCGCGATGTTCGACCGGGGTAGTCTGCTGAAGGCGGTCCAGCCAGAACAACGAGACCAAGATCAGCAGGATGTAGGCCGACCAGGTTCGCAGCCATCCGGAGCGTCGTATTTGACGTGCTCCGCGGACGGCCACACCGTACAGAATCGCTCCGCCAATAAGCGCGGGCAGCAACCGTTCGGCCGCTGACGCAAAGTCGGCCAGCGTGCGGTTGCGTTGCCATGCCCATTCTCCCGGAATGCCCAGGGGCACGACCGACGTCATCATCACGACCACAGTCACAAAGACGCTGAGGATCAGAATTATCGGCGACGTCAGCTTCACGGTGGCCAGCGGATTAGGGTCTATTGAATGAGCGATGACCGTCGGTTTCGCAACGTTTCGGCATTTGCATCTGAAAGGGCGGGACACGAAATTCGAGTTTGAAGCGCCAGGGAGTGAGCCTCGCATTCAATTGACTCACTTGCTTGCGCTGCGTGCTGGTATCGAAAACTGCTGAGCCCCGCTCTGTTTCTACGCCGCAACGCTGTCAAAGCAGAACGAAAAAACCCTCCGAGAGAAAGATCTCTCGAAGGGCGTATAGCTGAAGATGATTCTGCCCGGTTTTATCGACCTGACCCCTCCGTTTGATTACCGAAGATGAAGAATCCGCCGCTGGAACCGCCGGTCTTTGATGGGTTCAGCAGGTAATCGGCATCCAGAGCTTTTTCGATACGAGACTTGGTCTGTGACAAGTGAGCGGCTGTGTACGGATCGTGGCGATCTGCCGCCGCCATCTGAGCAGCGTCGATTTTCTGCAGATTTTGACGAAGATTCTCGGCAGCAAGCATGGAAATTGTTCGCGATGCCGCCGTATCACCGCCCCCGGGAAGGGTCAGGTCGATCAGTCGCTGCAAGTGTTCTCGCTGCAGATTACGACGCAAGCTGGAAATCATCGGCTTGCGGACAGTGAACTTGCCTTTTGGCTTCTCGTCAAGCTCGGTCCAGACAGCTGCAGAAATCGTGTTCAGCAGTTCCGGCAGCGTCAGGCTGTCCTGATCCAACGGTACACGCAGTTCGTTATCGTATACCCGCCTTAGGGTCGTGGGTTTCATCAGCATCGTCAGCGACGTCGCCTGGATGCCCATCACCCGATCATGAATCGGCCAGGTCGCTTCACTGGAAAACGACGAACCGTCATCCATCCATTTGTCCAGTCCCATCGACTGCGTCAGTTCCGGAGACAGTCCAAACGCCTGGTCTTTGAAGCTGTTTTCAACCACAAAGGCCAGGGCCTTACGCTGCTTATCCGCCGCAACCACCTCCACCGGCTTGCGTCCGTTTGGATCGCCCTTCTTGTCGCGATAGACATGGGCACCGCCGACCCAGTTGGCCATCATGGAAACAGCTCGCGTCTGCACGGACAGCGTAAGCTCGTAGCCGTATCGCACACGATCCCAACTGTCGCCGTCCTTCACGAAATTGGTCAACAGTCGCTCACGGTGATGCTTCGCCAGAACCATCTGATTTTCGCCGTAATCCAGAGGGTCACTGGTGAAGTCATAACGACGAGCCAGGGGGTCAGGACCGCCGGTGTCTTCGTCCGTTGCAAAAACCAACTCCGGTTCGGCGACTCTGGCCAGCACCTTCTTAACATCGCCAAACGTGTAACCGTATTCGATGGCCCACATGTCGTACGGGCCAATGCCCGTCATGCCGAAGTCGCCCTGTTTGTCTTTACCATCAGCGTGAATATTGACTCCGATGTAGTCCATCACCGACCCGGCCAGCTGCTTCTTGCCCTTGATTTCTTCTCCGTTGATCTGGTCAAAAGAATAAACGCTTGAGGCCTTGAAATTGTGACGGAGCCCGAGCGTATGGCCGACTTCGTGTGCGACAAGATGAGCGATCAGTGGGCCAACAAATGATTCCGGCATGCCATCAAGCATTTGCTCCGCGGATTTGGTTTCCTTTTTCTTCTCGTCATCTTTCTTTTCAGCATCCTTGTCGTCGTCCTTTTCTTTCTCGCCATCCTTCTTGTCAGCGTCGTCTGACTCGTCTGACTCGTCGTCATCATCCTTGTCGCCGTCCTTTTCATCGGCTTCCAGCATGGACAGCGACATCTTCATCAAAGCTAGGTCGAAGGACATGCCTTCCGCGGCAAGGCACATTCCGTTGATCTGACTTGTGCGACCAATCAAGCCGTCAAATTCGTCATCGCCAATTAAGGTATTGTCGACCGAACCGATCGGATGACCGGCGAACGGCTTCGCGGCATCACGAGCAATCCGGGCTGCAATTTGGTTACGAACGGCGGCCGGAGCCAACCTGATACGTGGATCCCAGCTCGGGTGTTCCGCCAGCCAGGCCAGAGTCTCGGGGCCGAATCCTTCCATTGCGATCTTGGGCAGATATTCGTCAAACTGCTTCTGATAATGACGAATCCAGCCATCCGTCAGAATAATATCCGCATCGAGAATCTGTCCGGTCAGCGGATTCACTCGACTGGGCCCGATGGCCGTTCCAATGTCGTTGTTAAGCCAACGTACAAAATTGTAATTAACGTCTTCCGGGTCCTTATCCATATGTGCACCGGACGACAGATCCTGATAATAGACTTCGATCGCATCCGAAATACCGATGTTCTCGAAGGCTTTGTTCCACGCCAGGATTCCGTCCTTCACCCAGCGGCGATACCGAATGGGTGTTGTATGTTCGATGTAAAAGACAAGCGGACTTTTCGGAGGGCTTATCTTCAGCTTGGGGTCAGCTTTTTCAATCTTCCATCGATTGATGTAACGAACCTTGGTTTCGCGATCATTGTATTTTGCCAAGTCAGAATAACTGGTCGTAAAAAAGCCAATACGCTGATCTGCCACCCGTGGCTTGTAGCCCGTGCTGATTGGGATTTCGCTGACGGAGTAGTGCAGTTTCTTAAGATTGCCGCCACTGGAAGGAACCTCAAACGCAACTTCGATGTTGCTCTTGAAGGCTTTGGCAGTCGCGATGGAAAAGACACCCAGCCTAGCTGACGAGCTGACGTTGCCCTCAAAACCGAAGAACCGGCTGGCATTGACGACAAACAATGCGTCCAGGTCAATCACTGGTCCACCGCTCGGGCCGATCGTGACAATAGGCATGTCAACCAACAAGCGATCCGTGAACAGCCGTTTGACTGACGACTCAGCCCCTTTGTCGCCCGACGCCCGAATGTCCATCTGCGGCTGCATCAAAGCGATCCGCTTGTCATAGCGCCGCCAGTAGACGTACATGTCATTCCCCTGCAGCCCCGCGTATGTACCGCCACTAGCAAGAGTTAAGGCAATATAATATTTCTTGCTGGCGTAGGTCCGAGGCAACTCAGCATACACCTGACCGTCCTTCTTACGCTGATACAGCGTATACATCGGAGTGATGTTGGCTTGGCTGACCACCTTCGTATAACCCTCAAGGATTTTTGCGTGAGGCGGAAAATCCTTCGTGCTCGATGTGCTCGATGTGCTCGTCTGAGCGATCGCAGCCTGGCCGGCCACCAACACCGACAATGCCAGCGACGTCAACACGGCAGATGTTTTAAGGACACTTCGCATACGGCACCTTTTCCTGGAGCAGACGTTTACAGTTTAAAACTTGTTTGATGAATCACACGAGACGACCCGTCGGTCGCAGAATGGTCATGTGCGGGTGAGTACGCCCCCCGAGAAACCTATGCGCACTTCCACGGCCATGGTCTGGCCAGTCTTCCCATTCTACCTCTTTTTCTGAAGATGAGAAGGTAGGGGAACCAGAAAGGGAGGCGAGAACACAAAGACAGCGTTCTCTCCCGATTCGATGCGGTTAACCCGATTGGCGGTAGCATCAGGAAGGGTTTCACTGTCCCGGAGAGCCTTCATTCCTGGTTCAGGCACCAAAGAGTCGCCAGGCCGCAGACTTTGCCAACCCATCCTTCAGTTGCCGATGATGAGGTCTGCCAGATAGATCGCTGTGATGATCTGGCCATTTGCGTCCTTTTCATGAGACGAATACCAGGACATGACGGCGTGTGTTGCGGTGAGTTCGATAAAGCCGGGGTAGGAATTGTCGCCGCCGCTGGGCAGAGATGCAAATTCGTAAAGAATTTCATCGTCTAACCAGCACATCGATGTCTTTGCACCGTTTTCTGTCGATCGACGCCCACCCACAACGATTTGATCTCCCCAACGAACCAACAGGGGGCCACCGATATAACGATCTAGGTCTTTGCGGTACCAGTCCGTGTACGGAGGTCTGGATTTCAGGATCTGCGCCGACTGGCTGCCCCTGCGTCCAATTGCCATGACGCTGCCATCAGGTTCAAACAGAAACGCGGTCTCATCACCACGGCTCGTCTGAAACACGGCACGTTTGCGCCAGATCAGACCGTCGTCACTTTCCAGCATCAAAGATTCAACAGCTGTGCCTTCGCCCTTCGGACCCTCCGCGAAATTCGTCTTTCGTCGCCCGCACAGAAAGGCCTTGCCGCCGAAGGCATTGGCTTTCCAGACGTAGTGTCCGTATGTCCCGTCCAGCATCACGGGACTGTTCCACGACTTTCCGTCACTGGTCCAGGCCGCATAACCCAAGTGCTTGTTCAGGTCATACTGTTCCCGGGGCAGCGTCGTCGCACCGCTGTACCAGGTGCCCGTATAAACGAACAACTTCTGTTTGAAAACCAGAAAATGAGGATCGCGTGTGTCGCGGTGTTTCACACTGAAACGGTGAACCTGCCGCCACGTCTTCAGGTCATCGCTGACCATTATGATGATTGACGACGTGGGGTGCACCATGTGTCCATCCGGACAACTGCGAAACGCCAGATAGTACCGATCCTGAAACAAAACCAGATCTGTAAAGGCATTGTGCTCGCCGTTGTGGAAGACTCGACGAATGTTGGACACCTGCACCTTCGGAGTGTCCGCCTGCGGTCGACCAGCGCGAGCTGCGGGCATCAACACAAGCAGCAGCACGAAGCAATAGCATACGCGGCTGGCCTTCCTGATGTTTCGCGGCACACGCGGTAATGCGTCGACGTCACGACAATCTCCCTGACAGTCCTGCATCATGTGATTCTCTTCCCTAAGTGTTTACGACTGTCGATTCGAAAAGAATTCATCGACTCATCTTTCCGGATCCGACCAGTTGCGCGCACCGCCACAATTCACTAACATCCTCTGCATTCCCCTCCGACGGCAAACGACAATCTACTCGGCGAACCTAATCGATGGAAGCAATTGCAGCATTGCTGGCACTGACTCTGATGGAGATCGTGCTGGGAATCGACAACGTCATATTTATCACGATTCTGACGGACCGACTACCGGAAGATCAGCAACCGCTGGCCCGTCGGCTCGGGCTGTTCCTGGCAATGCTGTCAAGAATAGCTTTGTTGTTTTTGATCACGATGATTATGCATCTGACAAAGCCACTGTTTACTCTGACGTCCCTGGGGATGTCCGCACATCTGCTGCAGGGAATGGGCGGTGAAGACTGGTCGATGGTCAACGATGTCTCTGGCCGTGATATCATTCTGCTGCTGGGTGGATTGTTCCTGATTCGACACAGTGTAAAGGAAATTCATGAGCAGTTTGAGGGAGGCGACAATGACGCGGTGCTGGCCACCAGCCGCACGTTCACCGGTGTCCTGATCAACATCACGATCATGGACATCATTTTTTCGCTGGATTCGGTGATCACGGCGGTCGGAATGACAGAAAATCTCCAGGTCATGATTATTGCCGTAATGTTATCCGTCGGAGTGATGATGGCGTTCGCTGAACGGATCAGCCGGTTCGTGAAAGAAAATCCGACCTTCAAAATGCTGGCGCTTAGTTTCCTGATCCTGATCGGTGTAATGCTGGTGGCCGAAGCTGCTGGCACGCACGTCAACAAGGGATACATCTATTTTGCAATGGCATTCTCATTGATCGTGGAGGCACTGAATCTGCGAGTGCGCAAAGTGGGTGCACCTGCGGCGAATACCACAGAGGCCGTTACAGAGAGTGCATCATGACCCAGATGCCGACAATCTCTGTCACCGAACTGGTGACCGCCTTTAAGGAAATCATCGAAACGGCACTGCCACAGGTTTGCGTGGAAGCCGAAATTTCCAACTGCAAACGGTCCGCCGCCGGGCACTACTACCTGACCCTCAAAGATGACAACTCTGAAATCGGCGCGGTCATCTGGAAAGCAACGGCCGCCCGATTGAAATTCCAGCCGAAGGACGGGCTGCGAGTCCTGGCAACAGGCGCGTTGCAGGTTTATGTCGCCCGCGGAACATGTCAGTTTATCATCAACCGCCTTCAGCCGCAGGGAATCGGCGAACTGGAGTTAGCTCTTCGGCAGCTGAAACAAAAGCTGGAGGCAGAAGGATTATTTGCTCCCGAGCGTAAACGTCCACTGCCACGCATGCCCCGGCGGATTGCCCTGGTGACCAGTCCGACATCCGCAGCCGTCCGCGACATGATTCAGGTCATTACCAGAAGATGGCCAGCAGCGAACCTGATTATTCTACCAGTGCCTGTGCAGGGCGACGGTGCCGCCCCGCGCATTGCTCGGGCAATCGCGTCGGTGAAAAATGTTCCGGATGTTGACGTTGTGATTACGGGACGTGGAGGCGGCAGTCTCGAGGATCTGTGGGCATTCAATGAAGAAGTTGTTGCCCGCGCGATTGCCGACTGTTCGATTCCCGTCGTCAGCGCTGTGGGCCATGAAGTTGACGTTTCCATTGCCGACCTGGTGGCAGACAGGAGAGCTCTGACGCCCAGTGAGGCCGGCGAACTGGTGGTGCCGTCTGCCAATGATATGCGGACGGACCTGCGTCAGTCGGCGGCCAGAATTCACCAGATCATGGCGGGACGGATAGAACGCCTCAAACAACAACTGGACGCCATCGCGTCTCGTAATGTGTTTCAACGGCCCATGTCATTGATTGACGAACGCCGCCAGCGCTGCGATGACGTCGCGGGCCGAGCGGACCGGGCAATTCGGCTGCAGATCGAACGAATCCGCCAACGACTGGCCGCCACGACTGCCTCACTGGATGCATTGAGTCCACTCAGCGTACTGGCTCGCGGATACTCGTTAACCACCTTCGTTGACGGGACGCTGGTAAATTCTGTCAGTAAGGTCGAAGATGGGGCGCATATTCAGGTCCGAGTCAGCGATGGAGTAATCTCCGCAACGGTCAAGGGAACAGATTAACATCGCCAATCGCGCGGAACAGGGCGGAGTTCAGTCATTTCTGCGTTGCCACGTGAAACCTGGTCCCAGGCTGCGGTCAACAGTGGGGTATCACCAGCTATTTGTTCGGAGGGTTACTCGATGCCGTCGGTGCTGCTGCTCGAATACTTTCATGCCCATGAACCCGCATACACCACAGCGTCACCTTCGATGCTGACTGAAGGCCGTGCGATGCTGCTGGCCGTCATGGAGGACCTGCGCAGCCTACCCGATCTTCACATTGGCGTGGCAGTGTGCGAATCAGCAGAGATCGAGCTTGCGATCAACGCCGAGTGTGTTGTTCGAGCGGACGCTTCAGAATCACTGGATGGACTGGTCAGCGCAGTTGCGCCCGACCCGACGGAGGCTGACATCGTGCTGGCAATCGCGCCAGAAACGGGAGACGTCCTCACATCGCTCGCTCAAAACTTCAGGCGCAGGGGCTTCCGGTTTCTTGCCCCTCGCACGGAGGTCATCGAAGCGTGTTCGGACAAGTGGTTGACGTGTGAACTGCTGCGGCGCAGAGGACTGCCAACGATACCGACAGAGCTGCTCACAAACGCCGATCATCTGACGCTTCCGGTGGATCAGAACTGTGTCGTCAAACCGCGAGACGGCGCAGGCTGCGAAGGTATCATTTCCAACAAGCTGGATATTATTCTGACGCAACTGGGGAACGATTCGGCGACCCTGCAGCAGTTCATCGTGCAGCCGTTGGTCGCTGGCATGCCGATATCGGTTGCCATGATCGGCCAGGGAGAAGGGCACAGCCCTTTGTTTTTACCGCCAACCGAACAAAGCCTAAAATGGACGGATTCCGGACCGAAGTATCTGGGTGGCACAATTCCGGCTAATCTTCCAGCATCCGCGGGGGAACATTTGATTCAGCTGTGTCACAGCATCGCATGGGCGCTGCAGCTGGAAGATGGTTACGTCGGCATCGACATGATTTTCGCGGAGGATGAGTTCCTGATTACGGACATCAATCCTCGGCTCTGCACCGGCTACGTTGGTTATCGAGCCGCCACGAATCACAATCTTATGACGTCAATGCTGCAGACGTCCGTTGGCGAGAAGCCGGACTGGAAAACAGCGCCGGTTGCGTTTACCTGCAACGGCGACGTGACGACGGCCTGATTGCCGTGCGTCACCTCAAGCACAATAGACATGACTGAGCAGCTGCCAACTCTGGACGAATACGACGGGCTGAAGACAACGGTGCTTGGACTCGGTACCTTCGGCGGCGGGCTCGGAGCTGCCAAATTCCTTGCCGAACGCGGTGCCGACGTGACCATCACCGACTCGCGTACAAAGGATCAGTTGTCTGAATCAATAGCTCGGCTTGGTGAAGTACCAATCAATCGGTGCTTCTGGGGCAGTCATCCCCAGGAGGCATTTGACGGCGCCGATCTGCTGATCGTCAATCCATCGGTAAAGCCCAATTCAGAGATTGTCCAACGGTGTCGTGCGGCCGGAGTTCTGGTCACCAGTGAAATTGAACTGTTTCTGCATCACTTTCGCGGCCGAGTCATCGCGGTCACCGGCAGCAACGGCAAATCGACGACCACATCGCTGGTGCATCGATTACTGCTGCCCCATGCACAGAAGGCCGGGTTCAATATCGCCCTTGGTGGAAACATCGGACACAGCCTGCTGCCGATGGTGAATGAGTTTGGTTCGGAAGACCTCGCAGTACTGGAACTGAGCAGTTTTCAACTCGCATCACTACAGCGGTCGGACTTCGCGCCCTGGATTGCGGTGATGACAAACTTTTCACCGAATCACCTGGACTGGCACGGCAGCATGGACAGCTATCGCGGAGCCAAGCAGGTCGTGTTCGGTCGACAGCGAATGACGGATGTCGCGATTTTATCCGACGATGCGACAGATGAGAATCCATGGGAATCCGGCGAGCCATCACCGCCACCACCGGATTGGCGTGTTCGGGGCAGGCGGATGAGTTTTGGTTCCAATGACACTGGCGAAGACGGCGCCTTCATGGAAAATGGGTCGCTGATTCTTCGCGATGGATCCCGAGAAGACGCGATTCGCCTGCACGCGCCCTCATCGCTGCCAGGGGCTCATAATGCCCTCAACATTGCGGCCGCTGCATGCGCAGCATGGGCTGCCGGTGCAGACCCGTTGACGTTTGCCGCATCCCTGGCGGAATATGAGCCACTGCCCCACCGACTGCAGCGGGTGGCGGAAGAGAGGGGGGTCGCGTTTTACAACGATTCGGTCGCAACGACGCCGGAATCCTCCATCGCAGCGTTGCAGACGATGACGCAACCGACCGTAATTCTGGCGGGTGGTTCGGACAAAGGCGCAGACCTGACACGATTTGCAGATTCGATAAAACGGCATTCGATCGCAGCGGTGCTGATGGGCGAAACCGCTGACTCATTGTCGTCAATGCTGGCACCACCTTCTCAGACAACATCTCTGTTGACCATTGAAATTGCATCCGACTTCGCTGATGCGTTTGCTCGCGCGGTTGCACTTGTTCCTGAAGGAGGTATTGTTCTTCTTTCCCCAGGATGCGCCAGCTACGGCTGGTTTCGCGACTACCGTGAACGTGGCGAACAGTTCGTTAAATTGGCCAGAGCATGGATATCCCGTTGATTCAAGACTCATTCACAGTTCCAAACCTGACGCGACAGACAGCCGCCGTCACGCTGCTTCTGACATCGCTGCTGATCGGCTGTGCCGACGATTCCGCATCGCAGACAGATTCTAAAGCGCCTCCGGTCATGCGGGCCGCTCCTTCCGATGAGCCCGAATTCATCTCAGCCAGCGATTTGCGGCGAAAACTTCGAGCCAACGAAAAAGCCAAATTCCCCCGAGTCGGCAATGACATCGTCGGCGCGGAACTGTTTCAGTCGGGTGTGAAATCCATCGAAGCGTTGCGAGGATTGCCGCTTCGATCCATCGATCTTGGCATGACGGATGTCACCGATATCACCCCACTGGCAGGCATGCCGCTGGAAAGGGTCATTCTCGAAAACACAACGGTTGAAGATATCAGCGCTCTGGAAGGCATGCAGCTGGAAGTACTTTATCTGCAGAACACGAATATCACGGACTTGTCCGTACTGAAGGGCATGCCGCTGCGAGAACTCAACCTGCTGAGCGTTCCGGTAAACGACCTGACGACGATCGCAACCTTGCCATTGCAGACTCTGTGGATCTCGAAAACAGAAGTAACGGACATCTCGCCGCTGAAGGGAAAGTCTCTGGTGAGTCTGGATGTTGAAGGAACGGCTGTCAGCGATATCGCCGCCCTGGCGGACATGACCAGTTTGAAACGTCTCAACATCGCTCAGACACCGATTACCGACGTGTCCCCCCTGCAGGGACTCAAACTTGAGCGAATTACAGTGACGCCTGAAACCGTGACTTCAGGCATGGAAGTGCTGCGGGACATGCCGTCACTGGGCCAGATTCTGACGACGATGGAGGGCGAGAGCCGGCAGTCTGCTGCCGAATTCTGGCAGAAATACGATGCCGGCGTCTGGAAAGATTCTCCAGACGACAAATCGAAGAAAGAAGCCGAAAACACACCAAATGCCGTCAATGCGGAGCCAGCAAAGGAACAGACCGACGAGGACTCACCTGTTGCACCTGACGACACGGCTCCCGATGATCCCGCGCCAACGAAATCAGTAGGTCCGTCCACGGAACAGTTGCCGCCCTCGGAATAATACCGAAGCGAATGTGATGCTGTAACAACGTGGTCGCGAACGACGCGCAGGCGAGTGGACGACTATCCGCCTGAAGTACACACATGTTTGTGCAGAATGCGTGTACAACACGACATGCCAACTGCCTGCTGCACTAGTCACATTCAATCTTCGAGCGACAGACTCATTTGCTGCCGAGCGTAGCAACTGCTGACTCTGCGGAATCAAACGTCTGCAGCATGGTGTCCAGATTTAAGACGGACAGTGCTGTGCGGCAGAATTTATTAAGATTGCAGAGCCCCAGAGCTCCGTTTTCTCTGGCCGCCAATCGCTGGCTAATCGCGACCAGATGTCCGATCAATGCGGAGCCAATAAATTGCACTGGTGCCATGTCAATCACCATGCGGGGCGGCACAATACAATCCGCCAGCAAGGGAAGGACTGCCAGACTGTCCAGCATGTTCTCGTGGAGATGAGAATACTCGGAACCGAGCGTAACGACGAATACACCGTCGGCAAAAGACACGGACGGCGGTGGACATTTTTCAATGAGACTTCGAGGATTTCAGGTGGGGAGTGCTATGGTCACGGCTGGCATCGACGCACGGCCAGCCACGAATCGGTTGACCTCAATTGCGCACGGGTTTTTAGGCCGGATCGAGCAAACCAAGTATCTGCCGGAACATCGACCGATGCTTTCGGATGTCGGAGCGAACTGACTGCATCGCGATGAAATCCGGTTTGCGCTGCTCCGGCATTTGCATCGGCCTCGTTTCGGCCTACATCGTGCACAACGCCAGTTAGGGTACCACAGGTGTTCACTGATTTCCGCGAACGCACGGGCGGCTGATTTCAGTGAGTAGCTCAGTTTGCTTCGCAACCTCTGAGTGCCTCAGGCACAGGAGGCTGCAGGTACGATGGCCTGAGGTAAGTCCGGGGCTCAGACTGGGGCCTCCACCTGCTGCGCAACACTGGTTGCAGGCAACCGTGCTACGGCGGAACAGCGACTCATTGCCACCACGAGATAACCGAAGGATCAGGCGTCGGCTTCAGTATCGGCAGAAATCAGGCGTGTCCGCCTTCCGTCTACCTCAAATAGACCGGAAATCACTCGTCGGATCGCTTCCGGATACGCGATTTTCTCGCGATCGAACACCAGAGCGGCCACCTCTTCGGCAGTCGCTCCGTCGGGGATTTCCACACTGCTTTGCAGCACGATGGGGCCCTGGTCATATTCGTTGTCGGCCAGGTGGACGGTACATCCACTGACCTTTGCACCTCGCGCCACGACGGCTTCATGCACGTGATGGCCGTACATTCCCTTGCCGCAAAAAGCCGGAATCAGCGCGGGATGAATATTCAGTACGCGATGACGAAAGTCGTCCGGAATATGCAGCAGTGAAAGATATCCCGCCAGGGCGACCAGATCGACCTGCTTCAAACGCAGTGCATCAAACACGGCACTGCTGAATTCAGCAATATCAGAAAAATCTTTACGGCAGATTGAGACGCAGTCGAGTCCCGCGTCAACAGCTCGCTGCACGCCCCTGCAGTCAGGGTGACTGGCCACAACCAGAGGGATTTCTGCATTCATCGAGCCATTGCGAATGCAATCCAAAAAGTTCAACAGCGTGGTACCGCCACCGCTGATCAATACGCCAAGTCGTACGGTGCGGTCCGTAATGGCGGGAAGGTGTTGCAAACGTTTGTTTTCTGTATGAAGATTCTAATGCAGTGCCAACTCGGTTTTGGTGTGCCACTGGCTCCGCCAGTGCCTTGAGAGTCACTAAAACACTGGCAAAGCCCGTGGCACGCAGCACTATGATGCAGTTTCGCCCGGCAATTCGACATTGAAGTCGGAAAGCAGCAAAGAATATCCGGCAAGTTGCGGATTTTCAAACTCAGGGGCGACGCTGACTCGTTTTCGCAGCCGGATTCGATCACGTTCCTCGCGCTGGTTACGTCCCCACAGGATCATCAGAGTCAACACCACAAAGATGCTCACAAAAATCATCGCGGTGTCGCCAAGTTCAGTGTCTGCATAAGCCGCCGCACGCAGAGCCTGAGGAGACTCCGCAGAAAGATGTCCTGCCGCAACCAGCGCCTGAACCTGATCCACGGTGGGCTCCCAACTGACGGTGCCGGCCAGTATCAGCGGCGCAATTCGAGTCGCATCCTGCGATCCGTAAACATAACGCTTAAAGAAACAACCGGTTACTTTGACTCGATCCAGAGCCTCTGCCTCCAGGGGAAAACCGTCCGGCAGGTTGGGCGTGACGATTACTGCAGGATTATGCTGCGAGTCATCAGTAAACAGCCACAACTCATGCAGCGGACGGCCATTGAACAGTTTCTCATCTCCGGCATAACTCACCATATGCCTCACGTGTCCCTCGAAAGTAACAAGGTGGCCGTGCCAGACATCAAGATGTTGAAACATATCAACGTAAGTCTGGAACGACTCGGGGTCCTCCCGATACCGACGATACCGGGCACCCCGGTGGTCCAGCTGTCGTTGCAGGGCTGTTTTCTGCCGACGAAAGGTGGCGTCGTCAATACTGCCCGATTTCAATCGCCGTTCAAGCTCGCGCAGATCCTGGTCCGTTTTGCTGTTCACCGCCAGCATCAGGCTACCAATACGCTGCTGCAGAACTTCGTGCGCCACATCCTGTTGAAGTGATGTGCTTGTGACTTCCAGTTGACGCAGCGTTTCATAATACAGCCAGGCTTCTTCGTCCCGCAAACGCTGCTTATCGACAGAGTTCTGCCGCACCAGATCGTAATGAGGAATTGGACTGAGCTGCCGCATTGTCTCACAATAGACCAGCGGGCGCCCGTCCATCTTCTTCACGACCCACCCCTTCACCATGACAGGCACGGCCGCATCAGCGCGCCAGTCATCATACGCGATCCGTTCCGAAGGAGTCACCAGGCCGCTGGTATCAACCAACGCCGTTGGCCGCAGCCCGTCAAAGGACGTCAGCGATCCTCGTAATAAGCGGACTTCCGTGCGCACCGCAGAATCCGAAAAACCTGGTTCGACAGCGACGGTCGAATTCTGCTGGGGAGTAATTCGCACAATGGACTCCGCCTTAAACCGTCCATAAATGACAATCGGTCGACCGACGTATTCTTCGGGAAATCGAGCGATGTCATCCAACACATCAAAACGAACATCCGAGTCTGTCACCTGAGTTCCGGAGTCGGTGTCGCGAGATCGAAACGGATCAGGCAGCCCACCAGGCATGTCCACAGGACGTTCACGGTCACGCAAATGTCCGTTTTCCCATGCGCGTCGTCGTGCGTCGGGGTACTGATAAAACGCTTGCTCCCACGCAGCGACGCCCCTACGTGATGCCCGCAGCCCCGCGTCTTCGGAAATCTCAGAGGTCTGCTGCAGCAACAGACGTCTTTGATGAGCAATCGCAGCAATCAGATCCAGGTAGGCCAACTCCTCGGCCGGCGACAGATATTCGAC
>JAQWLN010000158.1 GCA_029247265.1 Fuerstiella sp.
GGATGCTTGAACCGCTGACAAATCCGGGCTTCCCGTTTGAAGCTGGCGACCGCTGCAGGATCCGAGGCCCAGCGATCCCGGAGTAGCTTTACTGCAACCGTTTCCTGTCCGTCGACTGTTTCAGCACGGTACACACGGGCAAAGCCGCCTGAGGCGTTTCGATACAGCAGCTTGTAGTTTCCGAGAACCAACCCGTCGGTATCGCCGTTGAGAATACTCCGTGTCTGAAGCGGCGTCAGAATGTGACGGCCTTCCATCAGCTGAAGGATCGCAGAGACGTCCTCACCGTTGACCAACTCAGCCGCAACCTGCTGCCATTGATCGGCACGAAGAAGCCGACTGGCGATGAGAAACGATTTAAGTTGCTCTTGTGAATTCAGGTCCACCATGACTTGAGTGGTCAAATTCTATGAGAATGAAAGCAGTCATCAGCTGCCGAAATGTGAAATCCGTGCCACTCATAAGACATACGTCACGCAACCGAAAAACGACGTGTTCTTTATTTATTTGTAAAGTTCGAGAGCAACGTCGAAGTCAACCGGACAATTTCGCCCGATGTTTACGATACGACCCCGTCACTCTGTACGGTCATGACGCGAACTGAATAGTATCACTCGGTCGCTACGATTCAATGACCATGAATGCAGCAGCAACGAAAGAATTCCCTGCTTTTTCGTGCAGACTGGCACCTTAGCGGGCCTTCACGAATTCGAGAAAGAACGTGTCATCAGAGATTTACCTCGGACAAACGTGCCAACCGGGGAAAACGTGGGACAACCCGCATGCTCCGCGTGGAATTCTGATTTTCGTGCAGATTCGCACAGTCGGAAAAGTGAGAGGGTGGCCACCGTGCCAACCGTGAGATTCGGTGACGGTTCGTTGAACAGCGCTGCCGGATTGGCGGTCGCCATTCCCACCGCATCGCTGAGTGACAGGCCACATGCACTGATCATATGTGCCACGCAGTCGCCCGTTATGGCACCCGAACCGGCCAGAAACTGCCGCTGACCGGCGACGACAATTCGACCATCGTCAAGTACTTCCACGTCTACGTCACCTTCAGTATACGTTCCAGGCGGACAGCCTCCGAAACCGGAAACGTCACACGTCAGGATTGTTCGTGACATTGATTTGCAGCGAAGAACGCACTTCAGCACCGCAGCAGGCAGGTGCCATCCGTCGGCGATGATGCTGGCGCAAAGGTTGTCTTCCGCCATCTGGTCCCAAAGGTAGTTCGGATGTCGCGGCAGTACCGCATGCGCACCGTTGCCGAGATGAGTGCTTAAACGTGCGCCAGCTTCGACGGCTGCATGTATCTGATCAGTATTAGCCGCAGAATGGCCCAGCGCCACAACCACTCCTTCTGCAACGCACTGCTGTATAAACGGCACCGCGTTTTCCGATTCCGCCGCCAGGGTGACCAGGCGGATTCTGCCGCCGGATGCGGTCTGAAGTTGCTCAAATTCGTTATAGTCCGCGGCTCTGACGTGCTGCAGCGGATGTGCGCCACGTGGACCGTCTTCTGCAGAAATGTAGGGCCCCTCCAGGTGATAGCCGGCGACACAGTCGTTGACCATTGAATTCTGTTCATGCGACTGGCGGAGAGTACTGAATCCGTGATGCAACGCTTCAAATGAGTTCGTAATCAGCGTCGGGAAATAGCGTGCGACCGATTTGTCGACCATCGCCTGAGTCACAGCCACAACCTGATCCGTCGTCAATGTCGGACTGCTGAACCAGATTCCGTTGTAGCCATTGATCTGAATGTCAAAGAACCCCGGGCTGACGTAAGGCAGCTGTTCAAATTCCTCATCCGAACAGTCCGCTTCGCTGATATCAACAATCTGTTCGCCCTCAATCGTGACGTCCACTGGCAACTGTGTGCGATAATGTCGGGCTCGAAAGTGAGGCATCAATTCTCTCCTGTAGCGACACTGGCGCTGAAATTCTGTTTCAGCCAGAAATCAAGGTCTGCAATGGACGACGCAGTCGTCAGCAGCCCATCGTGCGGTGGATTCAGGAAGTCCTGGTGCACCATACTGTCGAGGAGGCTTGTCAGCCCGTCGTAGTATCCATTCAGGTTCAGCATTGCTATTGGTGATTCGTGGAAATCCAGTTGTGCCCAGCACAGGACTTCAAATAACTCCTCCAGCGTGCCGTATCCGCCAGGCAGTGCGATATAGCCGTCGGCGAGTCTGTGCATCGTAGCTTTCCGCATGTGCATGTCCGGCACAATTCTCATGTCAGTAACGCCGTCATGCATCAGCTCCACATTGGCCAGTGCCTCGGGAATCACACCGGTGACATGCCCGTCATGCTGCAGCGCGGCATCGGCCAGCTGCCCCATCAAGCCGACACTTCCACCTCCGTATATGACACTGTGTCCGTGAGTTGCGAGCAGGATTCCCAGCTCACGAGCGGCTTCTGCGTGGGCACTGTCGATGCCGCTTCGCGAACCGCAGAAAACGCAAATGGCAGCCATAGTCCGTTCCCCGAATGAGTCAGACGCATGCTCCGCCTGGCCGAATGCTGTTTCCGATTTCACTACCTGTCCGCAGCCCTGTGCCGTGAATTCAAAGTTCACGACGAAATGTCACCAGTTCCTGTACCTGTTCAAACTTCGCGTCAGTAAATAATTCGTATGCTGCCGCATTATCCGCATCGATCTGTGCTTCGATGACCTGTATGGACTGTTCACGCAGCCGCCGGCAGATTTCCAGCACCAAAGAAAGGCCATAGCCGTGACGACGCACTTCTTCCGGGACCCATACATCCTTCATGCCGACGGCCCGAACGCCCCACTTGGGGACATATACGTCCAGACCGATGATCTGTCCTGAGGCGGCAACCGACTTGCCCTGCCGTTCCTGTAGCTCAAATTTCAGGGCGTCGAGTTGACCAAATCTTACGTGCCACCACCAGGGCATGTCGGCCACGCGGTCGGTAATCACCAGGTTCATACGCCGTCGGTGACGAATGAGTCGAGCGCTCACAGGATCGCGCCCCATAGTCAGGTCGCGATGCAGAATTCGTGTGCTGCTACCGGGCCGGAATTTTAATGGAGTAAGAAATTCGGTCCACGGAGCAATTTCGTTGGCGAATCCCGACGCCTGATGACCACCGTAAATACCGTTGTAGAAACCGTTACGATCCAGTCCCGCGCCCACTTCCACCGAAGCGGCACCTTTGTCAGCCAGATAGTGTTCCGCAAGTACGACCAGCTGCGTGCCGACGCCCTGTCTTCGAAACTCCGGGTGCACGACCAGTGCCGAGATCACACCGTCCGTTATATTCAGGGCAGTACCATCTTTGGTGCAGCTGAAAGCGGCATGAACAAAGCCGACAATGCGATCGCCTTCGTGAGCAACAAAAAAACCATTGCGATCAAAGAACGGCTGCGAAAAAACGAATAGCTCAAAAATGTCGCAGGGGAATCCTTCAGCAGCGCTCGGCCCGAGGTTGCTGGCGTGCCAAAGTTTCAGGATCTCTGGCGGATCAGCATTGTGAAACGTCCGAAACTCAACCACAAGATCTTCCATTTCCGTCCAAAGATCGAGTAGCCTCAGACGGCAACAGTTTCTCACTCCACAGCGGACGCATGATTAACACTCGATACGACAAACGGAAACACCTCGGGCTCTTCGATCAGACTTTAACGGTCGCATTCTTTTGTGACAAGCTGATACACTTACACTGTTCCTGACAAGCGGAAATTTCGCAGACCACGATCAATGGCTGTGGACCGGTTGATGTCAGGGGGGCACACAGGAATATTTGAGATTGAATCCTATGACGTGGACGGATCGAGAACTTTGTGCCTGGCTGGATGAAATGCTGCCAGCGGAACGCATGACTGAACTGGAACAGCAGCTACGGACTGACGAAGCGCTGCAGTCTCGAATGGCCCAATTGATTCATCACCTTGATCAGGGCGGACACACCGTCGGAGAAATCTGGCAGCGGGAGAGACTCAGTTGCCCGGGACGCAGCGAACTGGGTGGATATTTACTGGGAACGCTGCCCAGAGGTGCCTCGGAATTTGTTGAGTTTCACCTGAAAACTGTCGGCTGTCGCGTCTGCCAGGCCAATCTGAACGATCTGGAAGAACACGCCAGCCAGGCAGCCGAATCTCCGAAACGCCGCCGCCGCTTCTTCGAATCCTCAGCTGGTCTGCTCAAATCGTCTGACGCAGATGAGTTCTGATGGTTACAGCGTTTCACGCTGACTCGCGGCCATTAACAGCGATTCTTGACAGCATGTTCGTTACTCCCACCAGCCAGTGGCATCTGCGACAATACGTGGACTGTGTTAGAGCTAGGGCATAAAACGGCTGGTGATTGCTGAGGCGCGACGACGCGGATAGAGAAATAGGGGAAACCTTGAGCATCTGCATTTGTCTTCTCGCGCGTCAGCCTGTTGGTCACAGACGCGGTAGTGTCACAGCATTGTCTGAACCGTTTTTGGTCGTGTAGCGGCAGCGGCGTTTTCCGCGGGTTCATTATACGGCGGCTTACGATGGGCTGTATGTGAACTGGTTGAGCGTGTCCTGCGTGAATTCGACGCTGTACCCCGCATCGGTTGGCGGGATGTAGCGGCCATTCTGCATGTTGACAGGGGTCACCATGTGTTCATGCAGGTGGTCTGAGTATTCCGTAATGCGCCCTTCCATTTCTGCAGATACGCAGACGTAATCGATCACACTGAGATGCTGCACGTATTCGCACAGTCCCACGCCTCCTGCGTGCGGACAGACAGGCACCTTGTAGCGAGCGGCCAGCAGCAGCACGGCCAGAACCTCATTAACACCGCCAATCCGACAGCTATCCACCTGACAGACCTGCATGCCCCCTGATTGCAGGAACTGCTTGAACATCACTCTGTTATGACACATTTCACCCGTGGCAACGCGAATTGGCGACACCGCTTGCGCTATCGCTGCGTGACCGAAAATATCGTCCGGACTGGTTGGTTCTTCGACGAACCATGGTCGGAATTCCGCCAGTTGACCGATCCATTTGATCGCCTGGGGCACGTCCCAAACCTGGTTGGCATCGATCATCATGAATGCGTCGTCGCCCATTTCCTGACGCATCACTCGACAGCGACGTATGTCATCGTCAAGGTCACGCCCAACCTTGATTTTGAAATGCGACCAGCCACGTTCACGCAGCCCCTCACACTTCTTTTTCAATGCTTCATCTGAGTATCCCAGCCACCCCGCCGATGTCGTATAGCTGGGGTATCCCTGCTCCGTAACGGTGGCGATTCTTTCTGCCTTGTCGGCCTGGACGCGACTCATCAGCTCGATTGCCTGTGTCGGCGTGATTGCGTCGCTCAGATATCGGAAGTCAACGCACTGAACGAACTGCTCCGGCGACATTTCGCACACGACTTGCCACACCGGCTTCCCATGTATCCTGGCCCAAAGATCCCAGACAGCATTGATCACGGCTGCCGCAGCCAGATGAATTACGCCCTTCTCCGGACCCACCCACCGCAACTGACTGTCGCCTGTCAGTTTTCGATACAGTGTCACCGGTTCAGCCATTAACGATTCGACAGTAACTCCCACCAGTAATCGGGCCAGGGGCCGAATGCCGGCGACGCACAGTTCATTGCCGCGACCGATTGTGAACGTCATTCCGAAACCATTCAGACTTTCTGAATCGGTCTTCAGCACAACATAGGCTGCCGAATAATCCGGATCGGGATTCATGGCATCCGAGCCGTCCAGCTGCTGAGACGTGGGAAATCGTATGTCGTGGGTTTCGAATGCGGTAATCGTCGTTGGCATCAGCTGTCCGGCGTGGTTGGTGTGTGTGAGTCAGACTTAGCGACCAACAGCGGCCCGTCACCTTCCGAGTGTCAGCTCGCATCGGCTGGCGGGACGTCCCGCCTCAAGGCAGGGATCGCAGCCATGTGGCAGCGAGAATGATACAGGCCAGAATGCAGAGAACTCCGCTGACCATGGGAAAACCAAACACTTCCCGATATTCCGTATACAGCCGGCCTTCGACTTCGGTCTTCTCCAGTTTGTCAATTTCAGCATACACACGTTTCAAGGCTTCGGTGTCCTGGGCATTGAAATACTGGCCTTCGGTTTTCTCTGCCAGCAGTTTGAGAGTCGCTTCGTCCAGACGCACGCGCTGAGGCTGCAGTACGCTGCGGCCAAAAATGTCCACGCCGGGATACGGCGCCATCCCTGTTGTCCCCACGCCAACTGAATAAATCTTGATTCCAAACTGAGCAGCTGCATCTGCGGCATCTTCCGGAGTAATGACTCCGGCCGTGTTTTCTCCATCTGATAGCAGAACGATAACTTTACTCTCTGAGTCCAGGTCCTTCAGGCGGTCCACCGCCAGAGCCAGAGCATCTCCGATAGCTGTTGCCTGTTCTTCCTGCAGCAACCGTTCATTGATGATTCTGCCCTGGTCATCACGTATTGGCTTTGGGATTTCGACACTTTTCAGCACCTCCAGCAATGCTCCGCGATCGAGAGTCGGTGGGCACAGAGCCGTTGCGAATCCCCCAAAGGCAACCAGACCGATCAAGTCGTCCGGTCGGCCGTCAAAATCGTCGTTGCCGGCAACGAAGTCCTGAAACACACTTTTGACAGCCGTCAGCCGATTCACCTGTTGACCATCCACAGGAAAATCCAGCGCCTGCATCGAGCCGGAGCGGTCAATGCACATCTGTACGGCGATGCCTTCGGTGCGAATTCGAAATTCTTCCTGCCCTGTCTGAGGTCTTGCCAGAGCTGCGATCACCAGAATCAGGCCAATTAACTTCAACGACGGAAGAATGCCTCGAATGCGCTGAGCAGACGTCACCGGCAGCGACTTCAACAGTTCAACGCTGGAATACAGGGCCGCAGGCTGTTCGCGACGGCGTCTTAAAAGAAGGACGGCCACTAAAGGTATCAGCAGCAACAACGCCCATGGGGATCCGAACCGAAATACGTTCATTCTGCAACCCCCTGCGATGCGACGGAACTCTTCGAGTTGTCCTGTCCTGTTGCCTCGGATTCGTCGTCATGCAGCGTCTCAGCACCAGCCTTCAGTTCGATGAACCGTTTCGCTCGATGCGTGCTTTGCTTAATCGCTTCCGGGTCAGGGTGGTATCCGGCGAATTTTACCAGATCTGCGGATTCCAGAAAGGCGGCTAGTCGGGTGTTCGTGTCCTGCGGGAACAAACTGTTAGCGCTGACTTCACGAAGAAACTCTTCGGTGGTTTGTTCGGGAGCTCGTACACCTGTGCTGCGTTCGATGTATCGCCGCACGATTCCCGTAAGCTCCACAAAGAAGGCCTTCACATTCGTTTCTGACAGCTTTCTGGAAATGAGCTCCCGAAGCTCCCGGTTGGCCAGCTCCTGCGGTGATACCCGGGGCTCATCGGTCGCGCTGCCCCTGCGACGACGACGGACCATCAGATAGCCACCGACCAACAGGATGATGCCGCCGACGGACCATAACCAGGCAGTTTTCAGTGCCGACTCGGGAAGCTCCACGGGAGGTGCGGGTGGTCTGAGGTCATTCAGCGACGGCGCCTCGGAAGGGACAATTGTAGCGATGTTCAGTGTCAGGGCTTCTGTTTGCACCGTGTGTTCATTGCCGTTTCCGTCGGGACGATTGTCTGTAAACTGAATTGAAATGGGAGCCACCGAAATCGGACCGGCGCGCGTCGGTTCAAGGGTGTAGATCTGCTGCACGATTCGGTGACCGTCGGAACGTTTCGGAAGCGGTTCATGGAAATCACGGATGATAAATTCACCAAGTGATTCACCAAATGGTGGCACAGCGACCTTCACACCGTCTGCTGCTGTGATGGTGAGAGTCAACTTCGGCTCATCAGAAAGCCGAGGTTCTTTCGGCGACACATCCAGGGTCACCCTGATCGGGCCTCGTTCAACTTCCGTGTGAAGAGTATCCGCAACGTTGATATCTGGCGAAGATTCGTTAGTCGCGGAGTCGCAGCCGACGAACAACGCGGTGACAAGAACGCCGCAAATGGCGTGAGGCAAATGCCTGAGAATCGGCTTCGTGCCTTCTTTCTGCGCCACGTCGATCCTGTCTGTCTGATCCCTGTGGGATAGACCTGTTTTAGTTGGAACATATCCGCTCGACACGGATTTGTTCCTGCCGTGACAAGCTAACGATACATACATCCTGAAGTTCCCTGCCACAGTCGTCACACCATTACTGATTCACCAACCGCCCAGTCGGCGCCTTCGCGAATGACGCGGCGGTACAGCGTATCTCGCTCGACCGGTTTACGCCCCGCTTCCCGGATCAGCTGGTGCAGTTGCTCCACTGTCGTCCCTTCCGGTGTCTCTGCACCCGCGTCATGATAGATGAGTTCATGAACGACAGTGCCGTCCATGTCATCAGCGCCATAACTTAACGCCAGCTGGGCGGTTTCCTGTCCCAGCATGATCCAGTACGCCTTGATGTGATCGAAGTTGTCCAGCATCAATCTGGCGATGGCGATCGTCCGCAGGTCGAAAATCCCGTCAGACTTTTCGATCGAGTCCAGCTCCGTATTGTCCGGATGAAACGCGAGTGGGATAAAGGTTTGAAAACCGCCGGTCTGGTCCTGCAGGTCTCGTAACTGCAGTAAATGATCAATGCGGTGTCTGGCCTGTTCAATGTGACCATACAACATCGTCGCATTCGATTTCAGTCCGAGCTCGTGAGCCGTTCTGTGTACATCGAACCACACGGCCGAATCGGCTTTGTGTTCGCACAGCTGTTTACGAATTTCAGGGTCAAATATTTCTGCGCCACCTCCGGGCATGCTGCCCAAACCGGCGTCGATCATCTGCTCCATGACCCAGCGAATCGGCTTCTTTGTGATGAAGCTGAACCAGCTGATTTCGACGGGCGTCCATGCCTTGATATGGACTTCGGGACAGGTTTCGTGAATTGTGCGAACAACGTCCAGGTACCAGTCGAATTTCTTCTTGTGGTGAAGACCGCCCACAACGTGGATTTCGGTCGCCCCGGCGGCGCGGCCTTCCAATACACGTTCACGAATCATCTGTTCGTCGAACGTGTACGCCTTTTCGTCATTCAGATCGGCTCGAAACGCACAGAACCGACAGCGATAGACACACACATTCGTCGGGTTCAGGTGAATGTTTGTGTTGTAGTAAGCAAAGTTGCCACTTTTGCGTTCCCGGACAATGTTGGCCAGATGACCGAGTGTATGCAGGTCGGCCTTTTCGTCCAGATACAGTCCGTCTTCGAACGTCAGCCGTTCTTCGCCGAGTACCCGATCAGCGATTCTCTGCAGAGGAGTGTCGAGAGTCTGAAACATTCAAAACGGACTTTCAAAATCACCACGGAGGTGGTCGACTGCTCCGGTCGAAAAAAAAGGCCAGCAACGTTGTTTCTTCGCGGCGTTTTCATCGCCAGACAGTAATCATGGTCTGCGTCGCACCCAGATATCGATGCAGCCGACGATCAGGATTCCGAAACTCACGACAGCATTAACATTGAAGAATGCGATGTTGACCCGTTTCAGGTCATTGGGCCGCACCAGCCAGTGTTGATACAACAGCAGCAGACTCAGCACAACAATGCCACCGAGAAAAACGTTCCCCAGCTCAGCAACTGACCACAATATGAACAGCGTAACAATTGTCAGCAGATGACTGACCAAGGCAATCCGCAAAGCGGTGGCGATTCCGAATTTTGAGGGGATACTGTGCAGCTTTTCTTCTTTGTCGAAGTCGGCGTCCATACACGAATAGATGATGTCAAATCCACCGACCCAGAAAAAGATGACCCCGGCCAGCAGAGATGGCGTTACGGCGAATTCGTCGCGAACAGCAATCCAGGCAGCGATGGGAGACATCATCAATGCGGCGGACAGCCAGTAATGGCAAAAACTTGTCCAGCGTTTGGCGTAGCTGTATCCCAGAAGAAACAGCAGGACCGGAACGGCCAACAGCACGGGCAGCTGCTTGGGAAGAAACAATAATGTCGCCGCAAAGAATGCAGCACTGCACAAGACTGTGAAAACGGTTACCGCTCTGATCGACAGTCGTCCGGACGGAATATGACGAACCGACGTCCGAGGATTTCGCGCGTCCACATCGCGATCGACCAGGCGATTGAAGGCCATGGCAGCGGAGCGGGCGAGAATCATGCACAACACGATGCCGATCAGATCCTGATACCGAAAAATCGTGTCCGGCTGAGTCCACGCCAGTACCGCAGCCAGCAGCGCGAACGGCAGCGCGAAGATCGTGTGACTGAAGCGGATGAGTTCAAGGAAACTTCGAACGTTCTGTAACACCGGAGTCGTTCAAATGAGTGATGATTGTCAGATGCCTGAACAGTATCCGCAAACTAGGTCCCGATATAACGAGAATACGCGGCCCGGGCGATGGCCGGATCCTCTGTCCCTTTGACGATTGCCCGACCATCAGGAAACACCGTCATTTCCAGTTCTGAATCGCTTAGTACGACACGCACCAGAAACGGATTGGAGGTCACCGAGCCCGCAGTTTTGAGCCGTGCCGCGAGTGCTTCAGGCGAGAGCCGTAGTTTTTCCACAGGACTGACCTGTACCGCGTTCCGCCCACACAGGATTGTCGACCCGGAGGTCTGAGACCCTTCCAGCCACAATCTTTCGCCACCTTGACATGCCGGGCATTCCGAAGATTCGCGGAGTTTTGACACATCCATCTGGCGAAAGGTACCACCCCAGACATCAACGATTGTCAGTTTCAGCGGCACATTGCAGGTGGTCGTCATGCCTGATTCCGACTTGCGATGCACAAGAATCTTCAGTGCCGTCGCAGCCTGCAGTGATGCGATCACGCTGATCGCCGGCCCCAAAACGCCAGCCGTGTCGCAGGTCTCCGTGGTTCCTGTTGGCGGAGGGTTGGTCATCAAGCAACGCAGGCAGGCCGTCTGTCCAGGGAAGATGGGCATCATCTGTCCGTGGCTGCCCGTGCACCCGGTGAAGATCCATGGGATTCCCGTATCCAGCGACAAGTCGTTGATCAGATACCGCACTTCGAAGTTGTCGGTGCCATCCAGAATCAGATCGACGTCTTTCGCGAATCGGCGGACATTTGTGAAATCCGCATCGGCTACGATTGGTTCGATCTCGATGCTGGAATTCACCCGGCTAAGGCGATTTGCAGCGCATACGGCTTTAGGCAGATGGTCGGTTACGTCGTCTTCCGTGAACAGCATCTGTCTTTGCAGATTGCTGAGTTCCACATAATCCCGATCGACGATTCTCAGGTGACCGACACCTGCTCGAGCCATTGCATCGGCCAGCACGCAGCCCAATGCGCCACAGCCAACCAGAAGCACTCGGGAAGTTCGAAGTGCCTGCTGGCCATCTTCGCCGATTTCGGAGAAGAGGATCTGTTTTTGATAGCGAGCGTTATCCATCAGCAGGTGTTACAGCTTGCCAGTCAATTCGCTTCGCATCGGCTTTCAGGTTTTCGAGATCATACAGTTCCCGGCCTTCTTCCGTGAATACATGCAGAACCACGTCGCCGAAGTCCATCAGAATCCAGTTTGCCTCAGTCCGATAGCCTTCGATCCCCAGGCGATCATTTCCGCCGTCGCCCTTCATTTTCCGGTTTACTTCGTCGGCGATCGCATGCATCTGGCGACGACTGGTGCCGGTCCCGATGACAAAGAAGTCCACGATCGACGCAATTTCGGTCATATCCAGCACAACGACGTCCTGCGCACGCATTTCGTCAGCACACCGAGCTGCGATCACCGCGTTGTCCAGACTCCGCTGATAAAGGCCCTTGTCGCGCGGAACAGTGACCGTCTCGGTGTCGTTGCTGGTGTCAACGATTTCCTCAGTCTCAACAGGACCACCGCCGGCCGTTTCTGAGTCGACCTGGGGTGAGTTGGACTCTTTCGCCGATTGGTCGGGGGGGAGTTGGGGAGACGACATTGAAACAGATTCCAAGAGGAAAATGCGAAGGCGGTCAGCCGCTGAGCTGCACGGCAGCAACGAACTATGAATCTTGGCTAACAGGTTACCATGCTGACATTTAGATTCCGACAAAGAGTCCCGGACTTTTCAAAAGACCGGGATTCTGCCGTGGCGAACCATCGAGAATCGGGACGTCCTGTTGATTCACATGGGCCCTGGCGAAGGAAATGACCTTTGGCGGCACAAAAAGCACCCCGCCAAGTCAGACCGGACGGGGTGCGTTTTCGTTTCGGGAGGAACCGCGAGAAGAGAGGGACCCTCTCCGCTTTTGCTATTCTTCTTTCACAGCCTCATCTGTCGAATCCGCCTCGCCAGAGTCCGTTTCCACTGCCTCGGTTGCCGCTGGAGCTTCGTCGGTTGCCGCTGGGGCCTCGTCGGTTGCCGCCGGAGCTTCGTCGGTTGCCGCTGGGGCTTCGTCGGTTGCCGCTGGGGCTTCGTCGGTTGCCGCTGGGGCTTCGTCGGTTGCCGCTGGGGCTTCGTCGGCTCCAAGCGTAAACAACGGCCCGGCCGAGCCACCCATTCCGCCCTTGAGATCTTCGGCAGTAGCCTTTCGAGCTGCTTCAGTGCCGCCCGCCGTGGCTGCTGGACCGCCTTCAGCGGCGGTCTCCGCAGCAGCGGCTTCGCGGATCTCTTCATCCGACCGACAGCTGAGCCCGATCTTGCGATCGGCCGTGTCCACTCGCAAAATTCGAACCTCAATGTCGTCACCCACGTTGACCATGCTTTCCGGATGTTCGATCTTCTGATCGGAAAGCTCAGAAACGTGCAACAGACCTTCCAGCTCGTCTTCCAGTTCAACAAACACACCGAAGTTGGTGATCTTGGTGACTTTGCCTTTGACGCTGCTGCCGGGACTGTATTTCGCCGGAATTGTGGTTTCCCAAGGGTCGCCCGCCAGTTGCTTCAGGCCCAGAGCAATCCGTCGACGTTCTTGATCAACCGACAGAATTTCGCATTCCAGCGGTTCGCCCTTCTTCAGCATCTCATTTGAGTGTGAGATTTTTCGCGTCCACGACATGTCACTGATATGCAGCAGGCCGTCCACTCCTTCTTCGAGTTCGATGAAGGCACCGTAATTGGTAAGGTTTCGGACTGTTCCTGAAACCTTGCCGCCGACAGGATACTTGTCGCTGACGTTGTCCCATGGATTTGCCTGAGTCTGCTTCATACCAAGAGAAATTTCCTGTTTCTCTTCGTTGATCCCCAGGACCATCACGTCGACTTCGTCACCAATAGCGACTAGTTCGCTTGGGTGGTTGACTCGCCGTGTCCATGACATTTCACTGATGTGGACCAGGCCTTCAATGCCGTCTTCCAGCTTAACAAACGCACCGTACGACAGCACATTGACAACTTCGCCCTTGATGACCGAATCGACAGGGTACTTTTCGCCAATGTTTTCCCACGGGCTTTTTGACTTCTGCTTCAGGCCAAGAGCGATTTTTTCCTTGTCATAGTCGATGTTCAGGACCATGACTTCGATCTCTTCATCGATCTTCACCATTTCTGTCGGATGATTGATGCGTCCCCAGCTCATATCAGTGATGTGCAGCAGGCCGTCGATGCCACCAAGGTCGACGAAGGCCCCGAAGTCCGCAATGTTTTTAACCGTACCTGTTCGAAGATCACCAATTTCAAGGTTGCTGAGAAGTTCCTTCTTCATCTTCTCGCGTGCTTCTTCGATCAGTCGGCGACGTGAAACGACAATGTTTCGACGAGCTTCATCGATCTTCAGAATCATGCATTCGATGTCCTGACCGATGTAGTCAGCAATGTCCGACGGACGACGCACATCGACCTGACTGGCGGGTAGAAAGACGTTCACGCCATTCTTGACGACGGACTCGCCTTCCAGTTCGCGGCCAATGGCAACCAGC
>JAQWLN010000172.1 GCA_029247265.1 Fuerstiella sp.
AACATCGTCCCGATTTACGATGTTGGCAGTGAAGGCAATTTTCACTATTTCACAATGGAATTTGTCGAGGGTGGCAACCTTCGGGATTTTCTTCGCGTGCGAGGCACACTGTCCCCGAAAGAGTGTCTTCGCTGTATTTACGAAATCTGCCTGGGACTGGAATACGCTCTGGAGAAGGGGGCGTCACATCGAGACTTGAAACTGACCAATGTGCTGATGAGTTCTCAGGGCATCGCCCGACTCGTGGACTTCGGGCTTGCTGGCGCTGAATTGCCGACTCAGGGCGGGACCAGTGATGACGTCCATCGCGCGTTGGAATATGCGTCACTGGAACGAGGCACCAACGCACCTACGAATGATCCACGAAGCGACATTTTCTTCCTCGGTTCGATCATGTATGAGTTGCTGTGTGGAAAGCCTGCGTGGCCACGGACAGGGGATCGAGAGGAGCGCAAACTGCTGAGTCGGTACACCAGTACTCCCCGAATCACCAGTATCGATCCCAATCTTCCCGCCAGCGTCGTTGGTATCGTTGAACGAATGATGAAGGTCAGCCACAGCGATCGCTATCAGTCGGTTGGAGAAGTGCTGGTGGATCTGAAGAAAGCGATGGTGGAACTGGGAGAATGGCGCGACACAGATGAACCGGACGCACTGTCCCATCATAACATGTCGCGGCCTTTTGAATTGCTGGTGGTGGACTCACGAAAAAAACGCAAGGCTGCGTTGAAAGCGTACTTCACGAAGCATGGCTTCCGGACGTCGTTTGTTGCTGAACCGGAAACGGCCCTTGAACAATTGAAAAGCCCCAACCCTCCGGATGGCCTGCTTATCCTTGCCGACCGGTTCACCGAATCCGCAATCGAGTGTTTCCCACAGGTTCAGGCGTACGCACGATCAAAGAAGACACCCTGCCTGGCCGTCTTTCCCGAAGAGGATAGAGAACGCGTAGACGAACGCATTCGAGGGACTCGGTATGGTGCCGTAGCCTATCAGCCGGCAACGCTGCGTGAAATTCGCGTTCACTTTGAGCAGTTAACAACACCTGACAAAACTCAGTGACAACCAGTATGTGTTTTCCGGGACGTCCCCACGGGGTTCCCTGCTCTACGCCCGGCTGATTCGATACCCCGGAGTTTCCGGTGAAAACAGCGATGGCTGCCAGCGAGCGCCAATTCCGGGACGATCGTTCAGACAAATGTGCCCTGCATCAACGACGACCGTTGTGTCGATCAGACGCGGATAAACTGTGGCAATGTGGGCACGAACACATTCCTGGTACGACACACACGGTACAGCTCCGGCGATATTGAGTCCGGACATCAGGGTTAGTGGCCCGGTGCAATCATGCATCAGAACCGGAATATTATACAGCTGAGCCAACTCGGCAATTCGACGCGACTCACTGATTCCGCCGACCCACGTTGGGTCAATCATCACGTAATCTGCCGCGTCACCGTCCAGCGCCTGCCGATATTGTTCGCGAGTCACCAGCATCTCACTAACGGCAATCGGAACACCGGCACCGCGGCGAAATTCTGTCATCGCACGAATACTGTCGGGACGGAGCACATCCTCCATCCACAGAGGACGAAACGGCTGCATTGCATGAGCAATATCCAGTGCGGCCGTCTGACAAAAGAGACCGTGACCGTCCAGCATGACGTCCATTCGGTCACCGACGCGGTCTCGAATGGCTTCAAACGGTGCAACCCCGTGTGCCATATCCGCAGAGCTGATCCGCAGACCGCCACTTTCCCGATAAACGGCGTCAAACGCCCATAACTTCATGGCGGTGAAGCCTTCGTCCAGCAACTCTTCCGCCAAATCCCCCGGTGCATTTATGCAGGCCCAGTTGTCCTCGAGCGGACCGGGTTGCCCCGGATCGCCGTGTCCTGGCCAGCCCGCCGCCTGCTTTCCGCTGACGGCACTACGGACACCGTACATCGGACCTCCACAGCTGTTGTATACCGGTACAGCATCACGAACCGGGCCACCAAGCAGTCTCCAGACAGGTTGCTTCGTCAACTGTCCCAGAATATCCCACAACGCAAGATCGACAGCGGACAGAGCTCGCAGTTCGGCGCCAATGCCTCCAAACGCAGTCATTCTCTCGTAAAGAAAACGCCAGTGGCTCTCTATCGCCGTGGCGTCTGCGCCCAGCAAACGCTGAGCCATCCAGTCGTGCAACACGGCCGACGCGGCCTCTGGTATGTAGTAGGTTTCGCCATGGCCGACAACCTCTTCGCAATCGACCCTGCCGGCATCTGTATGAATCCGCAGCAGCAGCAGTCCCGGCATCACGTCAGACGGGATAGCCGTTTCCACCGCCGTGATCCGCGGACCCCGAGCGTAGGCGTGTTGCTGTGTTGGCCCGGATGGCTGGCCCGAACATGTCATAAACGTGGCTCCGTCAGCTTCCTGATCTGGGTGGCATAAAAATGCCCGTCGGCGTTCTTCGAAATTAAACGCACACACGGATGATACTGAGCGGACCGGATAGCAGCTTCCCGGCCGACAAGCCCCATCATGATGTTTCTGTCGCGTGCATCAAGCCACGCAGGTAGCCCCATGCGAACAATCGCCCCGGGGTCGTATAGCCAGGTTCTCCTTCATCGCCCTCAAGCTGAGGAACATGGTCCGGCCGAATGGGGCCGTTGAACCCGATGTCCCGATACGCTCGCACGGCCTCGGCCATGTCTGTCGGACCGTTGTCATGAAATGTTTCCGTGAACGATTCTGCATTCCCCCGAACGTCACGAAAATGAACGTAGCAGATGTTTTCGCCGAGCCGGCGGATCGCGGACGGGATATCAACACCCATTTCGACAAATGTTCCCTGACAGAAACAGACGGCGTTGCTGGGACTGGGCACCAGACGAACCAGGCGTTCGAACGACGCCAGCGAGTTCATAATACGAGCACGTCCGCCGAATTCCGCGAGCGGCGGATCATCCGGATGCATTGCCAGAGTTACTCCTGCGGACTCAGCGATCGGCAGCACCTCTCGCAGCATGGCCTCAAGATTTTTCCACAGTTTATCGGCAGTAACACCAGCACCGTTTTCTGCATCCTTCAGGGCATCGGGGTCGTGGCCCAGCAGAACCGCCTTTTTCGCGTCCACCAGGTCAAACGCAGTCACACGGGCGCCTCCACGTTCAGGGGCGTCCAGTCGCGTACGAACCCAGTCGGTCCCGGCCATGAAGTTATAGCAGAGAATGGGAATGCCAAGCTGGCCCATATTGCGAATCAGCTGTTTAAGCTCTGCCAGTTCTGTACCGTCATCGCAGCCAGCCTTAATATTTTCGATGGGCAGATAACCTTCAATCGCCGCCAGCGTCAGATCAAACTCCGCAAATCGTTCCTGCTGCCGACGCATGTCCTCAATCGCAGGTCCTGGATAACGTGAAACAATATGTATCACCCCGCACTGACCGGCAAGACGGAGATTCTCATCCGACTCCGGAGTCAGAACTGTCGACAGTTGCATGTTTTATCTTTCAACGGAACAGGTATCGTCAGAGCCGACGTCGTCAAAAACGCACAGCAACTTCCACGCCCCGCGATCATAGTATGGCCACAATGGAACTACGGTCGTCGGTCAAAGACTCGGGGCATGAAACCGATAGAGGTTTCCATCCAGGAACCACAGCTGCACCCGCCGCCGCCTTCCGGGGACAACAACATGCCGCCGGACGGAATCGTACTCAGCCAGCAGTCGGGTCGCAGGCGAGTCCATGATGAGGTGTCGGCGTTTTCCGGATTCCACATCGTTACATTGCCGGAACGCAGAAACACGGCATCCGCAGTGCAGGCATAGGTTCCACACCCATGTTCCACGGGCATCGTTTCCGGCAGCACTGTACCATCCTTCAGTGACAGAACGGCGGGGCGCACGAACAACCGATCACCGACAATAGCCGGGCGCGACATGGCCTTGCCATGATCGCCTTTCCCATTAAGCCACGCCGTAGTCTGCGTCCACCGTTCACGACCATCGTCGTCTGCAAAGGAACTGACCTTAAACGTGGCGTCGGCGGAAGAAACCAGAGTCAGCTGATCTGCTGCATGAGCCAGATAGAAAATGACCTGCTGACTCATCGCATCCAGTTTTTTCTCCCACTTCGGAGATCCGGTCGCCGCGTCGATTGCCACCAGATGCAGGTCCTGCCAGAGTTGGGGATCGCCAACACGACGTTCCTTTGATGCCATAATTTCACTGTTGCGTGATTCCACAAAATACATCGTGTCAGCACCGACTGTAATTGTCGAATTCAAAACCACACCACGCTTGTACTCCCACGTCAGTCCATCGGTCCTGGCGTCATTGCAGAACAATCGATCGCTGCAGATCGGGAACGTCACAGCACCGGATCTGGCATCGTACCAACCGGCATCGCCGCCTCCCCAGAAACTTGTCCAGGAGGCATCCGCCCGAACCGCACTGCCGTAAACACGATCGTTCTGGGTGGCCACATAGCCCCACTCCATGGCAGCTTTATCCGATGCGCCCGTCGCAGCTGTCCGACTTACGACTTTCCCTGAGGAGGTGTCGATCTTCCAGCATTCACCCTTCACCGCGACAAACAGAAAGTCTCGCGTCGCACACCAGTTGCTGCAGTCGCGTGGCATGTTAAAACGCTCCAGGCCGGGAATCTCAAGAGACCACAGGACAGTGCCGTTGAAGTGATCCACAGCGATGATGCGATGCAGCCCCTGCAGAAACAACCGACCTCCCGTCGACAGCGGAGACGGCTTGCGTCCACTGCGATCGGCTTGGTAACGCGGCCCCGGACGCCCAACCCATTGCACGTCCAGATCATCTGCCGTTTTTGCGTCACCAAGATGCTCGCCGGCGAACGCAGAATTATCAGGAGCGCCGTAAAGATGTGACCACTCACCGGTGCCTGCCAGCGCCGGACGCACATAGCGATGCCAGATCGTCCCATCAGCCGTCTCCAGTGGCTCGAAGTGGGCTGACAGGTTGCTGACCTGAGGATGCAGCAGCAGTGCAACTCCACCGTCCGGTCGTACATGTCGCTCGATTTCGCGAACAACGTCTGAATCCACCGGCTCTGCCGAAAACACCACGTTGGCCCAGTTGCCGACGAACGGAAGATGTGACCGTTTCGACACGTGATGGACAGTAACCTGATTTCCGTAAACTCCGTTTTCTTGCAGGATTCGGCGCAGACGTGACACAACCTCGCCATCCTCATCGGCAACGACAAACCGAAACTGACTGTCGCGGCACAGCTGCAGCAACAATTCCACGTCGATGGTCCCAACCACAAGACACATCCCCTGAACAGCTGACGTACTCTGTAGAATCTGTCCAGACAGCCCGGCCGTGGCCTCATCAGTATCCCCTGAAATCCGATCCGCCATCACGGGTGAGTAGTTGAAGAAATTGTCGCACTCAAACCTCTGCGTGAAGTTCGTCCCGCCCCCTTCACTGATGCCAATTCGATATTCGCACATCCGCTGACGTTCCAACCCCGTCAGCGTTGCCTGGTGTTCCGTCAGAGGTGCCGCGTCCTCTATGGACTGAGTCAACGCGTCCTTCCCGTATTGCAAAATCGTGGGCGAAGGATTCACTGTGGTCCAGCGAACGACAGCGTTTTGCGGATCAACGAACTGCAGCCATGGACCGGATGCCAGACGGGCGTCCATCGTCTGTGTCGGAATTCTCTGACTTCCATCCTGATGGTGGTTCCGTACTTCTGTGGCCGCCAGACAGTCATCGTAAAGCCGCACTTCATGCACCGCGCCCCGCATCCGGAAGTATTCGTCTTTGTCATGGTATGCACCGATCTCAAACCATGCTCGATCCGGGTAAGTAATATCGCCCGATTGGTCACGACTTTCGGCGCACGATTTCCCATCGACAAATAGTTTCATGACGGAACCGTCGTATGTTCCCGCAACGTGATACCACTGTCCTGTGTTGAAATCATGGTCGGCCGTCATGTAAGTCAACCGGCCGGGTCCGTCGTCTGACGACACAGCTAAGCAGAAACGATTCTTACGGTATCCCAGCGACCAGCCTTTTTCAACGTCCCCGTCGTCCTGAACGACGCCAATAATGCCCCCCCATGTCTGCAACTGATCAACGCGCACCCATGCTTCAACAGTGAATTCCCGGGAAGGAACGGACACACTTCTGAAGTCCGGAGAAACCATCACCGTCTGTCGTTTGCCATCAAGTTCCAACGCCTGATAATCACCGATACGAGAAAGGTTCGGGGGCTCAGAAAGCGTCAGGTTCGACCCTTGCAGCGCACCGATCGAAGTTCCCTGTGCGGTTGACTTCTGGAACGCCCAGTGGCCCAGCAATCGATTGTCGTCTTTGGCCGTAACACCAATTAGTGGCGTCTGCCGATCAGAATCGGCAGCGGCAACGCCCGGATCGCTCGCGGAAGACTCCGTTGCTTCTGTCACCCCGTAGCAATGAACTGTTCCGGTATCACTACTGGAAAATAACTGACCGTGAGCAACAGCAAGGCCAAACACACGTCCCGTGGCTTTTTTCTTCCACAGCAAATGACCGTCCTTCGCGGAATGCGCCGCGACGAATCCGTCGCCACCTACGAATAGAGTCTCTGCCGCTTTGATCATCGTGAAAGGGCAGTCGCACACAGATTTCCACAAGACCTTCCGTTCTGTGAGACTGGAAGCAATGATTTCAGAATCCGTCAGCATCCAGGATGTTGAACCATCCACAACCAATGCATTGCCACGTCCGAGTCCAGCCACAACTTCACGCGACTGACCGCTGGATCGACGGAACCCACCCTTGCGGGAATCTGTGGCCGGGCCATGAATAACCTCGTCATCCAGCGAAACAACAACCACGGAGCCACCGCCGCTCTTGACCATCTCTCCAAGGTCGTTTCCGGTTTTCCGGTCAAACACACGCGGAGCAACACGGCCCTGTGGCAGGACAAGAAATTTCGAGGAAAGCGCGGGAGCTCCCTCCATTGTCCGCCCCGGCAGTGACTTTACAAAATGACGGCCGCCATCCGCTTTTCCGCTCGCCGCATCGACCGCGCACAGCCAGGCGTCCTTCCATGGCAGCAAAGCGCACGCGAACCATGCTGTTCCGTCCTCTACAACCACTCCGGTGCGACACGGCTGAAATGGAATAAACCGACCGTTGTTCAGAACAAGACGGCTGGTGTCTGCCGGACTGAATGCCCACACCAGTTCACCATTGTCAGCGTTCAGGCAGCGAGCATATCCATCATCTGATCCAAAGTAGACGTGACCATCAGCCCACGTGGGTGCCAAGCGTACCGGTCCGTCTACCGTAACGGACCACCGCTCTGATCCGTCGTCGGCTCCCAGGCAATAAAGCGTGTCGTCCGCTGACGATCCAAACCACACCCGATCGCCGACAGCGATGACATGAAACACAGCGTCGTAATTCCGCATCGACGGAAGGTTTCGGTGAAAAGCGTACGCGTCATACTTGGCTGGTCCCGACCATGCCGTCTGAGGAGGCGACACGGACTGCCAGACCCATTTCAGGGACAGTTTGCTGACGTGCAACTGTTCATCAGTTGATCCTGTTCGACGATTATCATGCTGCCATGTCGGCCAGTCCGCAAAGGCGGGAACTGACGAGGTGCATGGCAGTACCATGATCAGGAACAGTACTTGGTGGCGCATCCGGGCTGACTTTCCCAGTAGTATATTTGACCCGGCGACGGCTCAGGCAGAAATCGAGCTACGAGAGAACGACGAGTGTCGCACAAAGGCGACACGTTCTGCAAGTATACCGCAATGTCTGACTTCTTTGGCGTTTCCAGGTTGGGTATCAACTCATCGTTTACCGTTCGGGGCTCAACTGCAGCGAACCGACGCATCGTCAGCTAATTTTCGTAAAAATGTGATCCCATTCCGCTATCCTGGGTATAGTCTACGTTCAGCGTTCGTTGCCCCCATTTATCCCTGTGCGGGAGACTGGCATTGTCTCACGGCCCAAAGCCAAACTGCCCATGGCGAAAACCAGCCAAACATCCACTCGATCACGCCGAAAAAATCCCCACGTAATCGGTGGCATGATGTTTGGGGCGTTCGCGAGCTCCTTCTTTGTGATTGAATCGTTTTTTGCCGTGATGATTACAGAACAGGGGACACTTTGGATCCCCGGCGGCGTCTTCATCAGCTCAATCATGGTCTCCGGTATTCTCGGAGGAGTATTTGGCAATCGCTTCATCGACTGGATGTCCGAAAACTGGCATCGATTCGGCAGACAGCATTCTCATCACTGAAACTGATTTCTTTCCAGCAGTTGCTGGTGCACGAATGTCGTTGAACCAACACCTGACTCGCATGTGTTCCGGTTGTGAGAACCGGTTTACCTAAAATCTTCAGACTTATGACAGAGAATCCCTACGAACCCGGAACCGCGGCCAAACCCACCTCGACGAAGGGCCCAGGTCATTGGATGATCCGGGCAGGAATTGCACTACTGATTCTGGCCGGCATCTGTCTTGCAATGACTGTTGTCGGAATGATGCTGGCGTTCGATTCGATCGCCAACAACGCGACAACGCCCAGCCCTTCTGACCTGGCTCAGGGAATCAACCTCGCATCCCTTCCGTCGTTTGCGGCCGTCCCGCTCGCTATTCTTGGAGTCGCTCTGCTTATTTGCGGATTCTTTGTTCGACGAAAACACAGCTGACGGTGCCGCTGGTTCGATGTGTTTGACATTCGATGCGGCCTGGCCGAGCGGCGACCAGCGTGCGGGAATGATAACTGCCCTGAATGAACCGATTCTGTATTGGTGACGGTCCCAGCCTATATAATAAGAGGGACTCCATCCAAAGTGGCCGCCGCGATACGCACGACCTGAGCCATCATTCGTCTCGGTGACCACTGGGTTGTCAATCGTCCCTGTTCGGCGACTGTTACGATCACACATCAGGCCCTGGAAGTGTCCCCGGCGGCCCGGACTATGTATCCTGACGACTGTTCGATGTGGTCCGCCTGATTCCGAGTTAAGTTCGGCAGGCATTGTGATGAATCCAGAGGTCTTGATCATGAATTCGTGGAAACGATGGCTGTGCCGGACGTTTACTCTGACAGTGTTCCTGATGTTACCAGTCTGTTCGGCAAATGACTGGCCAATGTGGCGACACGATGCTGGACGGACTGGCGTGATCGAAGAAAATCTACCGGCGAAGCTGAAACTGAGATGGAGTCGAGAACTGCCGACAACGACTCCGGCATTCCACAGCCCGCGGCTGCAGTTTGACGCTGGCTATGAACCCGTTGTTGCAAAGGGGCGACTGCTGATTGCTTCGTCCCGCAATGACTCGGTGACGGCGTATGACGCATCTACCGGGAAGGAACTGTGGATTTATCACACGAATGGTCCAGTTCGGTTTGCTCCCGCCGTGTGGAACGACTCCGTCTGCTTCGGCTCAGACGATGGCTTTCTCTATTGCGTGGAAATATCGACGGGCAAGCTGCGCTGGAAGCATCAGGCAACACCGAATGATCGCCGCCTGTTGGGCAACCGGCGGTTGATTTCAGTCTGGCCCGTTCGAGGTGGCCCGGTCGTTGACGAGGGGCAGGTCTACTTCGCCGCCGGTGTCTGGCCGATGGAAGGGGTGTTTGTCCTGGCGATGGACATCGAGACGGGAGAAGTTGTCTGGCGGAATGAGCGACTTGGTTACCTTTTCGGTCAGCAGCCACACGAAACTCAAGCCATCGGCGGGCTGGCTCCACAGGGATACCTGATCGTTAACAAAGACGAAGTCATCGTTCCGTGCTCGACGGCATATCCCGCTCGGTTAGACCGAAAGACCGGTGCGCTGATCGACTTCAAGCTGCCGGCTCCCGGTCACTTGCCGGGGGGCTGGTTCGCAGCGTTGGATCCAAAAACGGCGAAGGCGATTCGTCGAGGAAAGCTGACCTTCGACGACGTCGTGAATCAACAGCTGCACGAAGGTGGGATTCGCAAGGGCGAGGGAAAAACCGGAATCAGCCGAACGATTCACGTTGATGGTCGAGCGATCAACTTCGACAAGGCAGTGGCCGAACTCGGCGTCAAAGGCGTCGAGGGACAGGTTCACTCGATGATCGTTGCTGACGCAAAGCCGACGTCCGTCGAATTGTTACGAGCTAACGCTCAATCGTCTGAACGGAGCGGTGGCTCAGACGAATCGCCAGACGATTCTCAGCACGCTGACGTGGCGTTGTTCGTGACGACGCGGGACGGGAAGCTGTTCTGTTTCGCTGAGCCGATTGATGACAGGGAAACGCCAACGGAACGCGCAACGCCGGTCACAGACCTTGCTACAACATCGCAGGCAATGAAACTGGCGGAGGGTCTAATTCGCGAGTCGGCTGGTTCTCACGGTGTGGCGGTTGTCCTGGGCCTGCAGGATGGAGCCCTGGTCAAAGCACTGATTCGAGCGTCCGCATATCATGTCATCGCGATCGACGATGACGTCAATCGAGTGGCAAAGCTGCGTAAGGAGCTGCAGTCTGCCGGTCTGTACGGTATGCGTAGCGCGGTCATCGAAAGCGATCCCGAGAAGGTCTCGTTACCTCCGTTTCTGGCAACCCTGATCACAACGGAGCTGTCAGATGGTCTTCAAAACGTCTCAAGCAATCTGCTGCAGACGCTGAGGCCGTTTGGCGGAGTCGCAGCGCTGGGGGCCAGGCCTGGAAGTGGCGTGGCGTCGAAGGAAAGTTTAATCGCTCAGGATCCCGGGAGATTCCTCGCAACAGAGTTCAACGGTCGGGCTTTGATACGTCGAATCGGAGCCTTGCCGGGAACAGCAGATTACAAGGGCGGTTACGCTTCCTGCGAAGACACATTGGTTCGATTTCCTTTGGGAGTGCTTTGGTTCGACGACACGCTTTCTCACTTCAAAAGATCACCCCAGCCGGTGTTCACAAACGGCGTCATGATCTCCCGGCCGAAAGACTGGCACGCGCCGCGAATCAAGGGAGACTGGTCGATTGACTACCCACTCATGCGACCTGTCTTTTCGGACATTTACACTGGGCGAATCTTTGACGAATCGGAGCAGGTGGCTCTGCGAAAGTCATTGCCCGCTCCGGACTTGAAGACTGCCCGGAAGAGCTACTACCACGCGCCACACCAGACGGATGCTCTGCTTCCGAATCCACCTGATCCGGCGCTCGCCGGGGAACGCGTTAATCCGATGACCGGACGAAAAGAGCCACGAGTTATTCCCAAGACATACGGGTGCGATGGCGGAGTGGACTATGGAATGTTCTATACACTCCGCGCTGGCACTGCCGCGTTCTACGACAAGACGCTGGAGAGCGGGACGGTCTTCATCAGTGGCCCTCGCAGCGGCTGTACCAACAGTATCATCCCGTCAGGTGGCCTGCTGAATGTGCCATACTTCTATGAAGGCTGTACGTGCAGCTATCCCCTTCCGACGGCTCTCTCCATGGTGGCGATGCCGGAGACGCATGAGCAGTGGTCAGCGTGGGGCGATACAAAAGTTGAGCCAGCATCGATTGTACGAATCGGTCTGAACTTTGGAGCACCGGGCGATCGTAAGACTCGCGATGGCACGCTCTGGCTGGACTATCCCTCCGTTGGCGGGCCATCACCACAAATCAAAGTGGTGACGAAGCCGGCAAACCCCACTTTCCACTACCGGCACGGCAATTGGATCAAAGGTGGCGATAGTTGGCCCTGGATTGCAGCTTCGGCTGTTGAGGGGCTTGAAGAGCTGACTCTGCACGACTTGAAACCAGGCCGCTACACCGTGCGGCTGCACTTTGCAGAATTGGATGAGGAATCATCGAGTGATCGTATTCAAACGGTCTCTCTGCAGGACAAGCCGGTCCTGAGCGATTTCGACATTCGTGCCGAGGCCAGGGGACCGATGATCGGAGTTGTTAAGGAGATTTCCGATGTCATTGTCGACGGCACGATAAAAATCACTGTTCACTCAACTAACAAGAGTCAAGCGTCGCTGATCAGCGGCATTGAGATCATCCGTATCCCTTAGTGCCATGCCTGTTCATCAACTCAAGGACATCGTTCTTCAAGTTGAATGCGCTGACGTTTTTCTGATGACACTGAGCCATGCCCGATCGATTTTTCGTTGTATTTTCCGAATAAATGCCAAAGGCATGGTGCTGCCAAGGCCCACCAGTTAAAGGGATTTGAGAATCTGTCCGCTCTTTGTGAAAGCATATGGGTGAAAACGACACGTTTAAACTTTCGCCAAGCGATTGACGGAACCGACGTTCCGTCAACTCATCAGTCAAGCAAGTCGGGGCGACTGGACACGGTTAGAACTTTTGGGGGATGAATTCGAGGGCTCGCCAGCCACGATTATGCAGTCAATGTTCGATGCCGCGTGATTGTTAACCGAAGTTCGTGTAGTTCGAGTTCGCTACGGCTCCCCGAGGCGGACTCTACTCAAACCAGGGTCTCGTCGAGCTAAGTGGCTACGAAATCGACAAGTTACGTCGACCGTTTCCTTCGGCGATGTTGAGCGGAACGGACGTAGACGCGCGGTCAAGCTGTTCGTGTATTGCCACGGATTTCGGGACGGTCTGAAGCAGGTCGCATCGTTTTATTTCTCCGGGCCATGTCCATCCGAGCCTTCGAAATGGATACCGTCCACGTTGACACCTTTGGGGGTGCGCGGGTCGCCGTTCAGTCCGAAACAGACGATACGGCAGTTATTGCCGAGACTCAGCTCGTTTCGTTTCTCACTGATTCGACCGGATAAGACGTGTTTCTTTTCCGGGTCGAGTCCGTCGCGCAGGATATTAGATCCGGTTCAGGTGCAGTCTGGAGCTGTTCTTTGCAACAAACAAATCCTGTTTCACCCAATTTGATCCATCGACGCTGTGTTCGATGATCCCGGCTTTGGGGCCGGCGATGACCTGGCTGGCTACGGCGGAACCCGTGAAGGGGACCTCAAAACTGTCGCCCGGTTTGTGTCCGATCAACTGCGGCCGTTCGTTCCACCCCGTCCGCACCTTGCCGCCTTCTGCCGCCTTCTGCCGCCTTCTGCCGCCTTCTGCCGCGGCGTCGTAGTCGGTCTCGACGGCAAACCCATTCCGTTTATTTGGCAAGTCGCGGTGGGAACAGCTTGCCTTCACTATAGGATGCGGAATCGAGCTTTTCCGGCATCGCATGAGCAACGACCGGACGGGGCTTTGCCGACCACGCTTCATCGAGCCGCCGCTCGATGCTGTCTGCATAAAGCTGCTGTCCGAAGGGCGATGGGTGCACCCCCTTTATGTCATCGTCCCAAGTGAACTCTCCGCGCTTGATGCGCTCGTAAATCTCCTCGGTGATATCAAGCGTCGGCGCCCTCCCCGAGACGGTCGCTATCCGAAACGGGGATCCATCGATCCAGGTGCCTTTCGTACCAAGAGGTTACGTCGACTGCCCTACATCGAAATATTCAAGTGGAACTCCATTCTGGACCGAATTCGGGCGGAATCCGAATCGGCAAGGCCAAAGCGGGATCGAATGCGGTTGGCATTTCAGTACCAAGAGTTACTGGACTCCGGAGTCGTTGAAACGAGGGCGGAGCTGGCTCATCATCTTGGGGTAAGCCGAGCTCGCGTGACGCAGGTTCTCAATCGCTTGAAGAGCTCCCCTGACTGACAATGCCTGGCCCGAGCGTTGGAGACCCAGGAATAAGCCTCGTTTGCCCGGTAGAATTTGGATGTGGCGCGTTACCTCGTGCCTGGCAGTGGTATTTAGTACCGACTGGCAACAAAATTGGCCCTCACTGCGTATCGAGCATGACATCAGATCAGTATTTCCTCGCTATTACAGCGATTCAGAACAGACTGAATGCGTATATCCTCTCGCTGCTGGCTGACCCGGTGGCGGCGCAGGATGTTTTGCAGGAGACGAATCTCGTTCTGATTCGTAAGGCCGACGACTTTCAAAGTGACGCGAGTTTCGAGTCCTGGGCTTACAACACCGCCCGTTTTCAGGTGCTGGCTCATCTGCGTGATCGAAAACGTGATCGGCTGGTCTTACACGAGGCGTTTGCCGAGAAGCTTGCTCCGCTCGCAGAGGTGATGGCTGAGGATACCGAGCGGCGGGTTCAGTTGCTGGGTGGATGCGTTGAGCGGCTCTCGGACGACCATAAAACTCTGCTTCACAAGCGATACGGCAAAGAGACGTCGATTGCGGCGTTGGCGGAGGACCTTGGGAAAACGGCATCGGCAATGAAGCAAATGCTCTATCGAATTCGCAACCTTCTGGCTGCCTGTGTGGAGGAACGTCTTCACAAGGGGACGGCCCGATGACTGACGACGAACGATCACTGACGGTTCTCATTCAGGAAATGCTCGACGGAGATCTGGATAACGAGCAGCGAGCGGAATTGATGCAGCGTGTGGAATCGGACGACGCAGCCCGCTATGTGTACCTCGACCAGATTGCCACGCATACGGCGCTGCAGGCGGTGTTGGCAGACTGCATTCCGAACGCTGTGGATACCGTATCGCGGTCCAGTGTTGACGCGCCCAATCGCAACCTGACGGATCAACGAGGCAACCAGCCGGGACGAACCGCTCGCTTACGCCTCGGGTCACCAACATACGCGGCTGTGGCCGCGACGATATTGCTCCTGGTGTGTGGCATGGTTTATCTCTGGCCGGAAAATCCTGCGAACACCGAATCGGTGGACACACCACACGTTGCCGTGATCACGCAAGCTGTTGGTGCTTACGAAGGCGACGTTGCGATTCAATCCGGTCAGAAAGTCATGTCAGGCGCACTTAGCCTCGACAGAGGATTGCTTCGACTGGACTTTGTGAATGGAGCGAGCCTCGCGGTTGAAGGGCCGGCAGAGATCGACGTCGTTGATGAAATGCGAGTGATTCTGCTGCGGGGAGTAGTTACTGCAATAATCCCAGAATCGGCGATTGACTTTGTCGTGGATACGGACACAGCGCACGTCGTCGATCTGGGCACCGCGTTTGGAGTTGCTGTTGGATTCGATGGGACAACCGACGTGTGCGTGTTCGAGGGTGAGGTTTCCGTTAGCAGAAATGACTCCATATCAAGTGAGCCAACGCTGGTCCGCGAAGGGCAGGCTGTTCGCGCCTTAGAGCAATCGTCAACGATTGATTCGACGCACTACGAAGTCGCTCCTTTTGAGAACGCATGGCCGGTCAATTCCGGGGTGCTCCAGACAACGGGCTCC
>JAQWLN010000174.1 GCA_029247265.1 Fuerstiella sp.
GCAACCGGCGGGAGCACAACAGCTCGCGTCGTTGTCACAACCCGCTGGAGCACAGCAGGTTGATTCGCAGCAGTCAGCGGGAGCACAGCAGGTGGCTTCTTAACCACATCCACCGCAACCGCGGCTCTTGTTGAACAGACCAAACAGTCCTGCATCAGCGCTGCTCGCCACGGTCATAATGACCAGAGCAGCTGACAGAGTAATCCCTCTCATTGTTTTCTTCTCCTGAAAATGAGCTGAAGGGGAGGTGAGGATTCCCGTGTCGCAAACAACGCGGATCACGGATCAAGTCCTCGTTCCAGAAATATGGGTAACACTGCGTTGTTTTTTCGGGAGGACGATCTTTGATCATGCATGCAAAGGCACATAAAGCCGTGCCAGGGTTTGAACCGTGTATGCGTGTGCCGGTTGTTCCGGTTGCACCGCCCCTAAGACCCGCCGAACCCGTTTTTCCCTAATTCCTGATAAGGGGGCGTAGAGGTACGTTCTCCGCTTACTTGCGATCCCTGCCGTTCCACAAGTGGTTTCTGCAGAAGAATGCCCGTATGCTGAGCAGGAGGCCCTCTCCCTCCATTCCTTCCGTTTTCCACTCCGTTTCCTGACGGTTGTTAATTTCCCTGCCAATGAACGAACCGACTGAAAATGCCAGCCTTAATGTCCTGTTTGCCGTCGACTTCACCCACCGGCTGCGATTTACACACGATTTGTTTGGCGATGACGCTCACAGGCTGACGGAACTGCTGAAAGGTTCTGAGGGCCGCGTTCCCAAAGTACAATTCTGGCTGGACGAACATGTCGCACTGGCAAACCCGGACCTGAAGCACAGAATCCAGCAGTTCTGCTCACGCCACGACCAGGCAGTGCGGGTTACGGGGAATATTCAGGTTGTGCCGGGTGGCGAAAGTGTTAAGAACGACATTCACCTGATTGAACGTATGTTGAAGTGTTTCAACCATGCGGATCTGGACCGTCGCAGTTACGTGGTCGTGATTGGCGGTGGAGCCGTGCTGGATGCCGTCGGGTTTGCGGTTGCCATCGCACACCGAGGCCTGCGGCTGATTCGTATTCCCACAACAACACTGGCTCAGGGCGATTCCGGGATCGGCGTTAAAAACAGTATTAATCTGTTTCAGAAGAAAAACTGGGTCGGAACGTTCGCCGTTCCGTGGGCCGTCATCAACGATCGAAAACTGGTGGACACGCTTAGTGACCGCGATTTCTGCTGCGGTTTCTCTGAGGCCGTTAAGGTTGCGTTGCTGAAGTCCCCGAAGTTTTTTGAACAGATTCACCGGGACGCTGCGGCAATTCGTCTGCGAAAAGCAGAAGCGTGGCCCGTCATCACGGAATCCGCACAATGGCACCTGCGACACATCACAGCGGGCGGAGACCCGTTCGAAATGCTTGAGGCGCGCCCGCTGGATTATGGTCACTGGTCAGCGCACAAGCTGGAGGTCATGACCAGCTTTGAACTCCGCCATGGTGAAGCGGTCGCTATTGGCGTCGCCGTGGATACAGTCTACTCAAGCATGGCACACGGACTGTCGTCCACAGATGCCAACCGAGTCCTGGACTGCCTTGACCAGCTTGGTCTGCTGCTCGATCATCCGGCCCTGCAGAACACCGACGAATTATTCTCCGGCCTGGAAGAATTTCGCCAGCATCTGGGCGGCCGACTGACCCTGACGATGCTGGACGGAATCGGTCAGCCTGTCGACGTTCATGAGATTGACCGTGATCTGATGCGTCTGGCGATATCACAGGTTGTCGAGCGTGTCCGCAGGAGCCGTTCCACGGCCTGAGGCAGCGTGAAATCTCCTGCTGGCAGTCACTTTTTCCAGGGTTCCGCTGAAAACTGCTTGCCGGACCCGCGACGCAGCAGTGCCACACACGGCCGATATGTCGTCGTAGCAAACACCTCGAAACTGGCAGGATATGCCGAAACTGGCAGGATACGCCGAAACTGGCAGGATACGCCGAAACTCGCCGTGCGGCCCGGATAACTCTGCCCGCTGACACCGTCCGAGCTGTGTACCGCGTTGACCCATATGCCGGAAAATGCGACAACGCATACGCTGTTTTCCGGCCAGCGGTCCGTTCTGCGCGGTCCCAGGTCTGCCAGTCAGACACAATCGTCGGCAGCACCCCTTCTCACATCCTCTCTGCTCTCTCTCCCGTTCGTCATTCGTTGCTGTCTCTGCGACGGATGCCTGACAAACAAGGACTTTGTTATGAAGTCTGCAACATGCCTGGCTGCTCTGGCGAGTGGCGTCATTTTTACCGGCTGCGCCCAATCACTGCTGAATCAGTCCCTTATGGAACAGCGAGTGATTGAGCAGTTTGCAGAAGCGCTCAATGAAGAAAACGAGCCTGCGCTGCGACGGATCACGTCAACACGTTTCGAAGAAAAAGCCCTGCGGTCTGACGACGTCTTATCCGATCTGCAGGTGCTGCCGCTGCCCCAAGACGAGTTAACCGTCGTGGAAGTGACGAACCTGAAAGACGGCGGGCGACAGGTTATCGCAAAGGAAGAGTCCGGCGGCAAGTACCAGTTCCATCTTGTTAATGACCCCACGAAGCATTACTGGGTGGTCGACGACGTGATGGTCCGTCAGCTGAGCAAAAGCACGCGAGTCACCAAATCCACGATTGAAGTCATGGATCTGTTAATGACACTGCGACAGTTCCTGACTGTATGGGAATCGGGTGAACGAGAAGAAATCCTGGCCATGACATCTCCGGAGCTGACCGGTTCGCTGCAGCAGCTTCCGGAAGAATGGTTACAGGCCCTGACGGCGCGAATCGCCTCCGCCTACGAAGAGGGAATGGCGCGGCGGCCGGAAGCCAATCTGAATGAAAACGATGCCGTGGTGAAACTGCCGGCAAAGAACGGCCATCTGCTTATTAAACTGGTCCGAAGTTCAGACGAATGGCTGGTCGATGATGTCGAGGCTCATAACCACCGCGAAAAAGACCATACCGGATCCGTTCGCCGACAGGCAGATGCGGTCAACGCGGTCAATACATTCCTGACGGCATATGGTGCTGAAGATCACGATTCACTGAAGCAACTCACCACGACTGCATTCTACACGGATTCTCTGAAGCTGGCCGATCTGTCCATCATTCAGTTGCCGTCGCCCACGAACGTACCGGACGAATTCGACATTCGTGCGTACGAGAATAAGTTGACGGTCATGATTCCTGCCGGACGCGAAATCGTGAGGCTGGATCTTGAGGAACGAAAGTCCGAATTCACGAAGGCCGATATCGCCGCCGGAACACCGCCGGTATCGGAGCAGTACGAGTCACGATTCCTGGTTCGTGACGTAACTCTCTACGAGCGAGCAAGTCGCCGGCAGAATTCGTTGTCGTCGGTCTTTACTGCACCGACGCGAGCCTCTTTCTTTCTGAAAGCGTTGTCTGAACGTGACCATATCTCGGTTTCTCAGATGTCTTCCGCTGAGTTCGCCCGAGCAACATGGAAACGACTTGCTCCGGAAATTCTGGCGGAATTGTCCATTCCCGACTTCTATGACGAATCGCTCACGCTGACAGACAGTCATACGGTTGCACAGCGTACTGAGCTTGAATTCACCACCGGCAGCGGGTTGGCCCTGTCGTGTCGCATGATTAACGAAAACGGAGTTCTGAAAGTCGACGACATTCAATACCCGGATTCTCAGGGTCAGGTGACTTCGCTGCGTACGCGGCTGGAACTGTCCGTGCCACTGCTTGAATTTGCAACGGCATGGAACCAGAGTGACATGGCGCTGCTGCAAAGATCGTGTTCGTCTGATTTCAACAGGCTGGTGTGGAGCAATCTTGAAGGCGTTCCGACACAGTTCCCAACGCTGGCGTCACAGCTGCAACAGCCAATCCGCGACACTCACGTGACGCAGGAACGCGCCACTGTGAGGCTGGGAACGACTGACCAGGCGATCGTCTCAGCCAGTCTGATTATGGAGCATAACTACTGGGTCGTCGACGAAATTCGCGTTGACCGGAACGACGGAGACCAGGTTGGCGTACGAGAAATGCTGCGCGGTCAGATCGCCGCAAAACTATTAAGCGGTTCTTATTCGACCGTACAATCTGATGCGGGTTACGACGTTGTACGTCCTATGGACATGACACCACCGGACTTCGATACGATCAACAGGAAACTGCGTGAACCAGGTCGGTCTGTCGGAACAGCTGGCTCGGCACTTGACAGTAGAGACATTCAGAACGGCGTGATTCAGCAGGCGTCCGCCGAATTCCCGCCGCTGGACGCTGCGAGCGCTGCGGGCGCAATTGATCAGGCCGTGTACGAACGAACCCTGGACGTTCAGCAGGCGCCGCTGACAGGCGCTCCGATCAGTCATGCTATCTATACAAAAGAATTTCCGGCGGACCACTCCACACAATCGCCAGCCGAATCGACGATTAAGCAGGTTCGGAGTGACACCGGGTTCGAAGTCTTTGGCCCGCAGGCCGAGAGAATAGCGGAAACTTTCGACAAAGCGCCGGCCGCACACCGCGGTGCAGACCTGTCGGATGCTATCGATATGACGCCTGCCGACAGCGGAACAGCAACGTCAGCAGATGTGTCATCAGCTCAGGAGTTCATGTACTTCGGGCCCGACAGGGCGTCGCTTGCAACTCCTGCCTCGGCGCCAGATAAGCAGACTTCGCCGACGGGACCTAAGCGAGTACTGACTCAGCCAGCGGATATGCCTATCGCGATTCAGTAGCATTCCAGCGCCGCGCATGCCGCTGGCACGTGTCGACTGACGTCCCACGCCGTCAGTGGCAGAAATGCGAAGACCATCGCACACCCCGATTCATGAACAACAGTCGATGCTCGGGCAGGTCGGGAAATTCAGCATCTGCAGCCGATTTACCGTCGACGCAATCGCCGATGGCGCCCACTGAGACTCGCTCCGTCGCGAAATTGCATCGTCACTGTCAGTTGCCGGATCGGATGCGGCCCGTGATTCGTAACACGCAATTGTCAGCTGATGCGCCGCAGCCGTCATACAGAGAATGCCGACAGCGGACGGATCATTCTGATGTGGTTCGCTCGGCGGGAGCCTGCTGTTGGATGTGGTTCCCGACCCCACTACGGTGAGACCACGTCGACTGGCGACTTTGACAGCACCGGGGCACAGGACGCCAGGTCTGTCAGGAAGCGATTCGAACCAGCCATCTCCCTACGGGGTAATAATTGTTACCTTTTCCCGAAAAAATAAACGATCGTCGAAACGACAGCCATCAACCGTCGATCTTCCGCTGGAGCCGCTTTCAACTGCCGGTGTGCTTGCAACGGTGTTGCAGTCTGACCAGAATGGCCCCACTTCGATAAATATTGACGGAATCCAGATGATCCGGTTTTCCTCAATCGAGTTCGGTTCCCGAAGGGTTCCGTTTCAGGCATGTCCATTGAACGAATAAGGTCAGCAAATGAAGTTTCTTGAAGGCAGAACTGTCGGTATCGACCTCGGCACAACCTATTCAGCCATTGCGTACATGGATGACGACGGTAACCCCACACTCGCTAACAATGCAGACGGACGACCGATCACTCCGTCCGTCGTCCTGCTCGATGACGATAGCGTTGTGGTTGGGCCGACCTTTGAGAGAATATCCGTTGCCTCATCGGACCAGATTGTTGAAGCCATCAAACGTGAAATGGGGAACAGCGAATATAACGTGATGTATCAGAACAAGAAGCTGACGCCCGAGTTCATTTCTGCTCTGATCATCAAGAAGATGAAACAGGACGCAGAAAAGGAAATCGGGCCGATCACCAACGCCGTGATCACAGTGCCCTATTACTTCAATGATGTGCGTCGAAAGGCAACTCAGGATGCCGGACGAATTGCGGGCCTGAACGTGATTGACATTATTAATGAACCGACTGCCGCGACTCTGGCCTATGCATGGCAAAAGGGGGAACTCGGCCGTACAGATCTGGGCAACGACGAAAAGACCATCCTTGTTTATGACCTTGGCGGTGGAACGTTTGACGTGACAATCGTTCGCTACACGCCAACCAACTTCCGCGTTCTGGCCACCGATGGTGACGTGATGCTGGGAGGGCTGGACTGGAGCAAGCGACTGGCTGATCATCTTGTGGAACAGTTCAAGCAGAAATACGGTGAAGACCCGTCGACCGACCCGGACACCATTCGTCAGTTCCATCAGGAATCAGAGGACGCCAAGCGAGACCTCAGTGACAAGTCGCAGGTGCCGCTGAGCGTCTACTTCAAGGGCAAGACGCTGTCTGTGTCACTGTCGCGTGCCGAATTTGAACGAATGACGGCGGACCTGCTTCAAAGAACCAAAGACACAACCGAACTGGTTATGCAGCAGGCCGGCGTCAAAGCCGGTGTTCTGGATGAAGTCATTCTGGTCGGCGGTTCGACTCTGATGCCCGTGGTCGAGCAGATGCTGCGTGAAGTCACAGGCCATGAACCTTCACGTGAGTTGATGCCGGAACGTGCCGTCGCGGAAGGTGCGGCCATCCATGCGGCGATTCTGGAAGCTCGACACGGCGACGGATCCAGCAAGGTTGTCGACAGCGTGCAAAAACGGCTTAATGCTGTCAGAACCAGCGACGTGAATTCGCATTCACTGGGTATCAAGATTTCTGATCCAAGCGACAAGTCCCGCAAGATCAATCACATCATGATTCCCAAGAACACACCCGTTCCGCACAGCGTCAACCAACGGTTTGGTACGAATACCGACGGTCAGGAACGTGTGCATGTGGAGATTCTGGAAGGCGATGCAGCCGACCCGGCGGCCTGCGAACTGATCGGAGACTTCCGAGTCTTTAATCTTCCCAAAAGTCTGCCTAAGGGTTCACCGATCGAAATTACCTACGCCTACGACGGGTCGGGACGAATCAGTGCCTCGGCCAAGGAATTGACCGGGAATAATGAAGCATCGGCGGAAATCGTTCGCGAATCCGGCATGAAGGACGCAGATATCGTTGACGCTCTGGAGGTGCTGACCAAGGGCTACGACATCGAGTAGTTCCGCAGCACACACCTGTGAATCTGAGCCGCGTCCTTTGGACGCGGCTTTTTTTTGTATCCGAATCATGACGATCAACCGACGAATGATCGTATCAAAAAATAAGAACAGCACCCTGACAACTGTGCTCAACGTAGCAGCGACGATCAGGAAGCCGTAAGCCCTCACTCTGAATCGCTACGGCGTATGATTCTCGGCCACGCGTGGATAACGAACGTATGCAGGACAGGAGATCACACACTGCTGATCTGCCCTGCAGCGTTTCACGCTGTCTTATGGCCGCGAAAAACAGTTTTCAGTAGCAGTTTCGTTATTCCCACGAGCCAGTAATCACCCGCATCGGGATCATCTGTGAAGTCGTCCAGGACGCCGTTAAAGTTGGCATCAAAGAAGACCAACGCACCGGCGGTGGTCCCGTTGAATGCTTTGGCAACGCTCTTGGCTCCTGACGAAATCGCCTTGCCGGCCTTTCCCGCGACACCGCCGACTCGTGGCCCGTCGATCTTCACCTTTGGAAGCCGACCGGTGAGCTTGGGCATCAGCTTGCCAATGACCGGTCCGGTTACGGAAAAGTTGCCTATGACGGAAGCCCAGGCAACCACCTTGAACTTCCCACTGGAATACAGGTACACGTGTTTGATCTTGAACACGCCCAGATTGATATTCGGCGAAAACTTGAGCCGACTGCCCGAAATGGACAGACTGACCCTGCCAAACAGCGGAGCCCACCGAAACTCGCATCCAACGTACCATCGGCATTCAGGCGAGCCAATCGGCTTCCCTGCACCAGCACTTTGCCGTCAGCAAGCAGATGAATGGCACGCACCGTACTGACACCAAGTGTGACCACGCCATCTTCGCCAAAGCTGCTGTCAAGGGAACCATTCGAGTTGTGTCGGACCACTGTTGCGACATTGGTGTTCCAGCCGTTGCTTTGGCCACCGACCAGCACCTTGCCGTCAGGCTGCGTCACCGCCACCGAGTAACCATAGTTATGGCTCGACGAGCCCACACCGACCTCGGTCACGACACGACCGTCTACATCAAATGTCGGGTCAAGAACGAATTCACTGAAGGATGTTGTCAGTGGAACGGATGCGCCAGCTCCGTCAGTAATTGTGCCGGTGATCGTGTAGGTGTCCGATTCCGATGCATTGCCGGGCGATTCGCCATCATCGAGGTACTGATGCTGAACAGAGAATTCATACGTGGCAGGATTCCAGGTAACGTAATCACCCTGTGCATTTGCGTTAGAAAATGCAGTCGTGCCGAGCGCAATCGAATTCGAACTTCCATCGCCCCAAGCAACAGCCAGTGTAAAGATGTCCCCCGTGTCCGCGTCGTCGATAATACCGCTTAGACTTGCGAATGCGTTTTCGTTGACGGGGGAATCGATAGAAACCTGATTCACGCCATTGATTGGCAGGTCGGGAAGATCGTTAACGGAAATCACAAAAGTCTGATCGTGCGTAAGATTATCGGAATCGGTAGTTCGCACGCGAATGCTGAAACTCGACTGTGATTCATAATCCGGAATCACACCCATACTTAATTGGTCGCCTACAATCGTGAACAACCCGTTGTCGAGATCTCCGCTGCCGGCAACAAGCGTATAAGCGAATGTGTCGCCAACATCCAGATCCACCGTCGTGAGTGTCCCGATCGACGTACCGACGGCGATATTCTCGTTGACAGAAGAATTTGACAGGTTGATCTGTGTGGGAGCGTCCGGAGTATTATCCACGGTAATCGATACGATTGCCGTGCTGAATCCGCCATCATCGTCAGTCACGCGAAATTCAAAGCTGTCTGGGCCCGCGTAGTTCAGGGCCGGCGTGTATGTCACGTTGGGGGCAGTTCCGGACAACGTCCCGTGCAGCGGCCCTGTTTCAATCGAAAAACCTGCAACGACACCGTCGGTATCACCACCTGTCAGCGTAATGTTGACAGCTGTTTCTTCGTTCTTACTTACATTTTGCGCGTCTCCAGTCGGGAAACTGTTCACAGTCTCTGTCGTGAGTACATCGTCGTTGCCATCGCCTCCCTCGTAGCTGATGGACCAGTAATTGCCGCCATAATTCACCAGGCCGCCTTCGGGAAGTCCGTTAAAGGAACCCGTAGTGGGATTGGTACTGACGTTGTCCAGAATTGTGAACGTGGTACCAACGGACGCAAAACTGGCCTGCAGGGTGACGTTAAGATTTCCGTTGAGAGTTGCCGTCCCATCGACCTGCAGTTGATCGTATTGCGTACCGGCGGTTAAACCATTCAGCTGCACATCGAAATTGCTGTTGGTGTTCTCGAACAGCAGGTCTTTGGTGGCAAGAATCCCCGGCCCCGACGTTGATCCCGGGTCGATGGTTGCACCGGATTGAACTCGCAATGGATAAATTGAACTGGATGTTCCGGCATTCACCGCCCCGGTTCCGGTGACTGTACCAGTGTTCTGGATATACGTGTCTCGACCAGATGCAAACGTGCCATTCTCATTCACTCGCAGAGTGCTATTGTTGTTCACATACGTATAGTATCTGTTGGTCAGTGTGCCCGGTGTGCCGCTAACTTCTAACTCACTACCACCGTACACGTAGGTGTAATCCGCGGTGTTGCTGGTTCCTTTGAGAATCACATTCCCGTATTGAACCTGCAGTTGATAGGGAGTCACATTGCCATCGACCTGCAGAGAACTACCGGAGGCAGGCCACAGATACAGAGTGTCACGGCTAACATCTGTCATGTCCCCGGTCCAGACGTTGTTGCCCACGCTGCGTACTCGTGCATCGTCGGACGTCAGCAGTTCGTCGAGAATTGTGATTGAGTTCTCCAGCTGGACGGTGGCCCCGTTAATGACCGTGGTTCCCGTGCCTGCCAGGCCTCGCCGTCCCCAGACTAAGCGCATCCTGCACAATCAGTGTGCCGCTTGTGACCAGTGTGGCACCTGAGTAACTGTTAGCTGTCCCAAGGACGACCGTGCCATTGCCGGAGACATTCAAGTCGCCAGTCGTGGCGGCGCTGCCGTTGGAAATCGCTCCATTCAATTCCACTTCGCCACTGCCGGAATTACTCACCGACAGATTATTGCCGTCCACGTCAATCGCGCCGTTCATCGTAAACGTGCTGTTGTTCGTGTTGGCAATCCCGGAGGAAGATCCCAGCTGCACGTTGATGTCCACGCTGTTGCCCGCGCCGTTCACTGTGATGGCGCCATTCAGAATGATGGAATTCCCACTCAGGTCGTAGTTGTCGCCTTCGATCAGAATTGAACCAAAACTCTCACCCACAAAATTGTTTATATTCGTCGTCTCAGATGCACCTGCTGGGAAAACGAGGTCATCGTTCGTTGAAGGCGCACTATCCCCCACCCAGTTGTCGCCATTTGTCCAGTCGGCATTCGCACTCGAACCGCCCCCGTCTGGCGCTCCGTCCCACACAATCGTGGCCAGCAAACAACGGTCTTCCAGGGCCTCGGTGATGCGCTGCGAGTGCTCAGCAGACCGTGCCTCTGTCATGCGTGCGTGGCCGCGACGACGGACTGATTTTCGTCGTGGCGTCGTTCGGGGCGTGGACAGGAGCGAGCGGAAGTTATTCAGCCAGGAGGAAATCAGCACAGGGAGTGCTTTCGAAAATCACGAAAGAAAATGAATCAATAGAATGGACGAAGAGTGGTCTCAGCGAGCAACAGCACGGACTTGGATGTCCGGGGGCTTCGCGAGGACTACCGCATGGCTTTGTACGCGGTTAGCCGTGACAGATTGAGTCCGCAGGCAATCCGCCGCTGCGGGCACATCAAAGCAACTCAGCAAGGGAAGGCCTCACAATATGGGGGAGCTGTTGTGAGGAACGAGCACAGAATGCGTCTGGCTTATTGTGAGCGCGCAAAAAAATGCCCGTTCATCAGATCCAGCGGTTGGTGAGCACTCTGTTT
>JAQWLN010000178.1 GCA_029247265.1 Fuerstiella sp.
TTGCCCCGGTTGGCCCCGGTTTCGAGTCGCTCAGCAACCGGGGCTAAGGCCCTGCGGCTAATTTGGGAAATCACCGTAAATGTCGGGCAATCACTTCGGCCTTGTTGAGAAGTGCGACCAGCGACGGATTCACGGTCACGCCTTTCGAAGTCTGGCCTGAAAGCACTTCGTCACTTGTCAGCCAACGAAGTTGCTTGTGGAGTTCCACAGAAGCGCGGCCGGATTTCCCATAGACGTCGACGATGTAGAATTCGACGACGAAAAACGTTTCGTCCTCTTCCGATTCAACCGGAAGATCCAGATGTAGCCGCGCCTGGCTGGAGATGATGTAATCTTTGCCTCGGCGAAGGTCGAGCAGCCACGCGATTTCACGATCAAGACATTCGCGAAACGATTCATCGTCAAGACGTTCGGCTGTGACGAAGTCGTAATGCTTGCGACTGGCGTTCCAATACGCCAGCCACTGATTTTCAAGGTGCTCCGGATGACGGAGTAAGGCGATTGATCCGGTGAAGTGATGCATGTGATCTGTTTCCAAATTCGTATGAATCGTCATTTCATACAACGATAGGTCATCACCAAAACGAGTATGCCACGCGCAGTCCAGGCGATTGTGCGAAGCCAGTTGGTGGTGATAAGTTTTTGGTAGGCCGCGGTTGTGTATTTAATGGTTAGCGAATTGTGAGCCGGCACGGACAACAACGCCGTCGAAAGCCAGATCAGCACGACTAACACCAGGCCAATCCACGCAAGAGTCCGCGATTCCGCTGGCATAACCTTCAGCAGCATCACGGCCGTTGCCAGTTCGACCAGCATTGCTGGCCCGACAACCCATGTGGTCAGGCGCTGATGCAGCTCTTCATATGTTTTGAACTGGTCGCTGCCGACATTGGCGAACCACGGGTAAGGCACAACCTGCACACAGCAGATCAGCCCTGCCATAAACAGCGTGGCAAAGACATGAATGAGCAGAATGAGTTTCATCGTTTTCCGAGGTCGATAAATGCGTGAATTCTACGGTCCCAACATTCTAGGCCACGGCCGTGAATTGACGAATTGAAAGCTCAGTCTTCGATGACTCAGTTCAGCAGCGTTCAGCTGGCCAAGTGACATTTTGAGCCCATAACAGGCTGGTTCGACGACAATTGGTCGATTCCAGGCATCGAGCCCACGTGAGCAATTCGCTCTTTCAATTTCTGCCATACGAAGAGAATTCCGCAATGTTTCAGCGCCTGAAATTCCTCTTCTGTCTGTTTGCAGGGGCGTTTGCGGTGCTTTTAGCGTTCACAGTTCGAGCTTCGCAGGTCCGCAGCGTCTTTGACGACGCATCACTGATGAAGGACGTCTGGTTTCAGGTGACTCTGCTTGACGCCTACCTTTGCTTCATCACTGTTTACGTCTGGATCGCGTGGAAAGAACAATCCTTACTGCGCCGCGTTGTCTGGTTCGTACTGGTGATGTCTTTCGGCAATATGGCCATTTCCGCGTATGTGCTGATGCAACTCATTAAGCTTCCTTCCGGCAGCGGCCTGTATGAGATTCTGACGATCAGAAGTTTGACTTCCGATTTGACGCCCGAGGCGGCGCAGTAAACGAACAAGCACTGATGGCAATTTCTGCGGCCAGAGCAATGCCCTCTGAGGTTGCGATACTCGGAGCGGGGCTGTCGGGGGGCTTACTTGTGCTCGCCATCTCACGAAACCTGGGCTTGTCGTCAACGTGTTTGACAAAGGCCGAAGAGCGGGGTGTCGAATGTCGATTCGTGGCCCTGATCGTGATTTATCGTTCGATCATCGTTGTCAGTATTCTTCGGCTGACGCACCAGGGTTTATGAGTGAAGTAGATGCCTGGGTTGAAGCCGGTGTCGTGTCCGTCTGTAAGCTCCCACTTTCAGAAGAGATTCAATGTTGTCGAACCGGCTGGAGAACGCCAAATCTGTAATTCTGCCGGCGTCTTTCAGAAAGCGAGTTGTCCATGTGGCAAATGGACCAAACAGAAGAGGCTTCTTCCCATCGATCACTCGTGTGTCCAGGTGCGGCATCCAACACTTCCAGACGATAGAACGTGCCGAGTTAATGACCTGCGGTCACAATGATAATGACTCCGTCGGTTTCCAGAATCGCTCTCAGTGGCTTCTCAGTACCGGGCTCTGCAATCTGATCGTAATTGCAGCATTTCGCCTAGCAGCGTTTTCAGTCTTCGGAACAGGGGTCACAGATGCCACTGCGAAGCACCCTTCTCAAGGCTAGAGAGCGACTTGAAGCCAGACGGACTTTAGATTTGCGAAGCTACGCAGTCACTGGCTGGCGACTCTGTTGAACCTGCTGCGCCAATGCTAAATAGTCTGGTCTGTCGGACGCATGGTCGTGTCGAAAACCTCCGAGAATCTGCCCGCGGTGATACAGGTACACGCCGGGCATCTGAAAGCTGTTCCCACTAACTGCCCCCCGGCCGTGACTGTGTAAGAAGCCTGCAACGAAACCGCGAATCCAGACCCGCAGACCGAACAATTGCGAGAAACCGCCAAGATCCAGTCCGAACAGACGGTACAGTCGACATTCCGGATCTGAAAATCGAGGCAGGTCCTGAAGACCATACCCCTCAAAGAACTTGTCATCGTCTTCAGATTCGTTCCCCAAATGTACAAACGCGATTCCTGTACCGGACTCTTCGATCTGTTTGCGTTGTGTTGAAATGTCAGTCAGGGCTTCTCGACAAAACGTACAGCCAGAGTGTCGTAAAAACACCACCAGCTGCGGCGTTTCATTCGTCAAATCATTCAGGTAGCACCCGGTGTTCGCTTTAATGTCACGAAGCGGATCGTCGGCTTCCGGCAGGTCGTAAGCCGACCCGACAGCATGGTAAGAACGTATTGTGCTCCAAAGAATCACCGCGAACGGAATCCACCAGATCAGGTCGTTTGCCAGAATAATCCAGCCCATACGTGACGGCAGTGAGCCGTTGGCAACAGCGACGAGAAATCCGATGGGGCCGAATACTTTTCCCAGCAGGCCCACAAGCGTGACGGCCCAGTGTCGGTACGGATCATACGACGCGATAATGTAACCCACGCCGTAAACGCCAACGATCATGCCGATGCACTGCCAGAGCTGAGAAACAACTGGCGTAGAAGTGATTCCAACGAAAGTCAGCAATGCACTCGGCGCAAGGACACACAGCATTCCCCACAGCAGGTTATACAGGCCAGCCGCGAACAGCGTCTGCTTCACCCACGGTTGAGCATCGTAGTCAGTGTTCATTAGTGAATTCCGAAGACGCAAATTAGAACTGCGGTGTAAAATTAGATTCGAACGGCCGCGCCACTTCCGCCAGCTTGTCAAGGGCGGATAATTGCAATTGTCGAACTCGTTCTTTGCTCAATCCCATCTGGGCGCCAAGTTCCCTCAGCGTACTGGCTTGTCCTGATTCATTGAGTCCAAACCGTCCGCGAATAATGATTCGCTCGCGCTCGTCCAAAACATCATCCAGCCGTTCCAGAATCGCTTCGGCAGCAACGAGAACTTCGGCTGCCGATGGCCCGGTGTCATCCGACGAGTCAACAGCAATCCCCTCCACAGCGTCGGTCGCGTGATGTTCTCGAGATCTTCGTTTTGATGCTCGTTCAACAAAACGATATAGGTGTCGCTGTATTGCGTGAGTTGCGTACGTGCTGAAGCGATAGCCTCTGGCAAAGTCAAATTTGTCGATCGCATTCAGAAGGATTCCATTCGCTTCGCTGACAAACTCATCAAAGTCGTCCTGAGTTGGTGAAAGTTTTCGGCAGATCGACATCACCAGCCGTAGGTTCGCTCGAGCTATATCTTCTCGAGTCTCCTGCGCTCCCCGCAGGAGACGTTCTATCTCTTTCACCGTCTTCTTCGGCCGTTTGCCTGATAATGTCACCTGCAGCGCGTTCGCTCGGAACCGAAGGAAATTAAGTCGTTTGAAAAGAAAATGCTCCCCTTCAAAAGTGAGTATTCGGCTTTCTTCGATCGCCTGCACGAACGTCGCAGCGGCTTCGCTTCGGTCTACAGGCGCGCAACGCCCCTCTTCTGCAGCATACAGCTCGAAATCGACTGAATCGAAATCCAGCTCACTGGTGGAGTCAAAATCTTCGTTCGGGATGAACTTGATTTCAGGATTGCTCAAACGTTGCCTCCCATGAACACAGGAACGACCGCAGGAATGGTTGTAGGCAGCTGGACCAGGTTGGCCAGCAGGGACTCAACAATACCGGATAAACACAAAATCTGGTAGCAAAACACCGCGTCTACCACCGGTGTGGCCAACTTCAGCGGCCCGTCCAACACCAAGCCGTATGTTAACGACAAAATCGGAGAAGTTGGTGCGAATGGCTGTTATTGGCTCCGGAATCTCCACGCCTACGTGTGCTTGTCTGCGTTCATCGATTCATCATGTGACTGGGTTCGAAGCATTTTCGCATCCTTCGAATCACCCAAACCACCCCTTGGGCATGCAATGCGGGGATGGCCGCCTCTTTCCGAGCTTTTTGAGCAAAGCCTCGATCTGTGCGTTCTGGAACTCAATGATCCGTTGCTGACGCTGGTTCACGAGGCCGCAGAGGGCAGCCAGCAGGATGTGCCAGGGTTGGAGCAGGAATGGCATGTTCGGCGCCGAAAACCGCCAGTTTCCGGTGCCGAGAGGTGAAATCAAGCGGCGGAGATAAGAGACTCTGAGTCGATGAAAATGCCAGTGTATTTCACGGCGTCTTGAGTTCAGCGTTAAAGCCGATGGCTAGACTTTTCCATCCTTTTCTTGCATCTATCCCAGTGGTTGTTACCATCGAAGCTTTAGCTGAAATTGTGACATGCACTGAATTGGAAGGGGAAATACGCGAGGTTGGTCGGCTGGCGAACGGCATGTGCGGGTTTTTGGGACTGAAGAACAGTGAAGGTCGTTGTCGATACGGCCGATACAATCGACAGATGCGGTACTTTGTGAGGCGCGGCTAGCGTTGCTGGTGTGGCTTAATTTGTGGTCGAGTACTGATTGTTCAATAAGGGCTAAATTGTGAATATTCGACTCCCCCTAGCACTTCTGCTGGCCGTGTCCGCAACGGCGACTCGGGCACAAGATCAGCCCGTTTTTGAATTCGAATCAGTCGAACTTGATTTCGATCCACGTCCTCAGGACTTAAGTAATCAGCGGCTTTTTCTATCAGTCGGGGCCTTGGGGCGGCACAGTTGGCTTTGGCCTAGAGCGGTCCAGCTCTCCAACGACGTTGCGGCAGATTTTGACACGACGGGTGCGCGGGGCTCAGACCTGTCGTCGCGAATCGTGCAGACTCAGTACTCGGTTCCTTCCGCGTCCTACTGCCACACGGATGGCTGTTGTCCACAATTCGGCAGTTCTGGGTGTGGGGAAGGGTGCTCGTCCGACTGCTATCCGCTATTTACCGGAAGTGTGGAAATTCCATTTCTCCGAGCTCGCCTAAGTGGCGCGGCGCCTGTGTTTAATGTATCGCCGGGAGCACAGCGGCTGGTGGATCCTAACTATGATCCGGCTGTTCGCTATGTGGCTGAGTTGCGACCGGAAGAATCATTCGGCATTCGCGGACGCTATTTTCGCTACGATCACACATTTTCTTTTGATCCGCCGTTTCAGCCCGCCGAACTTGGAATCGCACTAGACACGGCGGATCTTGAATTCGTGTTTCATCGCGACTCATGCCGGTGGAGTTTCGATTTTTCTGCAGGGCTGGAATATGGAAAACTGCAGTATTCTGCTGATATCGCGACCGCTGTGATTGGAGCTGGTCGAACGACGTTTGAGGGGCTGGGTCCGGTCTTTGGTTTGAATGCAGAACACGCGTTGGGCGATACAAATCTGTCATTCTTTGGTTCTGTCCGAGCCTCATTTTTGATGGGATCGATCAACAACAGCGCGTTGCTGATCAACATGCCGCGGGCGGAAATCAAGGACGAAATGGCGCAGGTGTATCAAAACCAATTAGGCGTCGTGTGGCAGCCGAAACTGTCTGGTCGCGTTGATATCGCTGTGCGAGCGGCTTGGGAAACGCAATTCTGGCTGAATGAAACGTTCTCGGACGACAGCTTCGGCATCGGTTCAAACCTGAGCCTGACCGGACCGATGGTTTCCGCCGAACTTTCGTTTTAGCAATCGCCGCAGCAAGGTTGAGCTGACGTTTGCTAACGAAGGGCCGCAGATGGAATCACCGTTTCAACATTCTGATTATGTCGAAATGACGGTGCATTTTCGCTGCAACCTGAAATGCAAACACTGCATGATCCTGGACAGCATGCACTGGCTGAAACCCGCCGACGACACAGAACTCGAAGAACTGCTGGACGAGAATCGGCAGGCTCGGAAGTGGAAGGGCCTCATTCTGACCGGCGCAGAAGTCACGCTGCGGAAAGATCTGCCGGAGTTGGCACAGCGAGCTCGAGCAGCGGGTTTCGAACATGTTCGCATTCAAACGCATGCGATGAGACTGGCGGACCTGAGCTATTGCGAGACTCTGGTTGAAAGCGGCATCGATGAATATTTCGTCAGTGTCACGGCGGGCAACGCTGAACGCCACGATCACATCACCGAAATTCCAGGCTCGTTCGCAAAGACGCTGCAGGCGCTGCGCAATCTGGACACATTCGACAATGTGCGGCTGATGACCAATACCGTGGTGACGCGATTAAGTTATGAGTGTCTGCCTCGTGTCGTCGAACTGTTGAAGGATCTGCGGAATCTGGTGCAGATGAATTTCTGGAACTACTGGCCGATGGAAGAAGAGGGCAACCCGGAGCTGCTGGTTTCTCACTTTGATGTTCAGCCGTTCTTGAAGCAGTCGATTCAGCTGGCCCGACAATACGGGCGTCATGTGGAGGTCAAGAATTTCCCGCATTGTCTGATGGGCGAAACGGCCAACGCGCTGCAAAACGATCAGCCGGAACTACGAATCGATCCAAAGTTCTGGGACGAATTCAATCGCAACGGGTTTGAGCAGTGTGCTTATCGCGACGTGTGCGGTTCGAAACAGTGTCTGGGACTGAACACGGCCTACGTGAATCAATTCGGCTGGCACGAAGACCAGCTTTCTCCTCTGCCGCGATACGCCTGAAACAGGTTCTCACCGAAGATGGCCAACCAAGCTCTGCGAAGCGAGGACCACGCTGCCAACCGCATCGAAGACGGAGCCGCGCGGATCGTCATTGTTGGCGGCGGCACGGCCGGGTGGATGACTGCGGCACTGCTGAGTCATTCGCTGACGACTCAGGAATGTGTCATCACCGTCGTCGATGACGGCGCGGGAGGCATCGGTGTTGGTGAAGCCACCATTCCGTCGATCGTTCAGTTGGTGCGAACGCTGGGTGGCGACGAAGCCGAATTTATGCGAGCGTGCGATGCGACGTGGAAGCTTGGGATTCAGTTCTGCAATTGGAAGAACGAAGGACACACCACGTGGCATCCCTTCGGGCAGTGCGGCGCTGTACTCGACGAACGCGATCTGTTTTCCTACTGGCTGGCCGATCAGCAGCGTCCGTATCATTCGTATTCAGTGAATTGGGCCGCGGCGCTGGCTGGCAAGAGTCCTCACGCGCGGAACTCGCTGTCGCCGATTTCTGCCACGGGATCCTACGCGTTTCATCTCAACGCGGCGCAGCTCGTGGAGTGGCTAAAAAAACGAGCTCTGGCGAACGGGACGCTGGTGGTCCATCAGCGGGTTGAAAGGGTCGAAGCCAATGGCGAGGGGCAGGTGGCGTCCGTCAGGCTCCGCGATGGCCACCAGGTTTCCGGAGACCTGTTCGTCGACTGTTCCGGTTTTGATGGTGTGCTGATGCGCACCTGTGCTCAGCAAAAATGGGTTGATTCCGATGCTCAGCTGCTGTGCGACAAAGCCGTGACCCTGCGGCTGCCCGCGACGAACGTCAAGCCGCCCTTCACGACGGCAACCGCGCTGTCTGCGGGCTGGGCGTGGGAAATTCCGCTGATGACTCGGCGAGGCGTCGGCTATGTGTACAGCAGTCAATTCGTTTCTGATGAAGACGCTGTTGAGGAACTGAAAGTCAATGTCGGTGCGTCTGAAAACACAGTAGAAATCGAGCCTCAATTCCTGACGATGCAGGTAGGTCGTCACGCTCAAGCGTGGATTGGAAACGTCGTGGCGATTGGTCTGTCGGCAGGATTCGTGGAACCGCTGGAATCCAGTGGTCTGCATTTGATTCAGACCGCGATCGAACGACTTCTGCAGTACCTGCCAACACCAAACACAACTGAGAAAGCTCAAGACGCATTGCGAACGCAGTACAATGCGGAAGCGGCCAAGCAGTACGACGAAGTTCGAGACTTCGTGCAACTGCACTATCTCGTGAGCGAACGGGACGAACCGTTTTGGAAAGCGGCTCGCGAAACGCTACAGAGCGCGGCCCTGCAGCATCGTCTTCGCCTGTACAAAGAAATTGGGATGCTGGATGTTCTGCAGTCCAGCGCTTTCCCTGACGCCAGTTACTACTACCTCCTGGCGGGCAATGGCTGGCTGCCGAAGAGACCAGCCGCTCTGTCACTTTCGGTGGAACGCGAGCAATTGCAGATCGTTCTGCAGGCGATTCTGGATCAGAACCAAAGTGCGCTTCGGCAACTGCCGCTGCACGAAGAAATGCTGCAGCACGTGCACGCGACCGGTGCTGCCAAGGCGTCGTAGACGAAATTCCGCTGGGTCTTCAAGAACAATATGACATCTTCATTCCGAGACATTCGCCGCCTCGCGCTGGTGTGTTTGACTCCATCTGTGGACAGCCATGAACACGACGGATCTGAACTTCCGTCGTATGGAATCCATCGGATTATGGCTGCTGTGGTTGCTCATCCACAACTTTCCGACTGCGAAGTGCAGCTCTTCGATTTGGAGACGGCCGACGTCGACAGCTACGTCGCCGACCTGCTGGAATTTGATCCACAAGTCGTTGGCTTTTCGCTGTTTGTGTGGTCGACCAAATGTCTGGTCGAAGTTGCTCGGCGTATCAAGCAGCGATCACCGCACTGCGTGATCGTCTTCGGCGGACCGTCGGCTCGACCGCCCCTTCTGGATCTCACGCCTTATCAGAAAGCCATTGATTACGTCGACGCCGTCGTCACGCGCGAAGGCGAAGAGACGTTCTGCGATCTCATCATCGCCTTGCAGGAAAAGCTCGCGACAGTTGACGTGTTCGACACACTTGTCAACGTTCCGGGGCTCGACCTACCCACGCCGCTGAGCTGGCGAAACACGGGATTCCGTCCGCCACCGCAAAGTCTGAACGACATCGCTTCGCCGTATCAGATGGGGCTGATGAGTTATCAGGCCGTGGGGTATCTGGAATCGTTTCGTGGTTGTCCGATGTCGTGCACCTTCTGCGAATGGGGCGCCAAAGACATTTCGAAAGGTTGTTTTTCGGAAGAATACCTGACTCGAGAACTCGCCGCGCTTCAGGCACACGATTGTCCGGCGGTGTTCAATGTGGATGCCGGTCTGAACCTGAATGCAGCTGCCTTTCGCAACTTGGCCAATGCCGAACGCAATGTCGGATTCTTGAAAGACAGCCAGCTGTGGTGCGAAATCTATCCTTCGATGATCAAGGATGAACACATTGAATTCCTATCGCAATGCGGACCATCGTATCTGGGCGTTGGGCTTCAATCCTTCAATCCGGAACTGCTGAAACGACTGCAGCGACCCTATGGCCGCGAAAAATTCGGGCCGGCGATTGAGAAGCTGCACACCGTAGCAGCGAACATCGAAGTGCAGATCATCTTCGGACTGCCGACGGATACGTGGGACGGTTTCATTGAAACATTGAACTACGCGCTCACGCTGCCGGTCACGGTACGCGTGTATCACACGCTGGTGCTGCCTGATGCTTTGATGACGCGCGGGTTGTCGGAGTGGGAAATGAAGTACGATCCGTACACTCTTTCGATGCAGTCCTGTGTGGGCTGGACGGAACAGGAACTTCTCGACATGCGCGACCTGCTGACGCGAGAAACCACTCTGTGCGGCGGAACGGCAGGCGACTTCTGGTGGTCGTTTCCGCCGGCCAGCCGACGCGCCACGATTCCCAATCTGTCACAGAAACACTTCGCGCCTGCTCCCGAAGCGGGGGGGCGCAAGAGTGCCTGAGGCAACCGTCCATTTATCTGATGTACAGAAACGAACGGGGCGCCACGTGGCTTTGGTCGCCATGTATCCCATTCCTGATCCCGCCATGCCCGAATTGATTTCGAATCATGGCGTCCGCATGGTTGAGGCAACTTTGCGAGCATCGGAACTGGACGGGCTGGATGTTGTTGTGTTCGATCTGCATGATGCGGCGGCCGACGATCTGACACAGACGCTGATCGATATCGATCCGGATATCGTGGGTTTTTCCTGCTATTTGTGGTCATTTCCGCTATTCGCCGAAGTCGCCGAAAGGCTGGCGAATGACGACCCCGCCCGCATGCTGCTGTTCGGCGGTCCGTCCGCTCAGCCATCCATGCTGGATCAGGCACCGTTCCACACCACGCGCGCCGCAATCGACGCGTTGATTGTTGGCGAAGGCGAACTCACGTTTCTGGAACTGGTGACTCGACAACATCGTCAACCGCGGAACATCGCCGATGTGCGAGGCATCGCGCAATGGGATGGCGCTGAGTGGCACCAAACCCCAAAGCGGCCTCTGGCCGATCTGAATGAACTGCCGTCGCCATATGTGATGCAACTCGTTCCACCGGGCGGTCTGGGAGTTCTGCAGACCTATCGCGGCTGTCCGTACACGTGTTCGTTTTGCGAATGGGGCACGATGGAATCTCCCAAACGTGTTCGCACGGCCGACCATTTGGCTCAGGAATTTGACGCGATGGATTCCCTGGGAGTCGACGGCGCATTGCTGGTCGACGCCGGGCTGAATCTGAATTCGAAAGCCTTCGAACAACTGGACAAGGCAGCTCAGCAGACGGATTTCTTCCGTCATCGCAAACTGATTTCAGAAGTGTATCCGGCGAAGATTCAGGATCCTCACATTCGTTTTCTGGAACGGATCGGCAATCCGCTGGTGGGCATAGGACTGCAGTCGTTCGACAACGATGTGCTGGCCAATGTCGAACGTTCGTTTGAAGAATCTCGCTTCATCACGAACGTTCAACAGTTGACCGAGGTTGCTCGTGTGGCGATCGAAATCATTATGGGACTCCCGGGTGATTCTCCCGAACAGTTTCGTGAAAGTTTCCATCGTGCGCGTTCGTTTCCGTGTGCGCTGCGAGTCTACCACTGTTGCGTTTTGCCATCCGCTCTGATGGTAAGGTCTCCGCCTGAACACGCGCTGAACTACGATCCAGTGTCGCTGAAAATTCGGTCGTGCCTGGGCTGGTCAGAAGACGATGTGCGTCGGGAATGTGATTTTCTGAATGCGGAGGCTCACGGAAACACGGGACAAATCGGCGATTATTTCTGGGTCTTTTCCGCTCCTCAGAATCCTTCCATTCAACCGCGGAGGTCCACGGCAGCATGACATCAACCACATCCGTTCACGAACAGACTGCCCTTGTCGGAGCACCGCAGCCATTCCTGCGCCTGTTGGAGTTCGACTGCGACGATACTGACCAGCATCTCGACAGCATTGGTCACATTCGAGACGGTCGGCTCACCGGCATTATTGTCCGCCGTGTCTATGATGCCGAATTCATGGCCTCAGTGACCGTTCGACTCGAACGACACGACCCGCCATTCTTAAAGACGCCATTTCCGAAAAAGTTCCGTTCCTGGTTTTATGGTCGTAATCTGAATCTGATGGGCACGGATCCGAAATCGTACTTTCGCCACGCGGGCGCGTTTCATGATCAGATGGATGAACTGTTTCCTGCAGAACGCGGCATCAATCAGCATTTGATGCGTGTGTTGTCGCGTCTGGACGGTGGCCGCCGCTATTGTGCAGCACCGGGGCCGGAAGTCGGACAGAACTATATGTTGACGACGTTTCGAGGCCACGCGGAAGGCGGATATATTCCCGCTCATTGCGACAACGAACAGTCAGTTCGGCCGGCCTATGAACATCTAAGCACTCTGGTTTCTGATCACATGTATTCCGTGGTCCTGATGATCGGTGCCGCAGACGACGGTGGCGAACTTGAAATCTTTGATCACCGCATCGAACCATCGGAGGCGAGCGACGATCAGAGTAGCAACACGGGAGCCAACGCTGGAAAGATCGACCTGTCGCAGTTGTCATCGGCAAAGATTCCACTGCGGCCCGGCGACATGATCGTTGTCGATTCCGGACGCTATCTGCACCACGTGACGCCGATCCAGGGACCGAAAACTCGGTGGGTGGCCTGCAGCTTTATGGCTCATTCAGTGGATCGCAACGCGGTCTACTGTTGGGGATAACATGACTTTGCAAACCACCAGTGAACCGCGATCACCTGTGTACTTCGATCGCATGATCGACGCTTTCCACGCTGGAACGACGGGCCGTCATGCGCATCTGGGACATTGGAATCTGCGCGACGACGGCACGGCTGACGACTACGGGACCGAAGATCCCAACGCCTTCGCACGAGCTCAATCACGACTGAATTCGGAAGTGATTCGGATGGCCAGTGTCGCTCCGGGCACGCGAATCCTGGACGTTGCCTGCGGTTTCGGAGGACTTATCCAAACGCTGGACGAACTGCTGACAAACGCAGATCTGACGGGCATCAATATCGACATCCGGCAGTTGGAGATCTGCCAGCGACTGCCGTCTGTAAACGACAATGCGCTCCGCTGGCAGGAAGCGGATGCATGTGACCTGCCGTTTGCTGATGCGACGTTCGATACGCTGTTTTGCATCGAAGCGATGTTTCACTTTGCGTCGCGAGACCAGTTTCTGGCGGAAACGCAGCGAGTTCTGAAGCCCGGTGGAGTGCTGGTGCTGACGGATGTCGTCCTTCTTCAGGACGACCGGATGCCGTCGTTCTGTTTCGATGCGATTTTGAATGACGGCTACGGTCCCTGGCCCGATCCGTGGTGCGAATCGGGTGACGCCACAACATTGTTGAAGTCGTCCGGGAACTGGACTGACATCGCCAGGATCGATGCGACTCAAAACACGCTGCCCAGCTACGGATACATCGCACCAAAACACGTTCGCGACCATCATGCGCCCAATGACGTGGCCGCCCGTTCTGCGTTGTTGCTGCAATGGCTGCATACCAATCAGCTGCTGCGTTACGAATACGTTTCGGCCACAGTGGGAGCGAAATCATGAACCATGTCGTCGCAATTTGCGGAACGATGGGCAGCGGTAAGTCGACCATGCTGGAACGACTGTCGTCACAGCTGGAAGGTTGCATCGTGCTGCAGGAAGATGATTACAACCCCGCGACGCTGCAGTCGGTTGACGAAGTGCAGGCTTGGTGGGACCGCGGTGGGGAACTCGACGAGTTCGATCTGTCGCCGCTGGTGGCGAAGTTGAACGCGGAAACTGCGGGTGCGGACAACATCGTGTTTCTGGAAACGCAATTCGGACGGCTGCATCCGGCGCTTCGGCCGTTGATCGATCTGCAGATTTGGATCGACGTTGACGCCGACATCGCGTTCGCTCGCAAGGTGGCTCAGCTGAGTCGCGAGATGCTGAGCCAGCGTGAGTCGGAGGCGACTGACGATTCGCTGGAATGGCTTGCTGGGTTTTGTGACAGCTATGTGCACACAACACGGAAACTGTTCGCCAAGCAGCGGATACAGGTCGGACAGCAGGCTGATGAACGCATCGATGGAAGCGGGGCGCCGGAAGTGACGTTTGGACGGATACAGGCCGTGCTTGCACCGTTGTTTGGTTTCGAACAAGCGGAAGTGATCGTAAAGGAAAGTTTATTATGAACGACGAGTCACAGAAACGTCCGGCCGATTTTCCGACGGTACGATTCCCCAAACGAGTCGTGATTCTGGGAGATGATGCGTGTGCATGGATGTCGGCAACGATGCTGCAGCGGCACTGCGGTCGATTGGGGATTCAAGTCACTGTGTGTTCGCATGGACCGACGGTGCCTGGCAACTTCCGGACGTATTCAACAACGCCAGCACTGAGTGGTCTGCTAAAGAACCTGGGTATTGACGAACACGATCTGCTGCGCGCGTGTCGCGGCACGTATAAACTGGCCACTCAGTATTCTGACTGGACCAGCGAGGGGCGAGATTTCTGGCAGCCGATCGGGATGCATTCGCAACGCATCGAAGGTCTGCCACTCTTCGATGCGTGGTTCTCTGAACGCAAAGCCGGACGACTTTTGCGGCCTCTGCATTCGTATGCGGCTCACTGGACCGCGTCGCTTGCCGGAAAGAGTCCTCATTCTTTTTCGGCGACGTCAATGTTCGCAGAAACGGGGACGTATGGGTTTCATGTGGATGCGCCGGAGCTTGCCGAGTGGTTCCGCAAAGTCGCGCTGAAGTCCGGCGTGGAAGAAGTGCCGGCTCCGATTGCAAAAGTCGCTCCGAATGGCCGCGGAGGAGTGGCTCAAGTTGTCTGCGACGATGGAAAGGCGGTTCCTGGGGACTTGTTTCTGGATTGCCGAGCAGTCGATGCAGCGTTGCGCGATTCATCGTCGAAAGACTGGACGTCGTGGCAGGCACAGTTCTCATGCGATCGCGTCGCCACCTCCCGTACCCCAGCCACACGACAAGTGCCTGTTTTTACTCGACTTTGCGGTCACGAAAACGGCTGGTCGCGGACGGTTCCGCTGGCGACTGAGATGGAATGGACGTACGCGTTTGACAGCCAACACGAATCAGATCGGGAGGCAGGGCAGCGGTTGCGGATGATCAGCAGTCCTTCCGGCCCACGCGATGACCCCGCCGAAGCCGCCATCGAATTTCAGTCGATTCATTACGGCCGCCGCACGAAATTCTGGAAAGACAACGTCGTTAATCTCGGAACCGCCGCCTGCCGGTTCGCGCCGGTTGTGTCTGCAGACCTGCACCTACAGCAGGCGGGAATCGAACTGCTGCTGGAGTTGTTTCCGGATCGAAAAATTGGCCGCGCGACACGGGCGGAATATAACGCTCGCATGGCGTCTATCGCAGATGAAGCTCGAGAAGCCGCGCAGCTGACGCACGTTATGCGTCGATCTTCGGTGGCTCAGTCGCAGCACGCTACGGAAGCGATGACTGACGTTTTGCAGCAGGCGCTGTCATTGTATGACGCTTGCGGAGTCGTGAATGTGACGAACGCCGAATCGATGGCAGCTGAGGAAATTCGTTGGTTTCTGGCGGGCTGCGGCCGGTTGCCGGATCGCCCGGCGCTGTCGGTGCGAGCGGTCGATCCCAATCAGATTCCACATGGTCTGCGAGAGGCCTTGAAACGTAGTGAGGCGATTGTCAAAGAACTTCCACTGCACGAAGAACTGCTGGACTGGATCCACACCGGTCCGTTTCAGCAGAGCGTCGGATAGGTGTTCTGATGTCGCGCGACTACCTGATCATCGAACAGTTTCTTATAGACGCGTTGCAGGCGCGAGCTCTGCAGGCAGCGTTCGATCTGCAGATCATTGATGCATTGGCTGACATCGACGAGATGTCCGTCGATGGTCTACTGAGGGGACGCAATTGCGATTTCCGCGGTGGGCAGTTTCTGCTGCAAATGCTGGCGCAGAACGACGTTGTTGCGACCGCTGCTGCAGGCGGTCAGCGTTTTCGAGACGGCGATTCAGTTCGCCTGACAGACGTGTTCCGTCGGGCGCTGCCGTTCCGCGACTTGCTGACAACGAAGCTGGAGTTCTCCACACTGGTCGCGGCCGACTACTTCGCGAACCTGCCGAACCTTCTGCGGTCCGAAGACGAATTTACGGCGTCTTCGAAGCTGTTTGAACTGTTTGACTACGGTCGATGTCTGGACATCACGACGGCCAACTGCATGCACGCGGCGCGGTGGATGCAGTTGACGACAATGCTCACCCGGTATGAGGCACGCGTATGTGCGGAGTCTTACGACTTTGCACGGCATTCGCAGATGCTGGATGTTGGCGGGAACAGTGGTGAATTTTCCCTTCAGATCTGTCGGCGTCATGCGAATTTGACGGCGCAGGTTGTCGACCTTCCGGTGGTTTGCCACGTGGGAGCGCGGCACATCGGAGGAACTTGTGAGGTGGACCGAATCAGCTTCAGTCCAGGCAATATGCTGGAAGATACGTTTCCGCAGGGATGTGATTTAATCACATGGAAATCCGTACTGCACGACTGGCCGGATGACGTACTTCCCATTCTCCTGCAGAAATCGTACGCGGCGTTGCCGCCCGGAGGTCGCCTGGTGATTTTTGAACGGCAGCGCTGGGATTTCAGTCATGAAGTGACGCCCTACGGTCTGTTGCCCGTGATGCTGTTTTTTCGCTCGTACCGATCGCCGGAGCACTACGTTCAGGTGTTGGCGGACTGCGGATTCGTCGATGTTCATGTCGAAAAGCTGCAACTGGAGGTCCCGTTTCTGCTGATCACGGCAGCGAAAGCTGGTTAACATCAGCGCTGTGGTAAAGCGTGACGAAGGGGATTTGGTAGCGGTTAAGTCCCATCGACAGATGCCCCACCGTGGCCGTCGAATTCTGTTGAATCCACTCCGCCAACTTGTGCGAGTTTCCCTGCTGCTGGTGACTGATGTCGACAAGCAGATTGGCAACGTCTTCAATACTGCGTTCCCGTACATAAACGTTCAGATCGTGGGACAGACGGTCGCTGCCTTCTTCAGTCACCTGCAGCAGTCGCAGATCACTCGCGTCAGAATTCAGGTTAGCTGCGTTCGGGCCGAAGCATTCCAGTAATTCGCCCGAGGCGTCAGCCAGCGGCGTCTGCGGAAAATTCGACAGCATGGCACGCTGGATGTCGTTCCAGCGAGTGGCATTGAGGTTACGATATCGGCTGATTACGGCAAGCGAACTGTCGAGCATCGACCATTTGAAGCCGATAAAGGTGAGTCGCGAGTCTAGTGACTCCCGCAGTGAGGCAGATGGTGACAGTTCCAGATAGCACTTGCCGATTAAATTGTCTCCGGAACATTCGAAACCGAAATGAATGAATTCCGCTGCCGGAAAGAATTGCTGAATTGAATTTCGGTGCGAATCCGGGCTGCTCATCACACGGCAGATCTGCAACACTTCCGACAGGCCGTTCGCGCCGAGAGCTTCAAGAGCGGCCGTTGGCAGACTGAACAAAGCGCGGCGGTCTTCGACGGTGTTCGGCTGCAGTCGCAGCGACCGTTCGAACATCAGTGGCAGCTGGTGATCAACCACCATTCGCCGCAGAGCCTTCAGTCCGCGTTCTGCAAATGTGCCCTGCAGATTCATCCCACGTCCCGATCTTCATGACTTGTGAAATGTCTCATTCTGACTCCCATCATTTTCTAAACGAACGCATCCGGCCGGGCGATCCATATTTTAACTACTGCTACTGGCCCTACGAACCGCCTGCAGATGGTATCGGAAAACTGCGGGCATCCAGTTTGCTGTTTCGAGCGATTCAGGAGATGCCGGAAGCTCAGTGGCTGACGGACTGCATCCGCGCAATTCAGGCCGGAATCGGTGATTTCCGCAGCGTATACGGGATCAAGCTGCAAAACGGCGAATGGTTGCTGGAAATCTACCTGTATGACTACGAGCGGGAAGATCGCATCGTTTCTGTGGAACGGATTATGGCGGCATGTCAGGGGAAGTTGGTCTTTCCGGACACCGTTGGAGCTCATGTTCCGTATTTCATGTTTTCGTTCGACCTCGACGCGTCCGTCGCGAAGGCCAATGGAATCATCGACACTGTGCATGTGTACGTTGGGAATCCTGGCAGCACTGTTTCCAGCGGGATCAGCTACGGGTTTACCAGCAATCCGCAGGCAACAGAATTGGAAAACTTCTATTTCTTTTTCGACGCTCAGGACCGCGAACAGATCGTGGACAAGATCCAATGTGCGGCGTGGTTGAATCAGCCCGACACCTTGGTGCAAACGCTGCTGCGTCCCGCGTTGATGGACTGCCAGACGATTTGTCTGGCCAACAAGCGCGTGTCGAACACCGTCTATTTTTCCGGCGTGAATGTCCTTCAGTTGCAGGATTTTCTGCGATGGCAGAAATACCCGCAGTCCTTTCAGGACTTCATTGCAGAACATCAACCGGAACTGGACCACTTACTGTACGACGTGGGTGTGGATTATCAGGTGCGGTCGAATGAAGTGCAGTTTGTGAAATCCGGCATTTACGGCATCGCCTGATCGCCACCGACGGTTCTCACTGTTGTGCGGCTCAAAGTTGGCATCGCTTCCTTGGCCAGTCTGCACGGTCGGCGTGCGTGGAATAATCGGCCGCGACGACGTGCGGAGCAAAATCTTGCCCTTTTCCGCGTTGGCTGACATAACCGGGCCTACCGGATAGGGCAATCACGACATTTGGGGCATTCGCGAATGCTGGGGCACTTGCGGTTTTTTTTGGGCGCCGATATGTTCTGAGTTGTTATGTGCTATTGAAATCGTCCGGCCGAAGGTGCGCACTTGTCTGAGCCGGCGATGGAAGGTCGGGTAACTCCTCAAACAGGGCTCCAAGTTGATGTCAAACGGCTTAGTTCGTAGCGACCGTCCTCGAAACCCTGGCAACTTGCGAAACGCAGGATTTGCCAGTCGGCGATTATGGCGAATCGTCTCGCGAATGCTTCAGGCGGCAAAACCCGACTTGGCTTGCCCGTCACGGCGGAAATTGAAAGAACGTGGCCGCCCCGCAGCATTGCCCATCCAGTCGCTTGAGCAGCGGATGCTTCTGACCACGATCGAGCTGGCGGATTACCTGGGTGTTTCGAACTTTGCGCTGTCCGCAGATGCTACGATTCCGGATCGAGTGGTCCTGAGCGATCGCGTTGCGGGTGGCAGCGGGCCGTGGAACATCGACGTGACCGGTGGTGCGCTGATCATCAACGGATCCACGGGCGACGATGACCTGCACATTGATCTCAGCAACGTCACTCAAATCGTCAAGGGAACAGTCACGTCGCGATTCGGCAGCAGTGTCACATTCGACGGAATGGGCGGCTCAGATTCCGTAAGTTTCATCGGTAATTCGGCGGTGACCGGAGTTCTGACGGCCAACGCCGAATCCATCACCGTCGGTTCCGGAATTCGGGCGGACGCGACCACAGACGTGACGTTTTCTGCAAAGTCATCGCTGGGGAACCAGACGAATAGTTCCGCGACCGTGAACGCATCGGGGATAAATTCTGCAGCAATCGCCGTTGCTGGAGACGTCTACGGAGCATCGGTCACGATGCTGGCAGAAACCGCAGGCAGTGTGACGTCGACCAGCACTTCGACGCTTTCGACAGCCACCAACTCCTTCACAGACAACGCAACGATCACCATCAATGGTGCCGCGAAAGTGGTGGCGTCCGGTGACGTTTCGCTGGCGGCGGAACGAAAAACGGCATACTCCGCAAACGCTCGGGAGGCGAGAAATACGATCACGGGTGACGTTGGTGTGACGCTGAGTGGTGCCACGGTGCAATCCGGCGGAGACCTGTCGATCGCGGCGACGGACAATTTGACGGTGACGGCCACGAGTGCTCGTGAATCGCTGAATCCGTCAAGCCTTGAGGGTAACATCGTGGCTTCGGTCGCTCAGAATCTGATCACCAGCAATACGCTCGTGACAGTGACTAATTCCACAGTGACACAAACCGGCGCTGACAAATCGACTGTTGTTTCTGCAGATCGCAAGACGACCGTAAGTGCTCTGGCGGCAGGAGAATCTCTGACAAACGGCGTGCTGCCGGACGAGAAATCGTTCAATCTGGGCGGCATGTTCGCCACTAATCACTTGTCCGGAAACGTCAAAACGGTGGTCAGCGACGGATGGTTCACGGCCGTTGACGCGACGGTGACGGCAACGGACGACGCTGTTGCGACAGTCAAGAGCGAACTGACGATGGGCACCGGCGACCACGAAGCGGCTGTCGGCAACGGTTCCATGACGTTTGGAGCGTCGGTCGCGTTCAACCAGATTGACGACACGACGGTGAGTTCGGCCGTGAAGGAAATTAACGCCATTCTGGGGACGACTTTCGGTGCGAATTCGGCGTCAGACACTTACGCGACCATCGACGGCACGGCGCTGAACGTCAGCGGTGACCTAAATGTCGCGGCGGATTCTGCGGCCCGTGTGAATTCGACGGTCAGCAATGCGGTTGAATCGAAGTCGTCGTCACTTCTTGGCTCGAATGGTTCCGCGGCGGCCGGAGTTCTGGCCAGCAATCTCATTCACACGGCTTCGGAAGCTCACGTTATCTACGCCACATCGACGCCTGCGACGGTGGGTGGAGCCTTCAACATCACGGCTCTGGACAGCGCGGCCATTTTCTCAAACAGCAAGTTGGTGTCATCGGCGATCGTGACCAACGACGGCGGAACGCGGCTGCTTCAGGACTCGCTGAATCTGACACTGAAGTACGACCACAAGTCGTCGCAGGGAAGTCAGAACCTGTCGTTCGGAAAAACAGTGCTGGTCGAAGAGGGCCACACGGCCGGCGGTCAGGAAAACGGCGTCTTCGAATATCTCGGCACTACAGCAATTCTGAACCTCAGCACGACAGACTTTAGTGATCGGGATTTGTGGAAGCCGGTCGACGGCACAGACATCATTCCTCAGGGAAATAACCTGACGTCGTCTTCATCCGTCGCGGTGGGTGGAATTCTGGTTCGCAACGACGTGGAAAGCTCAGCCACCGCAAAGCTTCAGAACGCAACTCTGGCAGCGACGGGAGACGTTTCGGTCACAGCCACAGAATCCGCCACCATCAAAGCCACCGCGGATGCGGCGATCACTTCGTCCGGCGGCAGCGCCTTTGGGACGGGAGACAGCATCGCCAAAGGTGGTGTCATCGCGGCAAACGCCATCCAAAGCGGCGCGGATGCTTCGATCGGGAACAGTTCTATTACCACCAACACCACCGGTTCAAACACCGGCCACATCGACGTTCATGCAGACAACACGTCGTCCATCGAAGCGCTGAACAAGAGCATGGTGCAATCCGGCGACCAAGCGGTGGGAGCTATCATTGCGTTCAATACGATCGGATACCCGCAGTCCAATATACTCAGTCAGACACTCGAAACCCTGATCGCCACAAACATCGGCACGGCGAATCCGGCAAAGACGTCCGCAAACATCACGGATACCGCTGTGAATGCGGCTGGCGATGTCACGGTTTCTGCGGATTCGACGGCGGCCAACAAGGCGACGGTCACCAACGAAACAACGTCTGCCGCATCTGCGCTGATCGATGCTTCGGGTTCGTCGATGGGAGGCATCCTCGCGTCGAACATGGTGAATACGGACGTCGACGCGTTCATCAAGCACACCACGGTATCAGCGGGCACGCTGTCTGCGGCCGGCGATGTTGAAGTTTCAGCGACAGACGACACGTCCATCGCCGCCGACACGGTGTTGAAGTCGATTTCGTCGACCAGCAATGATGGCGGGGCCAGTCTAGTTAACTCTTTCGCCACGAAACTGCTGGAAGATTATCAGTACTCAAGTAAATCCGGCAGCAAGCTGGTGAAGTTTGGCAACAAGGTCCGAGTCGCCTCAGACCACGCCGCGAATAAGGGCGACCGCGAAGCAATCTATGAGTACATGGGAACCAATGTCGCGACGGCCATCGATCTGACCACGGCCGACTATTCGAATTTTGGGTTCTGGCGAAAGCTGGACACGATCAACATCGTTCCCACAGGTTTCAATGTGACGGATTCGGATTCCGTCGGAATCGGTGGGATGGTGGTTCGCAACGACTTGGTGGCTGATGTCGACGCCGTTGTGGAAAACATGACGGTGTCCGATGCCGAAAATATCGCCGTAACAGCCGACGGCAGTCAGAACCTGACGGCGACGTCCGATGCCACCGCCAGCTCGTCCGGAGGCAGCGCTTATGGATCTGGAGAATCTCTGGCCGTCGGCGCGTCGATCGTGACGAACAGCGTTCAGGCCGGCGCGGAAGCTCACGTTCTGAACAGCAACCTCACCACGACCGGAACCGGCACGAATGGCGACGTCGACGTCACGGCGAGCAATTCAGCAACGATCGACGCCACCAACAAGAGCGCGATTACTTCAGGAGACACGGCGGTCGGCGTCACGCTGGCGTTCAACACGCTGGGTTACGCCAGTCAGAATGTGCTCACACGAGCCATCGATGCACTCGTCGGAACGGACATCGGAACGGCCGCTCCCGCCAAAGCGATTGCCTTCATTCGAGACACACCCGTTGTGGCTTCCGGCGACGTCAATGTGACCGCACATTCGGATGCTCAGTTAAAGGCCGAACTCACCAACGAAACCACGTCGGCTGCGTCCGCGATTGTGAACGCCAGCGGCATGGCGATCGGCACGGTTCTGGCCAGCAACATGGTCCAGAGTTCGGCGACAGCAGACATCGATTTTTCGACGAAGGCAGCCGCCAGCAAAGTCACGGCTGGCGGCGATGTGTTGGTGGAAGCTCGCGACCACGCCGGAATCGACGCTAATTCTCAGCTGGACGCGACATCAACCACCACCAATGACGGTGGCGTCAGCACGGGCATCGAATGGCTGAACCAGTTCCTGGATAATCAATACGATTTCACAACAGAATCCAGCACACGCGATCTATCTGGACCTGGGTACTCGTACCTCACCACGTCCGGCTCGCAGACCCTGAGTGCTGGAACTCGGGTGTTGAAACGTGCCAGCGGGGCGGGAGAAACGGACCAAGTTTACCGGTTTGTTGGGGTAACAGGCAGCAGTACGGAACTCGTCGATCTGGGAACGGAAACGTATTCCAACACCGATCGCTGGCTGCCGGTTTATCGGCGTCAGACGACAAAGGTTCGCATCGGAAGTGATTTCGCGACGACCAACATTCGAGGCAACATTTACCGCTTTCTGGGAGCGGCCGAAAACAACGTCGACCTGTCTGCGGAAGACTACACTGTCGCGACGCGGTGGGAACGAGTGCAGGAACAGTCGGCCGACTTTATTCCACAGATTGGCAACATCAGCGATTCCGATTCTATTGGCATCGGCGTGATTGTTGTTCGCAACGATGTCGGCAGCAGCGTTTCAGCGAATCTCGACAAGACCAACGTCACCGCCACCGGCGACGTGACCGTCAGCGCACTCGAACAAGCCGACATCCGTGCGTTGACGCAGAATGTCACGTCGTCTTCCGGAGGCAGTGCATTTGGCGAAGGGACTTCTCTGGCGGTCGGGACAACCGTTGCCACGAATATGGTTCTGAGTTCTGCGTCGTCCACGATCACGAACAGCAACATCGACGCAGACGGCGATCTGACCGTTCACGGCGAAAATCGTTCCGGCGTCGACGCCACAGCCAACACGTCTGTGTCTGCCGGAGACAAGGCCGTCGGTGCCACACTCGCCTTCAACACGCTCGGTTATGAAGCTCAAAACGTGCTGTTTGCGGCTGTGGATGCGTTGCTGCAAACCAGCATCGGCGATACTCAGCCGGCAAAAGTCGAAGCCACGATCCACGACACGACTGTGAACGTCGATGGAAATGTGAGTGTCACGGCCGACAACAAAGCCGGGTTGAACGCGACCATTAGCAACGCCGCCGATTCCGCTGCGTCAGCGCTGTACGGAGCCGGCGGGTCGGCGGCCAGTCTGCTGCTGACCAGCAACATGGTGGCGACTGACACCGATGCGTCCATCGATTTCACAGAACCAACCATGGCCACCGCAACGCCCGACGGCGTCGTGACGGTCGGCGGGACGCTGCTGATTAAAGCCACCGACGAAGCACAGGTGTTCAGCAACACCAAACTGGTGGCGAAATCCAGCACGTCCAACAACGGTGGCGTCAGCGTCCTGAAGAACAGCCTGCAGGCACTCGATTCTTCCCCCGCCGATTTCGTCAGTTCTGAAGGAACTCGGACGATTAACTTCGGGCAAACTGTGAAGGTCGCCAATGATCACACGGATGGAGGCGACGCGGGCAGTCGCTATCGATACATGGGGCCGGCATCCACCAGCATGGATCTTTCGAAGGCGGATTATTCCGATATCGGTTACTGGTACGAAGTTTCGGCGACCAAATTTCTGCCGGAAGGTTTGAATCTCACGGACTCTGATTCCATGGCCGTGGGCGGACTGGTCGTTCGCAACGATGTCGTCGCCGATGTCGATGCCGTGCTGAAAAACACGGATGCCAACGTGGTGGGCACCGTGACGATCACAGCCACGGAAGACGCCGTGATTCGTTCGCTGGTCGACGCCGAAACCGCGTCATCCGGCGGCAGTGCGTTTGGTAAAGGCACATCACTGGCCGTCAGCGGAGTGATCGCGGCAAACAACGTGGTTTCGTCGGCCGATGCCATCATTGAAGACAGTGACATCACAACCACGGGCGCTGGAGCAGACATCGATGTCCTGGCGACAAACACGTCGTTCATTAATGCTCGCAACATCTCGTCAACGTCCACGGGCGATACGGCCGTCACCGGAACCGTGGCATTCAACACCATTGGCTGGGCGGCTCAGAATCTGCTGTTCAAAACCGTCAACACACTGCTGGGCCAGACGGCCATCGGAACAGAGCAGCCCGCTCGCACCGGCGCCACGATTGTCGATTCCACGATTTCCGCCGCCGATGCCGTGAACGTCACGGCCGACAACAGCGCGAAGATCCAGGCGACGATCGGCAACAAGACAGATTCGCAGGCCGCCGCACTCACCGGCGCCAGCGGAATGGCGGTCGGTCTGGCAATCACCACGAATCTTGTCAACAGCGATGCGGAAGCGAAGATTCATTCCACATCGACCACGAAACAGAACGTCACGGCCGGCGCGGGCGGCATCACGGTCGACGCTCAGGATCAGGCGGCCATCACGGCCAACAGCAAACTTCAGTCACTGCAGTCCACCACCAACGACGCCGGACTGGGACTCCTGATTGATTCTATCGTCGGGCTGGACGGCGTTGACTTCACCGACCGTTCCGGAAGTCGATCGGTGAAAACCGATGACCTGGTGCTGATCGATTCCGTCGATTATTCGTCCTACGCTCTGCCGGACACCGTCACCAAAGGCGATCGCGTCGAATTGGAATTCGACACCGCCGGAGCCGCTGGCGACGTCATGGAATATATTTCCAGCACGCCTTTGACTGCTGGTGTTGACTTCGAAGAGCAGGAGTTTTCCGACACGACAAAATGGCGAAAAGTGACAGGCGCTCCGGAAGAAATCTACAAATTTCTGGGGACCACGCCGACCACAATCACGTTCGCCACAGAAGACTTCACGAATACCGCTCGCTGGTTCCCAATGTCAAAGGTGAATCCGACGAGTGCCATTCCCGGCCTCAGCCTGAGCGTCAGCGAATCGGATTCCGCTGCATTCGGTGGCATGATCGTTCGCAACGACGTCAAAAGTGATGTCGATGCCTACGTCGACGACGTCGCAGCGCTGGCGTCGGGCGACATCTTCATTCATGCCGATCTTTCCGGCGTGATTGAGGCTCAGACACGCAGCACGGTCACGTCCAGTGGCGGCAGCGCGGCGGGCGAAGGAGATTCGATTGCGGTCAACGCTGTGATCGTGGCGAATGTTGTCAACACTTCGGCCGATGCTTATGCCAAAGACAGCAGCCTGACAACGACCGGCAGCGGCGACATCGATCTGCAGGCGGAAAACGAGTCGAAGATCGACGCGACGATTGCCGCCAACGTCGAATCGAATGGACACGGCATCGGCGTTGTCCTGGCGTTTAACACTGTCGGCTGGGCAGCTCAGAACTTCCTGTTCAACACGGTCGACGCCATCATTGGCAGCTCAATCGGCACTATGACGTCCGCATCGATGAATGCTCGCACCGAAAACACAACCATCAATGCGGCCGGCGATGTTTCTGTTACTGCCGATTCTGATGCCGCTATCGACGCTCGCATCACCAATGCCAACAGCACAATTTCTGCGACTCCGGCGGGTGGCAGCGATACGATTTCGGTCGGTGCGATTCTGGCGATGAACAAAGTCGCCACGGACGTTGACGCCAGCATTAAGACTGCGTCAACGCTGTCGGCAGGCAGTGGCCTGACCGTTACCGTCGATGACAATGCGAAGATCACATCAAATGTTGAAGCAAGCAGTGTGGCTATCGGAGCGGGAACCGATGATTCGTCAGGTGTTGCCATTGGTGTCACGCTGGCTCGGAACGAAGTCCACGCTGCCGCCGATGCTTTGATCGAATCGGCCACATCGGGAACTCTGACCGGTGACGTGTTGGTGGAAGCGAAAAAAGATGCTCTCATCGATGCGTCGGTCACGTCCACCGCCATCGGAGTCGCTTTGTCCCCCGGAAAATCGGTCGCGGTCAGTGGCAGCGGAGCTCTTGCTTTTAACACAATCCTGGGCAGCAATAACGCGACGATCAAAAACAGCACGCTCACCACCGTTGCCGGTGCTGGTCAGGCGGGCGACGTGTCGGTGACGACCGACGACGATTCCAGAATCGACGCTCTTGTGCGTTCGGTTTCTGTGTCGGTTGCCGTGGGAGCCAAAACGTCCGCGGGAATTGCCATCGGTCTTTCTGTGGCCAAGAACCAGATCGGCTGGGACACATCGACCACCAGCCACGACCATCTGAGCACAGCGAAGCCGACGACGTTGACCACCGGCAAGAAGGTCAAAGTGGCGAACGGTCCGCTGGGCAGTCGCATTTTTGAATATCTGGGAGCGAACCTCAGCAACAGCGAGGGCATTGACCTGAGCACGGTCAACTACTTCGACAAAAGCACGTGGGCGCCAGCCGATCTTTCGACTAACGCCGCGGAAGTGTTTGCAACCGTAAACGGCGGCACTATCACGGCCGCCGGTGATCTGGACGTCGCCGCGGATTCTGATTCGGAAATCAACGCAACAGTTCTTTCCGGAGCCGTCGGAGTGGCTGGCGGCAAGACGGCCGTGGCCGTGAGTGCGGCGGGCGTTTACACCGAAAACACGATACGTACAGACGTCCGCGGCCGCATCATCGGCGGGACGATCGTTGCGAAGTCGGTCGGCGTGACGGCCGACGACGGTTCGTCCATCACGTCGGTTGCCGGTGCCGCTTCCGTCGCCGCTTCTGTTGGCAAGACGGCAGTTTCTGTAAGCATCGGGTTGTCTCTGGCGTTCAACGAAATCAGCAGCGAAACAGAAGCATCCGTCAGCAACGGCGCCAGCGTGACGACGAACACAGGCAACGTGGGAGTCTCCGCCATTTCTCGCGGAACCAAACTGTTCGACCTCACATTCGCAGCAAGTCAGCTCGACGATGCCGCTCGCGTCGACGGCGATAACGGCGACACAGCCAGCGTGAATGAAGAAACGGTCGATGCCACGGCCGACGCTGCGATTCTTGCCGCACTGAAGGCCGCGCTGGAAGCAGCTCCAAGCAACGCTCTTTCATTCCCGTTAGTCGAAACCGTTCGCAGTGACTGGGCCTTCACCACGGCCGATGGATCTCAAACGGTCAAGCCGAGGACGCAGGTCAAGCTGGAGACGGGTTACAGCAACGGCGGAGTCGGCGGAGCTATCTATCGTTATCTCGGAACCGGAGAAACGACAATCGATCTGTCAGCCGCCGATTTTTCTGACACAACGAAATGGCAGCTCAAGCCAGTCGACCTGAAGCTTTCCATCCTGCAAAAAGGCAAGTCGTGGTTACTGGTGGCCGGTGATGGCACCAGCTACACGCTGACGCTGCATCCGACCGATTCCACAAAGATCGAAGTCTCAAAGACGAACATCAGCGCCGTCTCGGCCGCGGCTTCTGCGGGAATCGGCGTCGGCAAGACGGGCGTCGCGATCAGCGGCGCGGGGGCTGTCGCGGTCAACAGTATTCTGACAAAAACGGACGCTCAAATCGTCGACGCCATTGTCGCGAGCGCCGGGCAGATGACGATTAATTCCACGAATTCCGCCGTGATCAATTCTGCCGTTGTCGCGGCGTCGCTGGCGATCGGAGGCGGACAGCAGGGTGTCGGCGTTTCTTTGGGAGTCGCTGTGGCTCAGAACCGAATCGGTTCCACCGCTGGCGGAAATCCGGGAACCGCGCGCACTTCGGCTGTGGTCAAAGACAGTTCCGTCGATGCGGTTGGCAAGCTGACGCTGCAGGCGATCAGCAGTCAGAAGATTGGCAGCCTGGTGTTTGCGGGGTCTGTTGGAGTTGGCATCGGACAGGCGGGCGTCGGTCTCAGCGGAGCGGGTGTGTATTCCGAAAACAGTATCAAAATGGATGTACTGTCTCAAATTGACGGCGACGGAAGCGGAGCCAGTCGCAAATTCGAAGCTTCTGCCATCGACGTTCTGGCAACCGATCAGTCATACATCAGCGCGTTTGCCGGAGCCGCATCTGTGGCGGCCGGATTCGGTCAGGTGGGAGTCGCCGTTTCCATCGGTGCCGCGATCGCTCGCAACGACATCGGCAGCACGACCAAAGCCGAAATCAAGAACGCCAACGATTCAATTACGACTCAGTCTGGTCATGTCACCGTGAAGGCGGCTCAGAGTGCGTCGGTTCAGGTCATCGCGGCCGCTGCTTCTGCCGCGATCGCCGCCGGACAAATCGGTGTTGGTCTGAGTGGTGCGGGAGCCGACGCGGCGAACCTGATTCATAGTTCCACGCGAGCACAGGTCGTCGACAGCCATCTGATCTCGGCCGACGACATCGTTGTTGAATCCGCCGGAACCTCAATCATCGATTCATTCGTCTTCAGCGCTTCGGCGGGCGTGGGGATCGGACAAGCGGGCATCGGCGCTTCTATCGGCGTCGGGTTGGCTCGAAACATCATTGGTTACAAATCCAACACTGCCACGACCGCGACTTACCAGTCCGGACAGAACCCTGCGGCCCTCAATCCGAATCAATCCGTTCGCATCGCGGGAGGAATTCGCAGCGGCGAGATTTACATGTACGTTGGAACAGCGTTAACCGAAGCATCCGCCGGCGCCGGAATAGATCTGCAGGCCATGGACTACGGTGACCGTCGAGCGTGGCAGCGAGTCGACCTTGTGGCCGACACTTCGGAAGTCGTCGCGCAGGTGGCGGATTCCAGTCTGAACGCCGCTGACGATATCCGCATTCAGGCGAATTCGACGTCTGCCATCAATGCGAAGGTCGTTTCCGGATCTGTCGCGGTGGGCGGTGGTTTGGTGGGAGCAGGCATCAGTGGTGCCGGCGTCGGCGCAGAAAATCGCATCGCCACCGATGTGACGGCCGAGATTGTCGGCGACGGAGCAACGGGAATTATAGGCGATGCGATCAGCGTGCGTGCCAGCGATACGTCAACCATCAACGCTCTCACGGGAGCGGCCTCAATCGCTGGCGGATTCGGCGGTGCCGGAGTCGCGGCTTCGATTGGAGTGGCGATTGCCTACAACGACATCGACAACGACATCACGGCTGCCATTCGAAACGCCAATTCGGTTGTCGAAACGCGAACGGGAGCACTGACGGTCAGCGCGACAGACGCCGCGACGATTTCTTCCACGACAACCGCCGCGTCACTTGCCCTGGCGATTGGCGGAATCGCGGCGTCAGTCAGCGGAGCCGGTGCGGATGCCACCAACGTGATTCTGACAGATACCAACGCTTACATTTCGGGCAGCAAGATTGCCACGGCAGGCGATCTGAATGTCCGCGCCAGCAGTTCGGCCGATATTTCGTCGTCGGTCGCGGCGTTGGCAGCATCGCTGGCGTTTTCCGGCGGAGCGGGTGTGGGGCTGGCGATTGGATCGTCGACCGCTCAGAACTTCGTCGGGTACACCGGTTCCGGTGCGGTGAGTTCGTCGATGACGATGGCTTACATCACGGGGTCTCAGGTCACCGTCGGCGGCACGCTGAATCAGTCAGCTGCGTCGACAGCCACCATCACGTCAAACGTCGCCGCCGCGTCGGCCGCAGTCGCCACGGGCACGATTGCCGTCGCTGGCGCAGGTGCCGGAGCCAGCTCGAAGAATCGCATCGGCCAAACGGTGCGGTCGTACATTGAGAATACAACAGGCACTGGTGCGGCCATTCGCAACGCCAATATCAGCGCCACGGACACTTCCACCATTACGTCGTTCTCAGGCGCGGCGGCGCTATCTGCGGCGATCGGAATTGGTGGCGCCGCGGCCGTCAGCGTGGCGCTGGCGGACAATGCGATTACCAATACCGTGGAATCCTGGGTTCACACTTCCAACATCGGTTCTGCCGCAGATCATCTGTCCTCGGCGGGAAGCCAGCTATTGAGCGTCGGAGACCGTGTGCGGATTGCGAACGCTCAAAGTGCGCTGGGGCGCGTTGGGGCGGTTTACGAATTTCTCGGTCACAGCAGCACGTATGCGTCGACGACCGCTCCTGTGGCTGTGAACACTGGCGAAACCGTTCGCGTGGCGACGGGGCATTCTGACGGCGGCACCGTTGGACAGGTCTATCGATACAAAGGGAAAACGGATGACTTCACCACGGACAACGGAGAACAAACCGTCAATAAGAACAATCGCCTTCGACTTTCGGTGCTGTACGATTCTTCGAAGGGTGTTCCGGGAGGCGCTTACAAGTATCTTGGCACGCAAGCGGACATCAATCTTTCGAATGAGAACTTTCTCGACACGACGAAGTGGCAAGACGTCACCAAGCTGAACCTGTCGGGCGAAGACTTTAGCGACACGACATTCTGGACGAACATCAGCAGCGTTAATCTGGGCACAGCGAACTACAAGAACACGACGCTGTGGCGAGCGGTCGACGAAACGCTGTCGATCACCGCTACAGAAAACGCCACCATCAGTGCTCAGGCACACGCGGCGGCATTATCTGGTGGACTTGTGGCAGCCAGCGGCGGTGGTGCGAATGCGTCGAATTCGATCAACACCACAACGCGTGCGTACGTTACAGATTCGAACGTGACTCTGTCGGGCGATCTGAATGTCAATGCTCTGAACACAGCTACCGCTTCCAGCGTGACCGGTTCGTCCAGCATCGCTGTGGGAGTGATCTCCGTTGCGGGCGGATGTTCGACAACAAACATCACGATCATGCCGACCGTTTCAGCGTCCGTCACAGGCGGGACGCTGGTCGCTGATGATGTCACAATCGGGGCTTCTACGACTCCGAAATCTTCGGCCTTCGCGTATGGCGTTAACGCCGGAACGCTGGCTGTGGGGGCATCCTCAGCCGTTGTTAATGTCTCGCCCGCGGTCTCGACGACGGTTGGTGGCACCGTCACAGCGTCTTCCGTGACGGCACAAGCGATCACCAACAAACCGTCCTCGGGCAAGTCTGCCACGGCGAAGACGACCGGAGCTTCCGGAGGCGTTTTGGTCGGTGCGAATTCCACACGAACGCTGGTGACTCATGGCGGGACCGTCCGCAGCAGTGTGGCCGACGATGCCGTGCTGAGCGTTCTCGGCACGACTAGCATTTTGGCCACCAGCAATGGCGATCACAAAGCCGAAGCCGACAGCTATGCTGGTGGCCTATTGGCCGCCGGTGTGAGTTTCGCTCAGGCGACTTCGTCGACCAGTGTCACGGCAGCAATCGGTGACGACGTGACTCTCACCGGCGGCGCGCTTCGCATCGGTGCCGTGCGAGATCACAAACAATTTTCTGAAAACTTTGCGGGCAGCGGCGGAGCCATTGCTGGAGCCTCCGCCAGTGCGGTCACGAGTCAATCCGGAAACGTCACGACGTCGATCGGAGACAGCACGGTGACTCTGTCGGGCGCTCTCACCGGAAGTGCGATCAGCACGGCGGAACTGAACGGACTCGTACAAACGTTCTCCGGAGGTTTACTGGCCGGTGCGGGAGCTCGACTTCGCAATGCTGCCAACACGAACGTGCTGGTAGACGTCGGTTCCGGCGCCACTATTCAGGCGAATTCAATCACAATGGATGCCGGCAATGTGTTCCGCAAGCCGGGCCTGAGCACCGACAACATTCGCGGCACCACCGGAGGTCTCGTGAGTGGTGCGAGTGCCAAGAGTGAAACGACGATCGCGTTCGATACCAAAGTTAACATCGGTGGATCGGCTTCGCTTACGGTCACGGGGCAGGAATCAACGGCTGGCGACTTCGCTTTGCGAGCCTTGAACGATATTTCCGGCCGTGACAAAGTGAGTTTCACCACGGGCGGAGCATTCAGTGGAGCCGGAGCGGATTCGATCATCAAGACAACGAAAGACAACGCGACTGTCGCGACAGGAACAAATTCGGTTCTGAACAGCGTCGGTGACATTGTGATTTCGGCTCGCGGCACGGGAGATGTCCGCACGAAAACGAACATCGAAACGTTTGGAGCTGCCACGGTTGGAGTCGCGGATGCCATTTCTGATGTTCGCCCTAACAATACGATTACCGTTGGGACTGGCACGAAAATCACGGCGGATGGAGACGTTCTGGTTTCCGCAGGAACGAACACGAACTTCAATCGCGATCAATACAATCTGGTGGCGATTTCCGATTCCTTCGCCGGCAGCGCGATTCCGATCGATGACATCGATTCGACCGCGCGACTGTTTCAGACCAACCGCATCGACATCAACAGCGGCGCCGTGGTGAAGTCGGCCGCCGATATCAAGCTGCATGCCGAACGACTTGGTCTGGCCGACATGGAAAGCAAGGCTAAAGCCGTGAACTGGGCCACAGCGGCGGCCGGAGCTGTCAACAGTCTGCTGGGCGGACAGGAAACCTTCGGTGGCTCAATCGACGTCGATGCCGACGGAATCGTCAACGTCAACGGAACACTTCAAACGGGTACCAAACGACATCGTTCGCTGACACTCGGCACACTAACGTCGGGACCGCCGTCCGGCTGGGACGTCGCCACCGGAACGATCACGGCGATCACGGCAACCCCGGGAGTCGCCATCACTCAGGGGAAAGAAATCCTCAGCACCGGCCTGTTCGCTCAGCTCACCAATGCTCGAACTCAGCTGGAACTCTACCGATCCACCAACACGACTCTGCGAAACTTCTATCAGTCAGAAATTACACGGATTCAGGCAGAACTCGTTTCAGAAGGACTGGGGACGCTTCAGTCCGACGGTTCGTTCACAGCGAACGAAGTCTATGTGATGACAGCTGCCGTCCAGCCGCTGCGAGCTCAGGCGGGCATCGTAGATGTCCGCGCCGATGCACTGCTTGGTGGTGGTTCCGGTGTGCTGAACGCTCCGAGCGATGCGAGTGTCACCATCACGAATCACACTCCGGCTCAGCTGCAGATCAAAGGAATCAACATTCCTGAACAGAATGGCGGACTGTTCCTGAACGGTGACAACGTGGTCAGTACGGCAGAGATCACCGGGAAGAACGAAACAGGGCACGGCACAGCATCGTTCAGTTCGATCACGGGCGGAACGGGTTCGGCAACGCCGGCGATTACTTTGAGCAACACGTTCGATACCAACACGTATTCCGGGGACGTGACGTATCCGAATCCGGCGATTGTCGTGTCTGGTGAAGTTGTCAACCTGAACGGCGATTTCACGGCCAGCAATCCCAAGGGTGATGTTATCTACAAGGCAAGCATCAAGGCGGCGAATATCACGACAATCGCCGGAGGCACAGTCTTCATCGATGGTGTGTCGAAGCACAGCACGGCCGGAGATCCGTACGGTGATCTCAAGACTCTTGGTGACGGCATCAGCAAGTACGTCGAAGCCGACGTCGTGAGTAAGTTGACGACGGCATCGTCCTCAACGCTGCTCGGTGACACCATCATCATCAACGCGGAATATCTGAACATCAATGGTGTGATTCAGAGTGGCAAGTCGGACTACACGCTCGAAATCACATCAGCGGTCGCGTCGCAGATTGCGTCGATCAAGTCGAACGGATCGACTAACCGCTACACGCCCCTGCAGTCGCCCAATCCGGATTTCAGTCTGCAGTACGATCGCGTGACCGATCGCATCATCGTTCGCGAATTGCGAGTCAGCGGTGGCAACGTACAGTTGACCGGGCATATTCTCAGCACCGGCGGCGGCACGATTCGTGTGCTGAATGGCTATGCCGACATCAAAGTCGACAACAAAACCGCGTTCGATGTAGAAATCGAACGCCTTGACGCTTCCAAACGCGGCTCAGGAACTTTGCTGCTGGCTGACAAGGCCAAAGGCACGAGCGCCAATCCTCAGACTACGCTGTACGGCCAGGCACCAGATGCCACAGCACCAGTGGACGGAACGTACTCGCCGCGAAGCAATTGGCGTTATGGCTTCTCAGTTGGCATGAAGACGGCCACGCGAACCACAACCACGTACGGTTCGTCCGCATGGCTGGGAATTGATGCTCTGGCCGCTGACCCGAGCAACATCACCAGCGGACCTCACACAGAAACGATCTCGCAACCAAAACTGATGGATGAAGGGACATACTTCTACCGCAGCGGCTCTAGTGACGGAGACTACACGTACGGCTCTCAGGCCAACGACACAGAAGCACCTCGAAAATTCAAGACGCGACAGTGGTCAACAAGCACGTGGTACGGCAAGAAGACTCACTATCAGACCTGGGTGGAAGAAAAAAAGCAGGAAACTGTTGCCACGCACACGTTCCGCGCTGACCGGCCGATTGCGATCGATTTTATTGGGCAGGACGAGGCCGATGTGACCGTCACGTCAAATTCCGGCGGACGAATCATTCTGTCAGGCCCGATTCTCAACGCCACCGGCGTGACCACGGTCACATCGTCAGCTGGCATTGTGCAGGCGTCTGAAGATGCAGCAGTGGGCGGTCGACGAGTCGTTCTTTCTTCGAGTGGCGGGCAGATCACCGGTGTCACGACGAACGTACCAGACATCGCGGAGGCGGGCATCAACGCCGTCGCTGCGGGTGCCATCAGTCTTTCCGAAATCAGCGGACCGCTGCATCTGGAACAGGCCAAATCGGCAGGCCGCCACGACGTAACTCTCACCAGTCTGGGCGGAATCGTTCGTCCGACACATTACACGTCCACTCCGAATGTGTACGGCGGTTCTGTTACCCTGACAGCGGGCAGCGGCGGCATCGGTGCCGCCAATCGCTATCTGACGGTTGATTCCGGCACCGCAGACACCAGCGTCTTTGTCGCCACAGCGTCCGGCAGTATCTACCTGGAAGAACTGACCGGCAATCTGCACGTGAAGTCGATCGTTTCGTCGACGGGAGATGTCGGGCTGAAAGTGAAAACGGGTTCGCTGATCGACGGCAACAAACTCGAACAACGCGACGAACGAACCTACAACGAACTTGCCAATGGGCTGTGGAAAGACCTGCAGCTGACCGCGGGAGCTGGAGCCAACGACAAAGTCACAGAAACGCTGAACACCTTCAAAGCCAGCAAGTTAGGTGAGTACCGAACGTATTGGAACTGGCGGAACACCCAGATCGATTCGACCACGTACGATGCGACGTTCCAAATTACACTTTCAGAACAGGAACAGCAGGACTACGACGCTGTTTATCGCGCCGAAGGCACAGCCAACGGACTGACTGGTCAACCGCTGGAAGACTTCATCGCTGCCGCCATCACGACGCTGCAGAATTCACGAACACAGCAATATCACACTCTACACGCCACGTGGGATGCCTACGATCGCGGGGCATACGATGCGGGCGATCTGACGGCAGGGAACGTGGCCAACTTCGAGTACACGCTCTCAACGGCTGAAAATGATGGTCTCGTCGGCAGCATCAAAATCTGGACTGAAGACGAACTGCTGTACACGATCGGTGCCGGACTGCTGAACGAAGTCACCGACACGCAGGCGACTATCGAAGCCGACAACATCAGCGGCAAGAACGTAACTGTCGATGTGACTTCGGGCAACGTCGGCAAATACACCGACGCCATCACAATCGACCTGTCGAAGTCGTCACTCACAACTCCGGAACGTGTCGCTCTTGCAGGAGCCGAACGTGCGGACGTTGTCTTTATCGCGGGTCAAAAATTTACCGACAGCCTGAACTTCACGCCCGACGCGACCAGCGGAGATATCATCGGACGGACCTCAGGCAGCTGGATTACAGATGGCTTTCAGGCCGGTCTGCATATTCGTTTGGAATCCGCGTCCGCCAACATTTCTCCACCGCGTGTGTACTGGGAAATCGCTTCCGTCACGGCCACTGAACTGCGTTTAACGCAAAAAGGCGTGTTGACGACGGAAACCGGACGAGCGGCCACGGTGACTCAGGTTGCACTGAACCCGAATGCTCCGGGAATCATCCTGACGAAGATCGAAGTCGGTCAACGCGACGACATTGACCTTACAGCCACCACGAAACTGAACGTTTCCGCAACCGGTGCTGTGTTCGTCGGTTCAGAAAATGAGCTGAAAATTGAAAACGTCACAACGGCGGGCATCGTCGCGCTGAAAACCGGCGATGCGATTTCTAAATTCGGTACGGGAACGCCGGCGGTTGAATCCGGAAACCTTGTTCTCGAAGCCGCCGACGGCGGAATCGGAACCACCGCGAAACCATTCGATATCGATCTGCAGGGCACCGGTACGCTCACCGCTCGCGGAAAGAATGACGTCGTGATCGTGGAAACCGCCGGCGATTTACCGCTGGAAACGATTTATTCGCAGCAGGGAAACGTTGTCGTCACATCGTCCACCGGATCGATTTCCGACTACTTTAACAATGAATTGGTCAACATCAAAGCTGGAACTGGCATTCAGCTGTCGGCGGCAAGCGGCGGCATCGGCATCAGTGGCAATCTGTTGGATATCGATCACGGAAACAGCGGAATTCTGACGGCTGTTGGCAAGACTGGCGTGCATCTCTGGGAAGCACTGGGCAACATGAGAGTTGTCAGCGTGACATCATCCGACGGTGACGTGACGTTAAAGTCTCACCTTTCGATCATCGATGCAGATGCTTCGACGGCCGACGACGTCGACGTGACGGGCGACAGCATTACTCTGACGGCTCTCACCGGCGGTATCGGAGCAGCCTCAAAAGAATTGGAAATCAACACAGGCAGTACGGCAACCGATTCGCTCACCGCTTTCAGCAACCTCGGCAATCTCTACGTCCGAGAACAGAGCGGCGATTTGCATCTGAACACGATTGCAACGGGCGCGTCATCCACTGCGTTCGTTGACGTCGCAACCGGCAGCATCATTGATGCTCGAGCCACCGGCGTGGACTACAACATTCTTTCGGGAACTGTCTTTCTGTTCGCGGCTCAGGATATCGGCAGTGAGTCGCAGCCATTAACAACCGCTATTTCTACCGTACAGGGGAAGTCAACACTCGGCAGCAGTCACATTCACAACACCGGATCTCTGACGGTGACCGGCACAGGGCTGATTTCCGGCAGTCAAGTGAATCTGACGGCCGAAAGTCCGATCACGATCGCCAGCGACGTCACCGCGGCCGGGGACATCGTGATCCTGGCAACGGAAGATCCCACAGCGGGCGACGATCTCACTGTGAACTCCGGCATCACCGTCGAATCCACCGGCGGCGACGTCACGTTGCGAGCCGGCGATAATATTTCACTGCAGCCCACCTCTACAGTGATCGCGCAAAACCGGCTGACGATTCAGGCGGCAGATTCTGATGCGGATACAGTTCCCGTCGGTGCCAACATCGCGCTTCATGGTGCTCTCACGGCACCGCTGGTTGACATTCGTTCAGGAGACCAGGACGACACCATCATCGTCGCAGCCACCGCCAGCACGAGCGGTGTGCTGATCATTCAGGGCCGCGATGGAGCGGACGCGATTACCACAGCAACGGCGAATACGATCACCACACCGGTCATCGCCTTCGGAGACAGCGGCACCTATGTCTACGACAGTGGCACGCATGTGCTCAGCAGCGTGGCGGCGGCGGCAGCCGGTGGTGGCAACGGCGACACATTCACCAGTTCCAGCACGATGGCGCTGATGATCGGTGGCCCCGGTGGAGATACCATCACGGCTGGCGGCGGCAGTAACACAATTCTGGGTGACGACGGTCAGGTCACCTTCTTTGCTGATGGAACTGTTCGCAAAATCGAAACCAGCAACAGCGGCGATGGTGCCCGCGATGTGATCGAATTGCAGGGCGGAACGAATACGGTCATCGCCGGCTTCGGAAATGATAAAGTGTCCACCGGCGGCGGCACGAATTATGTGCTGGGTGACGAAGGACAGTTGGAGGTTCTCACAGGCGGCGGCGGCAATCCCACCGGAAACACAGAAGTCAAAACGCTGAATCCGAACATCGGTGATGTCGATGATATCGATGTCGGTGCGGGGCGAAATATTGTCATTGGCGGAGCTGCCGGCGACACTATCGACGTCGCAGGAAACACGCCCACCGCCAGCGCAATCGTGCTGGGCGACAACGGCACGATTCTGCTGACGAATTCCGGAACTCTGCTGAACATCGCCAGCACAGACTTCGCTTCCGGAGCCGCGGATATCATCGAACTGACAGCAGGTACGAACGCCGTCATTGGCGGTGCTGGGGCTGACCAGATCACGGCCGGAGCCGGCAGCAACACAATTCTCGGCGACGACGGTCTAGCGTTCTTCTTTGCCAACGGCGACCAGCGTCTGATCGAATCGATCAACCTGGGCAACGGCGACGACGACATCATCACGCTGCAGGACGGCTCAAACAGCGTCATCGCGGGAGCAGGAAACGACACCATCAGTGTCGGAGCGG
>JAQWLN010000161.1 GCA_029247265.1 Fuerstiella sp.
GTTCTCGACAGCGGCCGGTCGTAATGGTGTCGCCGTTCGTACGCTTAATGGCACGTATGAGCAGGTTCTTGGCCGTGTGCTCCATGTCGATGAATTCCATGACTCGGGTATGGTATCCGGCACATTCCAGCAGGTTGGCTCGCATCGCGTCCGTCGCCAGCGACGAAAATTTCTCATGCAGAATTCCGTGATCCGAAAACATCGGCTGTCGATCTTTCGGCAACTGCGAGGCCAGTTCGTGCTGGCAACAAGGCACTGCCAGAATTACATCTGTTCCCCAGGCAACGGCTGCGGCCAGTGCGTCATCAGTCGCTGTATCACACGCATGCAGTGAAATTGCCAGGTGCACCTGCCCGGCAGGCTGAAAGTCGGCAATATCTCCTATGCTGAAGTGTATATCATCAAGGTGCAGGTCATGTACGATCCTGTTGCACGTATTCACGACGTCCTGTCGACGATCCAGTCCTGTAATCCTGACCTGACGGCCAGTCACTTTCCGAAAGAAATGGTGCGTAGCGAACGTGAGATAACTTTTGCCGCAACCAAAATCGACAACGTTGATCACACCATCGCCGGGAAGGTGATCCACGACATCGCGGATGAATTCAACATAGCGGTTGATCTGCCGAAACTTGGCGTAATGCTTTGCTCCGACGCGACCATCGGCGGACATAATGCCCGTGGCGATCAAAAACGGACACGGCTCGCCATCGGGAATCAGGTATCTTCGATTCCGGTCGTGACTGGCGTCTAATTCAGAGGGACTGACTGTTGCCCCTCGCTTTGTCAGTGTAAATTTGCCCTTCCTGCTGTAACGAGCTGACCATTCCGCGTCGGAGGTTGTGATGTGTGCGTCACAAAACATCAGCCCGGCAAATTGCTGCATCTGCACAACGCCTTCTTTCGTGTCAACGTTTTCGTGACGTTCCTGAGTACCGATCCGGTAAGTCATCTGAAGCTTCAGGCCGCCTTTCACCTTCACCGGACGCACGTCGACTCGACTCGGACCGTCAGATGTTTTCTCCACAGGTTTGCTGAACACGGCCTTGCGAAACGAGCCACCAAGTACAGATTCACTGATCAGAAGATTTAGTTTCTCTGTGGCAGAACTCATGTTTCGCATTCCGGGACGCAGTGACTACACTTCGAGAATTTGAAGCACGTCGATTGTCCACAACATGTCCTTTCACGGAGCAGATTGCACTCGAATGGCCCTGAATAAGAAACAAAAGAAACAGATTGAGGCATTGAAGAACAAGATCCAGAAGGATCTCCAGTTGTTATCTGCAGCCAAAGACCAGCCGGATGATCCCGCAGACGTGCCTCGGCTGGAGAAAAAAATTTCGGACATGCAGGCGGAAATTGAAAAAATCAAGAACGGCTGAGACATGCCCAATTCAACCACACAGGACGCGGAACCGAGCGGGCAGTCTCCCGCAGACATTCAGTCGTCGCCAGGATTCCCGCCAACAATCATCGTCGTCCACCCGCGAGAGAAACGGAGCAAATGCTCTGTGGAGGCGCTGCGAGTACGGGATGAATTTTCGTTTTTCACGTTCCCGAATAAAGTGACAGTGCCGTTGGACGGGTTTGTCCGTCTGGGGATGGGTGGCGAAGAGCTCAGTGAAGCCGATGCAGCAGCGGGACTACTTGTTCTGGATGGAACATGGAAACTGGCCCGGAAGATGGAGCCATTCTACCAGGGCGTCCCGGTTCGGACTTTACCCAACATCAAAACAGCATATCCACGCACTTCGAAAACATCTCAGGATCCGGACGGCGGACTGGCCACTGTCGAAGCGGTTTACGCAGCCCTGCGAATCATGAAGCGTCCGCTGAACGGTTTGCTGGATCACTATCACTGGAAAGACAGTTTCCTGAAGCTAAACGGCTGGGACGGCGAATTTTCATGAGCCAATTTATGTGCAGCTCACCTGGTTCGGCGCGTTTTCAGCGGACTACTGAACAAGGCCCTTCGTCAGCTCCATAAACGCGGTTTCCAGGTTGACTTCTTCCTCACGAAACAATCTCAGGGCAAAGCCGGTATTGACGAGTTGCGACGGGATATCACTGTAATCTTCGACCGCCTCCTTCAAAGTCACCTCGATCATCTGATCGTCGGTGACGTTGATTTTTTCGACTGAGTCACATTGTTCCAGAAGTTTTGCGGCGTCCTCTGTACGTTCTTTCACACGTATGTTCAGCACGATGCGCTGTCGAGCCTGCTTCATGACCTCGGCCACGTTCCCGTCGATAATCAGGTTACCTTTTTCGATCATCCCAACGCGAGTACACACGTCCGCCAGTTCAGGAAGAATGTGGCTGGACACAATGACAGTCTTCTCCATTTCGCCGAGTCGCTTCAGCAGCGTCCTGATTTCGATCCGTGCGCGTGGATCGAGACCACTCGCAGGTTCGTCCAGCAGCAGTACCTGAGGGTCGTGCAGCAATGTACGGGCCAGGCCGATTCGCTGAGTCTGGCCGCGGGACAACTCATTCACCATCGCATCGCGTTTAAATGCCATGTCGACAAGTTCAAGTTTCTCTTCGCAGATCCTGCGTCTGGCTGAGGACGTAATTCGGTATGCCGCGCAGAAGAACTCAAGGTACTCGATGACGGTCATGTCGTCGTAGACGCCAAAGAAGTCAGGCATAAAACCAACCAGGCGACGAATATCTTCCTGATTCGTATAGATTGACTTACCGCACACGTACGCTTCACCGTGATCCGGATTCAGCAACGTGGCGATCATGCGCATTGTTGTCGTCTTACCGGATCCATTGGGACCGATAAATCCAAACACGTCCCCCGCGCCAAGCTTCAGATTGATATTGTTGACAGCGATCAGGTTTCCGTATCGCTTAGTCAGGTTACGAGTTTCAATCACGAGTCAATATTCCTCTTACTCTGCTTCCTTCAGCTTTTCCAATTCTTCCCTCGTCCGGGCGAGACCACTGGATGGCTTTCGGTTAACGGGAAGAAGCAGGCGAATAACGGTCTGACTAATCGCGGGCTCAATCGTTTGTTTGCCAACTGCCAGAGCCGTTGACGGTGTTTCCGCGAGTCCGATCAATACGGCGTGGTTCATTCGAATGCTGTCGCTCAATTCCATTTGTCTGAACAGGGATTGAGCGAGTCCTGTGTAGTTTGAACCACCGGCGGCATCAAACAGACTGGCCATAGTCAAAATGTAATGAGGATCAGTCGACGATTTATCGTAGGGAGTATTTATCTGCGTCGAACCCCGCGTCGACACAGGTTCATTGCCGCCCCCCGCGGTACTTCTGACTCCAGTAAGCCACGTCTTGAGATCAAAGGGAAAGATTTCCGGCGAATTGGAGTCCCAGACGTCACCGGGCGACAATCGCGTCGCACGACTCGTATGGCCACTCGTACGGTAGACACGATTTCCGTAGACGATGATCCAGTCTGTAATTGGGAACGGCAATTTATGAGAAAACGTTCCTGTCAGTAGCCCGAATCCCGACGCCGACAGCTGTGTGTCAATCAGACTTTCACACTGAGTATTCCATTCCGCGAACAGAGATCGCGAACCGTTTGTCAGAAACGGCACCCCAGTCAGCCGGCCGTCGTCAAATCCTTCGTGCGTATAAGATTGACGGCCCAGTGAAATGCCGCCCGTGCGGTACATTCCCCCAAAAACGTCTTCGGCACGACCGGCCCATGTCAATCGTGCTAAAGGATTCGAAGAGGTATCGCCAGGCACCGATGGCAGGGCCTTAACATCAGACCGCATTGTACGGGGCGACGACACACTCATCCACGACCTGGCCGTAATATAGCTTTTGTTACCATCCGCGATCACATCCAGAACATGCCACTGGTTCAGCTGCAGAAGTGGATTGTCCGCAGCAAACGAATAGACGACAGCCGCACCGCCCAAAATCAGTGAGGGAAATGTGATCCATGTAACATGCGGCCGTTTAAGAACCCGCGTCACTAACAGGTAGTCAACCGGGCCAATCAGCAGCAACCAACCAACAATAATTCCCATAACGCCCCAAGTCGACCACCGTCCCTCTTCAGACGTCGCATCAACAGCGGCCATCAATTGAGTTGACAGGTCCGAGACACCGGATTGCGAGATTCGCATATTTCGTGACGTTTGCGCCGAACGCCTGGTGAGTTTTTCGCCCAGCAAAAGAGTCTCGTAGAACTGTGGAAGTGACGGCCACCGACTCACCGGACGCTGATTGATGTCCACAGCAATGAACGTTACCACGCCCGTGCCCACACTCTGTCGTCCAATGATCAGACCACTCAGTGAGTCGACTTCCGGAAGCGTTTGCCCCCGCTGAAGCACGGCCATTGGCACCGATCTGAAGTTGTCTTCCAGACGACTCGCTCCCTGCACGTAGCCCTGAAGGCTTGTCAGATCCCTGGTCGGAATGGGTTCCGGACGAATACCGAAGATCGGACTCAACCAGGCTCCCAGGTCAGTCGTGACGAATTCCGTGACGGAATTCCCGGCGCTGACGAACAGATTGCCGCCAGCCCTGACCCACTGTTGAATTGCCGCAGTCTGCGCGGGCGACATCGCGAACTCGTCTGTCAGTAACAAGTAGTCAACAGATTCGTAAGCAACCGCAATATCGGGAAGCTGCCGGAGCGACGCAACGCGCACGCCCTGCAGCAAAGGCTGAGTCGTTGAATAGAATTCTGTGTTGCGTAGAAATTCCTCAATCCCGGCGACTTCACCGACCGTCATGAGCGTCAACGTTCCGGCCTTGTTCAGCTTCAGCGTTCGATGAATCAGGGCATCCGATGAAGCTGGCTCCACGTTCTCTGCGTGGGCGATGGCCATGCGAAGAATTGCGTTGTCAGGAGCCCCCGTCAAATTCAGAGAAACGGTCCCAAGTCCCTCGATTCTGCCGCATCGAAAGCAGCCCGTAAGACTTGCTGAGCCGTCCATGCCAATTTCAACTTCATCCACGATCTGCACACAGGTATCGCCACGTGGGTCCGAGAAAGCAGCTCGCAGCTGAACATGCTCGCCAGCTGGCAGTCCACCTGCTTCCACGGTGATTGGCAGCCATTTCCCGGTCGTACCCACCCCGCCATACCCCAGACGAAGTGCGGTCAGCTCAGCGGCGGAACACACTCCGGTGGTCACGAGGATTAATGTCATGGCCAATGACCACGAAAGAAATCGATGCGCTGAGCAATAAGTGGAAGCTGACAATATCACGGACTGTACGTCAGAAAAGTTGGTGAAATCAGGACGGTTGGTGCAGTCAGGAATGTCTCAAACAGCGGTAAACGCAGTTGAAAACCATTTTGCGCACCATCCCCGTCAGTTGGATACGCAGACGTCCGGTGTCGTGGGGGCGCAAACTCCGGAACTGGAAGAAGGGACGAGCGACAACGCCCCAAAATCAGCATGGGAAGGCCACCGAAGGTGTTTAGGGCTGGGATACTGACCGGGCGGAGACCGATTTATTGCCGCTCGCTTTCCAGAAACGGCAATACGGTGTTCAGAAGCTGCTGTGTGGCCGTCCAGTGAACCCCGTGCGAAACGCCTGCAAACCGTACCCGGACAATATTCGCATTGAGCTCGCACAAGTGAGATGCGTCGGCTTCAGTCAACATCCCCCCAGCCCCGTGATCTGCCTGCAGCAGCAGTGACGCACACTTCAGACTGCTGAACACCTCATCAACGTTGTAGTCCAGAAGCCACTGTGACTGGAGAATGGGGCCGAATACCGCAGGATCGAGTCGTTTCAGGCAGGAGGCGGCAAACCTCAGTTGAGCATCGTCTCTTGTACTACCGATCCTTTGTTCCGTTCCGGAGTCTGGATCATGAAATGTCACGTCTCCCAGCTGTCGCGCCAGGACACCAACATCCAGTGTACTGCCGGCAAAACGTGATACACCAGTAAAGTAGCTCAGCAGCGGGGTGGAGCTGATACGTGTTCCCATCGTTTGCAGCGGTGGATCTTCCATGACAATCGCAGAAACATGGTGACCAAGTCTGGCGGCAACGCCAGCGACCGTCATCGCTCCCAGAGAATGCCCATATAATGCGACCTGTCCCGAAATATGGTCGTGAATCAAGTCGCAGATGTCGTCGACATAGTCCGTCACTGCGTAGCTGGCCGCCCGGTCAGAATCTCCGTGTCCGCGAAAATCAACCAATGCGATTTTGTGTCGGAGTGCAAGTGCGTTGACAACAGGCAGAAAGGTCTGCCAACGGCGCGTGACACCGTGCAGCATGACTAACGTTGGTTCCTGACTTTCAGTTTCGACAACATTCAGCGACAGATCGCCAATTCGTTTTCTTGAATGGACCAACATCACGCGTTCGACCTGTCTATTGAGTGCTGTCGTAAGGCGGTTTGTATCGTGACGCTGTCATTTGGTCCGAACTTTCGAGAATGCCCGCCCAGCAGACTCGCACCACCTGCCACTGCGACAGTGTCCAGCTTCCGATTGCGAGGGCGCCAACGAATGCCGACTAGGCATGAAGAGCATAACGCCGCATTCCCGCGTCTCAGTGACCAGGTGTTCAGTAACCGGCCGTAGCGGCACTGTTCAAAGATTTTCATCGCCGCGCCAGACGACCTTCGTTTTTGTCACCCGATCGTGCAGGGCCCGATGGTCAGCCCGAAAGAAACACATCACAAAGCTTCCGGACAAAGTGAGAACCGAAACCAGAGACATCGCGAAACGCTTCACCGCCAGTTTGAACGGCATCGGGGAATCATCATCCTGCAGGACGAGCATGCCAAAGGTCCATTTCCCCAGCGTGGCCCGCCCGGATCCCGACTCCCACCTGGCAAAATAGAAGGCCAGAGCGATCGCCGTGCCGCCGCACAACACAACGTTGAAGGCCATGTATTCAGCCGTAACACTATTGTAAAGGTGTCCGACCACGGCGCTTACAATGGTGCCAGCGACGGCAGCGGCCAGAGCAATCAGACCGCCAACAAGAATGTCAACCTGAACTGCCAGAAACCGCGGCCCGAATCCAGCGGGAGCCAGCGGAACCTGTTCGGCACAGAGGTCCAGATCCGGCCGAAAATAGAGTCCGAACAGACCGAAGACCCGCATCATGAATACGGACGGGATGGCAAGGATCATGCAGAGTGTCGTGCAGACAAGAAAGGAAACGATCAACAGAAACGGCATTCGCAGGATTATGAAGTTAAAACTGCCCATTGCCTCTTTGGCACTGTAGCTGGAGATCGCACCCAGCGCGGCTGTTTCGATCCGGCCGGTGTAGAAGTTGGCAAACTGATCCCACCCAACGGCAAGTCCGATGCCAATTCCCAACGGAACCAGCAGGACTGTAAAGGTGAAAATCGCTGCGACGTAAAGCGCCGGCGCCAACGTATTCAATAGATCTTTGCTCATCCAGCTAAGTAACCACGCGCGATAACTGTACGGCTGAGCCATGTGTACCACAGCAGTTGGCAGGAACACGAAATAGGGGACCAGAAACAGAACAACAAATGTGATGAGACACGGGATCGGTGCAACGCCGGACAGAGCCATCGCACCCGGGATCCAGATAAAAGGATACATCAGAACAATCGGCCAGAAGATGGACGTGAATCCCTTCGTCATATTGCCGTACATGTCGCTGTTGAAACGTTTAATTTTCTTTTCCCCGGCCATCGTCAGCGCCACGATCTTGCTGGACAACGTCCACGCCCATCCGCCCATTCCCAGGGTGAAAATTAGGAAGATAAAGGCCCAGAAGTAAGACGGTGGAGAAAAAATGGCACCGGCTCGTGGGGATGGCAGTCGCAGTTTCCCGTCTCGCAGTCGTGTGGACCCTTTAGTGTACCGGACACCGTCATACTCGACGTCTCCATCGGTATCACCGCTCAGATCGATGAACACTCCATCGGCGGAGATGGTGATCCCGTCTCCAGTGGCGGACTCAGTCAACTCGATAGTGCGAGTTTCGATGATCCAATTCAAGGTGAAGGCGGCGAGAATCGACATCGACAGCGAAAACCCCCACACAAATCCCGTCTTGAACACGAAGCCCCAGTGCTTCTTCACGAACGCCCAGCCGTTTGGCCAGATCACCGAATAGAATTCTTCGGGCGGGGGCCCCTTGCGGGCTCTTTTCTTTCGCTGCGTTTCGCTCAGCACCCCGGTCGAAATATTCACTCCACACTTCGGACACTCAACGTCTTCTTCATCCACTAATTCAGTGCAGTTGGGGCAGACCTGCTGATCACTATCTTCTGCGTTGCGCAGATTAAGGCCGCCGAACATGTCGTCTGCATCAGAAGGTTCGTCGAACGACGGTTCCGGCGCGGCAGCCCGCTTCTTCTTACGTTTCCTGCCAGCACTCTCGGCACCGGATTTACTTCCGGACTTGCCTCCTGCGGCTGGTACAGAAACTCGTGCGCCACACTTTTTGCACTTTACGGCGCGCCCGGCCGCTTTGTCAGAAACATTCAGAACAGTGCTGCATTCTTTGCAACGGACCTTAATCGGCATGCTTTCGGTCTTCCTGCGGACTCGCCATCGTGGCAGTGGAATTGGTGTCTTCGGGTTCGGTCGGCTTCGGTCACCGACCGGGACGCCATTATTAACCGATGCCCAGGCGATTGCATGCCTGGAAACACCGAGAACCAGGATGAACGGAAAAAAGTAAGGCTCACGTCTTCCTGTGCACATCCGGGGATGTCGTCAGACGGGTTGAGAGTCATTTCCAGCCCGGGAACTCCAGCGGGCACCCGCTGCGAATCCGAAAACTCCCCCCCACGTCGCCTGTCTGTGCTGTGCACCTTCGTTTGCATACGACCACATCCATCGAGTTCCATTGAGTTCCATTGAGTTAATTCGCAGAAAAAAAATGCGTTCCTGCTCCACATTTCCAGGTCTTCTGCTGTGTTCCGCTGGCTCACCCCAGTGTTTTCCTGTCGTCACTTCGACAATCAGAGCGGTTCCGTCGGCCCGTATCTTCACGGAACTGTTCGGCCGTTTCAGTCCATGCGGCATTCTGGAGTCATTCACTGAACCGAGCAAACGGATGGGCGATCAGTATGGAAGCGTCCGAATGGTGCCCCTGAACGGAAAGGTCGTCGCCGGTCGAATCGTCAACCTTGCCGGAGATTCGTTTCGGGTTGAGAACGACATGCGGAAACCGGGAAGACTGACCGCCATCGCCCGCAATCAGATTGTAGAAATGGTCGTTTCAAGAGTGTCGATAGTGCCCAAAGGACTGCTGCACACCATGCACAAGGACAAACTGCTCGACGCCATTCCCTAACCGTTGCCACGTGGTGATGGAAACACCCGAAGTTTCCGAAGCAATCTTTCGAGATTTCCTCCAGGAAGCGACTCCCCACGGCGAATCTCCTGAGTTACGGCATGTGAATCATTCGTGTGGTACCCGCTTCTGGGCGTCGCACGTCGTGACAGCCCTGCCACATCTGTTTTTCAGCAGCCTCAACGACGAGATGAACGAAATAAAAACCTGGATTCAATCTGCCTCTCTGGCCACATTGCTGGTGGCCGCGGTCAGTCCCGTCATGGCCGGGGATCTCAGCGATGCCATTCCGCCCGATGTGTTTCTGGCCATCTACGGAAAACACAACCCGGAGCGTGATTATCAGAAGGCGTACTATAATGAAATCCGGGAGGCAGTTGAGAAATCCAGAATCATCGAACGTACGGTGCAGATCGTACAATCACGAGCCTCTGAAGCTGACGTCGCCCAACTTCTTGCGGTGCGTGATACGTTGAAAAAAGCTGTTGAGCCCATTGAATGGGAACATCTCGCAAACTGCAGCGAAGTCGTCTACTGCCAGAAGTTTGAAGGTGTCAAGTTTGATGCTCTCAAGCCCCAGGGGTTCACCTCTCAACATCTCGTCATGGCCCGTTTCCCGGAGAACGGTGCCGCATCACTGGCCGAGGGCATCATTAATCTGTTTCGACTGGCAGAAGAAGCTGCCGGCGGAAACTTAACAGTTGTCGAAGAGACACAGAACGACACGCAATTGACAACTCTGCAGTTGCCTCCACGTGTGCCATTTAATCCCGTCATCGGAATTCGTGGCGACCTGTTCGTCTTCAGCACCGACCCGACGATGCTTAAGCAGGGCCTGACACTGCTGGACAACCCGGACAAAGAATCAAAGTTCGATGACGCTCGCTTCAAAGAAGCCATGTCACATCTTCCTGAGGCCGACGATGCAGTGGTGTTCTTTGATGGACAGACCATGTTCCGCAACCTGAACGGACTTGTTGCCCTAATTCAGCGTGTCGGTACCGGCAACGATGAAGCTCAGCGTGTCGCTCAATTATTGCAGTCGTTCCTCAGCGAAGTTTCCATAATTGACTATGAAGTAACCGTAGAATACACAGATGGATACACGAATCGGTCAGATTCCTTTGGCAAAACGGCGGCAGACTTCCGTGAGAAGACGTTCGGCAAAATGTTAGCCGATCAGGAGCCGTTCAAGAACTGGTCAAAATGGGTCCCTGCGACCGCCAGCAGTTTCTCTCTGAACAGTGGCGCAACACTCCATCCGTTGTACGAATGGGTGACACAGAAGGTTCCGGAAATATTCCCCGAATCACAGCAGGCATTTGACCACCTGGCAGCCCTTCAGGAGACGTACGATGTTCACCTGAACGAAGATCTGCTGCAGGGATTTGGAGGGGAATCTGTTTCCGTGTCATTCCCCGGGCCGCCGACTCCGTTTGGACAGTCGCAACAGTCCGCTATGTTTCTGCGCTGCGAAAAACCGGATCGCATTCGTGCTCTGATTCATAGAGGCGTCGCAGTGCTGCAGCAGATTCCTCAGGTCCGGGCACAGGGACTGACCATCAAAGAATCTGCTCGCCTGGAAGGTTTTGAAGAGCTGTCCGCCGGTATTTTCCTGATGATGGGTGGCATGACGCCCACCATAGGATTTCAGGACGGCTGGCTGGCATTGGGGTCCCACGCCGATGCCATCGAATCGGTGATGATGACAAAGGAAGGAGAAAACGAGTCGTTTGCCACAAGCGATACGTTTGCCCAGTTCGGTCTTGAAGTCACAGGTGACGTGCATGCGATCAGCTACAGCAACACTGGCGAGAGCATTCGGCAGTTCGGCAAGGGGCTGCAGCAGGTGGGCTCCATGCTGCCCATGCTGATCGGCATGGCAGGCCAGGGAAATAACGGTCCTGACCTGGCACCAGTCCAGGATGTACTGAGCCTGCTGCCATCAATCGGACGAATTATCGAGAAGTTCGACTTCGTCGAATCGAAGCTCAGTGTTAAGCAGCCGGGACCCACGGAAGACACTTTCGTCCGGCATAATGTCATCATGATCCGGCCGCCCGAATCCGCGTCCGATGAGGCGCCGTCACGACGTTAACCGTCTGTGACTCAGCACGTGAGGCCATGCCCGACATCTATGAACGAATGGCCCCGGAATTCACTCTGAATTCGGATGCTCACATCATCTCTCCACCGACGTCGGGTCCGTGGCATGATTCGGAATCATGGCGATCTTTGCGTACCGAAAAAAGGGAATTTCCCATGTCACAGCGACAGTCCCCATTGCAATCCCAGTCATGTTAGCCAGAAAGTCAAACGGATCACAGCTGCGGTAGGGAATAAGTGTCTGCAGCAATTCACTGACAACGCCATGGGCAATCAACAGCGCCAGCAGAACTCGTCTGGCCCCGTCATTTTGCCTGTCTGCGACCGCGAGACTGCAGACGAAACTCAGCAGACCATAGGCCCCACAATGCAGCAGAAGGTCGCTGACGGTGCTCAGAGCTGACAGTGGAGTGTCGCCGACGGCAGCAAACGGCATGGGGCTAAGCAGTGCCCAGGACACAACGGCTATTAGCCCGACACACGCCGCCACATGCAGCCTCTGCAGAATCGTGCGCAGATGTATGAGTATCATAATGATTCAACCAACTTGCGTTGTTCTTGCGTGCCTGGATCTGATGTCCCGGTGCCCCCCCTTTACGACCAATTGCAGACTTGGGTCGCAGACGCCGTCCCTTCCGGACATGGACGTTCTGCAACCGTACGCCGGAACCACCAGGCGCCTTGGTTTTAGCAACCGACTTCCGCAGGATGGAAAAAACGACAAGTGCATACGCCCGCACAATCGTTTCAGGTGTGCAGCACTTCGCTTCCAGGCCGGCACCGCCATTCTTAGCAGTTGCGACCCAGTGGAACAGCACAAACTTCACAAATGGTACCACTCGCAGATTCCGCCCCGGGCTAGTACTCATTGCGAATGCTGGGGAATCTGCATAGTTGGTTACGGCTTACCGCCACGTCTGCTGGAAACGACAATACGGCCATACGGCATTTTGACCGGGTGTGCTTTTTGGTGTATGTGATCCATAGGTTGAGGAATGTCGACATACGACCCCTCTCCGAATAATCACTACAGACAGAACATACCTCCTCAAACGTGTAAACCCATGCTTGTCGCCTGATCAGGGTGGATTTTCTCAACCTGCGAATTCGCGCCCGAGAAATTCCATACTGACTCACGGAGAATTTGATGCCCCGCAATCCTCAATACCGGTGAACGCAGCCTCTGAAATTGGTTGCCACAGCCTCATTCCAGTCTGGAGTTCCGCTGCAGAAATCCAATCTGTTGCGCGAACCGGACGCTTCGTATGCGGCAGCAGCGAAAGCTGCGACCTTCGTATTCAACTCAGCGGTGTCGCCACCAATCACTGCCTGATCGACGCCAACGACGAATTCATCACCGTGAGCCCGGCTTCCGGAGCGAGCGTGTGGCTGAATGACGTCCCCATCATCGTGTCCGGCATCGAGCTGTTCATCAAGGTCTATTCGGTGAACAGAAAGGTAAAACAGACGGCCGGCAGTCTCGCGCGGCGCGGCGAATCGGCAACGCCGCATTCCGCATCGCCGGAACAGGTAATCTCCCCCGAATTCCTGGAAACTCGGCGTCCGTCCGTAGAAGAAACTTCTGATGTTGACGCCGTCCCCCACGAGCTGAAGTCTGACCAGAACGGTGTGCTGACTGAGGGCACGCCGAACGCTGGAGGACTGGACAGTGAGGAAGAACCCGAAGAGCTGGAAGAATTCGAAGAAGACGAATACTTCGAACTGTAGTTCAGCAACCGTCACTCAACTGTTATGCGGAATATGGGGTTGGGAAAACGACTGACTGTCGCCCCCGTATGGTCGTCTTCCAGTCGCTTTGTGACGTTTCGCCAACGATGCTTATCCGATCCTCGTACACAACTCAGTGGGGTCGTGCGTGCCAGACGTCCTGCACCCCCGTAAGTGGTTTTCAATAAACGAGTTACGTAAACATCGACTGTCTAAACCGGACGGACAGCCGAAATCTGCGGTGTCGAGGAACAAAGCGTGAGCAATTCTCAGGACGATAGCGGCGAAACAAAGCCCGATCAGCCTCAAGACGACCAGCCTACAAACGGGACACCCGAAGACGCGATAGTTTCTGAAGACGGAGGCGAGTCGGCCGAAGGTATAGAGGAATCTTTACTCAGCCACGACGCCCAGACCAATTCGGCAGAATCGGAGTTGCCTGGCTCGCCAAACGAGACACCCGATTTTGACGACGAGTTACCTGAAGAGGAAGAACTGACCCCGGAACTCGTTGAAGAAGAGGCGATCCGCGGCGACTTCATGCTGCGGTGGGCGGCCATATTTCTGGCCGTGTTGTTTGGGTTCAGTCAGATGGCCGACACGCGGACGCTTGTGCACATCCGTTCCGGCGACACGATGATGCAAACGGGATTGCTACCGTCATCGCAGGACGCACTGTCATACTCTCTGAACGGACAGTCAGTCGCAGCTCCAGCCTGGGCCTTTGACCATCTGATCAGCTACGTCTATTCGGTTGGGGGCGCGAACGGACTCACCGTCTTCAAAGCAATGCTCGCGGGTTTGATCGCATACGTACTGTCCCGGATTTCTGTGAGTGGTATGCCGACGTGGTGGAGTTCTATCTGCTGTGTGCTGGCGGTTGCCGCCGGCTCAATCGACTTTCAGCCCGTGACCGACATTGTGACACTTATCGGTCTGGTCCTGGTTCTGCTTTACCTGCACCGATACCGCGAAGACAGTGCAACGGGACTTCATTGGAAGTTTCCGCTGCTGTTTGCTGTTTGGGCGAACTTTGATACTCATGCCTATATCGGAATTTTTGCCATCGCATTTTTTGCAGCCGGGATGCAGATCTGCAAAATCCTGTCTGAACCCAACGGCGACGCACCATGTATGTCGCCCGGTCCGCTCTGGAAGGCAGCGGGCCTCTCTGTACTGGCATTGCTGATAACTCCTGCCCCCATCGCAAGCCTCACCTCCGTCATCACGACTTATACCGTCGAGTATCCATCAATGGCTATGATGCGGCCGCTTACGGATTCCGGAGGCCACCCTATGGCTGCCTCAGTTCTGCTTGACGGTCGAACGGAGTATTTTCCACTCTGGACTCCCGAGGTCCTGGAAGGCTTCGAGTTCGCGTACGTTACCGGCCTCGCGATGTTGATTATCGCTGTCGTAGTTCTGTTTATTTCCAGAAGTCGGGAAGACCTGCCCTGGGCTGTTACGTTGCTCGGTTTTTCCTTGGCTGCCCTGGTTGCCGTTCATGAGCTTCCGGCCGCAGCGCTGGTGGCGGCCGTGGCAGCGGGTACATCCGCTCAGCGCTGGTACGCCCGATCATTCCGCCAGGAATACACCGTTGACGCTAAAGAAGTGCTGTTTTCTCGCGGCGGACGTGCGGTGACAGTCTTCGCCATGGCATTTCTGGCATTCTTCATGGTTGCAGATCGTCTGCCGACACGAAGTCCCGTGGGCCTCGGATTTGAGACGGATCTGGAAACGACGATGCATACGCTGGGACAGCAGCTATCCGATCTTCCACCACAAGCACAGGTTTTCCACACTCGAATGAATCAGGGGGACCTGCTTATCTGGCACGGCTATCAAAGCTTCATTGACAGTCGTGTACGCCCGTTCGGCCGCTACAGCAACCATGGGTCATCGATCTACAGGTTCGACAGCCTGAGACGCAGTCTGTTGAAGAGTCCTGACCAGTCCCCATCGATCACCAGCAGCCCTGGTGTCGCAGCCGCGGAGGAGCCGTTGCCGGAGAGTGATCTTGTTAACCCCCAATGGAGTGAAGAATACGATGCATTGGGTTTGACGCATGTCATGCTACGTCTGTCGCCGCCAGGCACGCCAGCATACAGCACAACGATGGCGTTTGTGCAGCATCCGAACTGGACGCTGACACAACGTGGGCCATCCGCCGCTTTTTTTCAGAAGGCGTCTGCAGATGTCGTTCCCATGGATTCGAAAAAGGCCGTCTTCGCCAGCTCAGACGTCCCCGACGTTGAGCGATTTGAATTTGCGCGAGAGGGCGACTTCTACAGCAAGTACATCTATGCGACCCGCCGCACGCTCAGCGGCCCGTTGCGAGATGCACAGCACGCTTTTGTAATGAACAGCCAGGCTTCGCCACAGCTG
>JAQWLN010000204.1 GCA_029247265.1 Fuerstiella sp.
GGCGTCCATGTCGAGAACATCGATGGAGACCACGTCCGTTCTGGATTGCTTGAGCCAGCCGCGAGCCGTCGATCGCGGCACACCATGTCGAACGGCGAGGTCAAGGTCACCGGTGTTCTGAATCAGCAGGCGCAGTCGGTGATCGTACTGTTTTTGGGAGCGGGTATTTTCTGGCATGCGGTACATGATCGTGTCCGCATGGGCTCCGGAAAAGTCAAATTGACTTCTGGCCGCTGGCAACGACGAGTACTCGTGCAGTGAAATCCCAAAGGTCGTGGTAAACAGCAGCGCACGCAGCAGACCAGGAAACGACAGCACCATCCCACCGAGCGTTCCCAATCTGAGAAAATCGCGCCGATGGTTTTGGAACTCGAAATCGTATTCAGGGAAGACATATCCTAACGACTCCCACCACTGGAATCCCTACAGTAAATTGCCACTCCGTTAAGTGTGTTATGGTATGCCATAGTGTCAGGAAATTGCGCCGACGACCAGACTCTTTAAGAATCAATGTTTTCAGCACCCGGCAATAATGCCCGGCAGAATTGAAGGTCACGAACGAATGACAAGATCTGGCCACAAGGAAGGCGCACGCCACCCGAACGCAGTGAGAACCGCTTTTCTCCTGCTGATCGGCTTCGTTTCCACGACGGATTATGCCCAGTCGGACAAACTGCCATCCGAAAGTGCCACTCCACCAAACCTGCGCGTGTTGTCGTTCAACATTCTGCAGGGAGGTGGCAACGCAGCCAACGTGGGGTTTGCCAATGACCGCTTTGGCGGCTCGCGGTACGATGAAATTGCAGGCGTTATTCGTCAGACGAAGGCAGATGTCGTCGGGGTCCAGGAAGACGACAAATCGGGAAGACTGCTGGCCGAACTGGGGGACGAATGGAACCGCGTCGGAGCGATCTATTCAAAGCTGCCATTGCAACTGGTACAGGATGCAAAATGGCTCACGGTCGCGCGTGTTGCCACGGCAAACGGCAGCGTCGTTGTCGTCAACTGTCACTGGCGTCCGTCCGATTACGGGCCCTTTCTGGTGCAGGATTACATTCGCGAAAATGGCGTGCCCACCGATGCTGCAACCTTTGCACAGAACATTCTGAAAGCGAGTGATCGGACAGGCGGTGATCGAGGATATCAGCGAACGCTGGATGCCGTTCGTCCGTGGATCGCCGCCGGCGAAACGGTCGTGGTGACAGGAGACTTTAACGAGCCATCACATCTGGACTGGACGGACGCTGCCGCCGACAGGGGCATGGACCGCTGGGTGAAGAATCCCACAACAACGCCGCTGCGTTTTCCAATCCCATGGAAGGGTTCCCGGTTAATGGCGAAACTCGGTCTGCACGACACCTATCGAATCGCCTTTCCCGATGAGACGAAACAGCCCGGTAATACGTGGACCCCACCGTATGCGGACGGAACGCCCGGTCGTCGACCGTATGCAGACCAGGTGCTGGATCGCATTGACATGATCTACGTTCACGGTTCCAGACTGAAAGTCCGCAGCGCAGCCGTGATCGGCGAATCGCGTCAGACCTCTGAGATTTTATTCGACGGCCGCTGGCCTTCAGACCATCGCGCCGTGCTGGCCGTCTTTGACCTCAAATAAAACATCCGTCAAAAGCCCGTCCGTCATCAACAGGCAGAACGCACATGAGCAACATTCCATTTCAATTCCAACCCCGTCGGCGGGTCATCAATAGTCAACGGGTGGTGATCGTGGTGGTCGCCGCGGTCCTGGTGATTGCCCCTGGCCACAACAACGTCCTTCGGGCTGGTGATCCGGTTCCGGTCGCTCATCGAGGACTGCTGCGGCATGCGCCAGAGAATACTCTGCCTGCGTTTGCGGCATGCCTCGAGCTCGGCATGGGGTTTGAGCTGGATATTCGAACGTCCAGCGACGGCCATCTGGTGATTCTGCACGATGACAGCGTCGGCCGCACAACCAACCACCCCGACCGATCTGTGCGTGACATGACTCTGGAAGCGCTGAAGCCACTGGATGCCGGTAGCTGGTTTGACCCGGTCTTTGCTGATGTGCGAATTCCGACACTGGAAGAAACGCTGGCATTGATAAAGGACCGCAAACGCGGTCCGACGATCATCGCTCTTAACATCAAACACATCACACCGACTGGGGAACCGCAGCTGCTATCACTGGTGGAAAAGTATGATCTGCTGAATGAGTCATTCGCATTCGATCAGAGTGCTGAGCTGAGTCGACGACTGAAAAAGCTTAACCCAAACTTTCGCATTGGCCAGAACGTGAATCGCCAGAGTCTCGATGCCCGACTGACGGAGGACTTTCTGGACGTGTTCCTGCTGACATTCGCCCCAACAGCTGAAGAGGTTGCCAAACTGCATGAGCGAAAAAAACAGGTACTGTTTAACTACGCCGGAGCGGGAGAGTCTCGCCGGAACGCAGATACCTGGAAGCGAGTTCAGGCCGCTGGGATCGATGGCATGCTGACAGACTATCCGCTCGACTGCCGAACTGTGTGGCGAACGAAGCAACCCTGATCATCTATCGAGCAACAGGTGTTTACCGTTGAGCATCAAACAGACACGTATGGCAGTCCGCCCAACTAAACGTGCGGCTTTCCAGTCGTCGCTGATGCTCCACGACAGCTTATCAACATCAGGCCGGCCACGATCGGTGGCAGGCATAGTGTGACGAATGCGGAAAGGAGGATGCTTCCTGTGGTGTCCAGGAACTTCGTTAATGGCGGTAACGCCTGGTCATCGAACCACATCAGCGCATAAAAAATGGTAACAACAGATACCAGAATCAGCGCTCCGCAAGCTACCAACAACTTGCCCCCCAGAACTTCCGTTCTTAATCTGAATGCGCTGATGACCGATACCAGATACAATGAGGCGTATACCAAAAAGATGGCTGCAGAAACCGGCACTGGTAACCCATCGTGCTTTTCGCCAACAAGTCCGGCCGCCACGAACCATGTCCAAAACACCGCCCAAACGAACCACGGTATGAGTATCAGCCTGGCAAGAATTCGAAGTCCCGCATCCGGCGCAGAATTGGCAGAATTTTCCATGCGGTAATCTCCTACGCCGGTGCAATGTGAAGACTGCGAAACCATGGGCCAGCGGCGAGGAAGCCACGAGGGTGATCCTGTTGCAATCGTCCTGGTGACCAGATCCGCACAGCGGGAGTGAAGCCACGTATCATCACTCTGGAGTTTAAAGGCTCATTATTGCGTATCACAATGCTGAATATTGTAACGGCAATTGTCGTGCCATTCCCGCAGGATGCGTGCTGGCACGCACGACGTCTCGAGTCCGGTTAGCTCCTAATCTTCAACGCGACGGATTGCCACTGAAAACAGAAAAGTGCTCACTCGTATTTATGCCATAACGTGGTCCGGAACTTTTTTTTGTGCGGCGGCGCAGTACAGTGCTCACATCCTTCCGAAGGGGTCTGCATGCTGCGATATGCTCTTACAATTTTTATCAGTGCGTTTTTGCTGTTTCAGGTGCAGCCACTGATCGGCCGATTTATTCTGCCGTGGTTCGGCGGCGGGCCGTCGATCTGGACCAGCTGCATGCTGTTTTTTCAGATCGTGCTGCTGGGCGGATACGTTTACGCGCATGTGCTGTGCTCACGACTCAGTCGCAAAGCACAGGCTTGCACGCACCTGAGTCTGTTGTCGCTTTCCGTGGCGTTTCTGCCGATCGCTCCCTCTGAATCGTGGAAACCGATCGGCGATCAATCGCCCATGCTGCAAATTCTGTTGTTGCTGCTGGCCACCGTCGGCGGTCCGTATTTCATGCTCGCATCCACCGGCCCGCTGATGCAGCGCTGGTTCAGCCAGACGTCGCCGGGACGTTCTCCCTATCGTTTGTATGCGCTGTCCAACGTGGGATCATTGCTGGCCCTGGTTAGCTATCCGCTGTTGTTCGAACCCTGGCTTAAACTGCAACACCAGGTGCTGTCGTGGTCATTTGTGTACATCGTCTACGTCGCCCTTGCCGTCTGGTGTGCCGTTCGGCTGCTGCGGCACAGCGTTCCTGCTCGGTTGGCGGCAACGACGGAAGCAGCCTCCGAGCAGACGGAAGTGCCCGTTGCCGCCGCAGCGGGTCCCGATTGGGGGCAAATGCTGTTGTGGCTGGGGCTGGCGGCCTGCGGTTCCGCAATGTTGCTCGCCACAACCAATCAGCTGTGCATCGATGTTGCCACGGTGCCATTTCTGTGGGTGCTGCCATTGGGCCTGTACCTGGTCTCTTTCATCATCTGCTTTGACAGTCCTCATTGGTACGACCGTCGCGTATTTGGCCTGCTGCTGCTGGGCTGCAGTCCCTTGGCGTGCTTCGCTTTACACGAGGGGCCGAGTATGGAAATCATGGACCAAATTGCGATTTTCTCGGTCGTTCTGTTCGCATGTTGCATGATCTGTCACGGAGAACTCGTCCACACACGACCGGACCCGAAATACCTGACGCTGTTCTACGTGCTTGTCTCTGCGGGTGGCGCTCTGGGCGGCGCATTCGTTGCGCTCGCCGCTCCGCAATTGTTTTCAGGGTACTACGAATACCACGCCACTCTATTCGCGACATGTGAAGTCGCATTAGTCGCGTGGTATGTCCAGCGGGTATGGAGGCAGGCTCAGTCAACGCCGTTCTGGACCTGGACGCTGGCGACCAGCATCCAGGTGATAACGGTAGCGGCCTGGTATTACGTGCCGAAGTCGGGGGCGCTCGAGGATATTGATCGCACAGTCTACTTCGGAATTTACCTGCTGATTCAGACGGCCGGACTGGCACTCACAGCCGCCTTCGAAACCCGAAAACGCATGCTTCTGCGAGTCTGGATCATCGGTTCGCTCGCGCAGTTTGCATGGCTCACCTGGTATGCACACTGGCGATTCCCTGCCGAAGTCGTCAGCTCCGAACGTGTTACGTTTGCAGTGGGAACATTTGTGCCCGTCCTCATGGCCATCGTCCTGCTGGTTGGAATTGAGAAACTGCGAGACACATTTCGCGAATACCTGTTGCGATTGACTCAGTTCGTCATCGCAGCGTTCTGGGTCATCGTGCTTTGGTATTCAGAAACAATTGCGTCATGGCAGGCCAGTGCCTTCGCCGTAAGTATCTGTGGAGCAATGGCGCTGGAATTCGCCGTGCGACACTTCCGCGGACCACAACAGCGATTGATGGGATTCTGGCTGTTGCTGCCGTCGACTGCTCTCATCTGCCTTCTCGGTCATCGGCTGCAGAATATTGTGACAGCAGATGATGTCGATGTGGTCCACACATCACGGAATTTCTATGGAGTCCTGCGGGTAACGGAGGATGCCGCTGACGAATCTGACGAATACGGCATGCCCGGCCGTTACTCACTACTACACGGACAGATTCGACATGGCTTTCAGTATCAGGACGACTACTGGAAGACTCAGCCCACAACGTATTATGGCGAAGAGAGTGGCATCGGCATCGCAATCGAACTTTGCCGGGACCTGGCCGAAACTACCGATCAACATGCTTTGCGAGTTGGTGTAGTGGGACTCGGCACCGGTACGATCGCTGCATACGGACAGAGCGATGAGTACTTCCGATTCTACGATATCAATTCTGATGTCCGCGATCTGTCGAATAAGTACTTCACGTATCTAAGTGATTCAGAAGCGAGAACGGAGGTTGTCATCGGCGACGCACGGATCGTGATGGAACGTGAACTGGCCGTGGTGGAGAGCCAGCAGTTCGATGTGCTGGCGATCGATGCCTTCAGCAGCGACGCAATTCCGATTCACCTGCTGACCACAGAATGCGGAGACATTTACCGAAAGCAACTGCGACCAGGCGGAGTGCTGGCAATTCACATTTCCAATCGCTTTCTGGAACTAGACCCGATTACACGCGGAATGGCCGAACATCTCGGCTGGCACGCGGTGCGTATTGAAAATGACGACGATGATGCGACTGGCGTTTTTTCCTCGACATGGGTGCTGCTGACATCCAGTGATGACTTCGTCAATTCCCCTGACATTCAGGACGTCGACAGCGAATGGGACGATACGGACCGTATCCTGCACTGGACCGACGACTACTCAGGCCTGTGGCAGGTCCTTTCGTTTTGAGCCACGTGAATACAGGGAAAAAAGTTGGGGTTGTTCATTGCCAGCCGGCACCAGGAAGTCTGCGACGGCCGGATCGACGAACCGGTCAGCATGTCGCAGAACTCGTGTTGATCGTGCAATGGATGGAATGTCGTGATGCACAGAGCTATTCTCTCGGCATGTCTGACGTAACCCAAATTCTGAATAAGATTGATCTGGGCGACGCAAACGCAACGGAAAAGCTGCTGCCGTTCGTGTATGAAGAGCTGCGCAGATTAGCGTCGCAAAACATGTCAGAAGAACGGAAAGATCATACTCTGCAGGCAACAGCGCTGGTGCATGAAGCCTTCGTTCGCCTTGTCGATCAGCCAACTCAACAGAACTGGGAGAATTCCCGTCACTTTTTTGCCGCCGCCGGGGAAGCCATGCGACGGATCCTGATCGAACGGGCACGGCAGCGTGCCACGCTGAAACGCGGCGGTGATCGTGACAGAATTGAATTGGCCAATGTCGACCCCGTGGTTCTGCCGTTGGCATGTGATGACATCCTGGGTCTTGAAGAAGCCATCCGAAATCTGGAGCAGCAGCACCCCCGGAAAGCGGAACTGGTTAAGCTCAGGTTCTTTGCCGGGCTGACTATGTCACAGGTCGCCAGCGCCCTTAAGATCTCCATCTCAACTGCTGAATTTGACTGGACTTACGCTCGGTCATGGCTGCGAATCGAAATGTCGGACAGCTAAAATCTGTCCCGAAAAGAGAATTTCTTTCAGGAATGTGTCGGGGGTTCGCGGGCCGGATCTCGCATAGTCCACCATGGCAGCGACTCAGGCAACAATCCACTCCCGGTCCGGATACCAATGTATGACTCAGCATCAACGTGACGAAGAGAGGATTTTTCACGTCGCTCGCGGACTGGACAACAGCGAACTGCGACAGGAGTACCTGAATCAGATCTGTGAGGGTGATCAGGGACTTCGTGAACGAGTAGATGCGCTGCTGGCAGTCCATGAGAAAGAAAGAACTTTTCTGAAGTCGCAGGCGGAAAAGGAATCCACTGTCCTGTACTCAGGAATCACCGAAACTGTCGCTCAGAAAATCGGTCGCTACAAGCTGCTGCAGAAAATCGGAGAAGGTGGATTCGGCGTTGTGTACATGGCGGAACAAAGTCGCCCCGTCCGTCGCAAGGTGGCACTGAAGGTCATCAAGCCGAGCGACAGTCTTTGGCACTGATGGATCATCCCGGTATCGCCAAAGTCTTTGATGGCGGCACCACTGATTCCGGGCGACCATACTTCGTGATGGAACTGGTCAAGGGCGTTTCGGTCACTGAGTTCTGTGACGAGAACAGGCTTTCGGTCCGGCAGCGGCTTGAACTGTTCACCACGATCTGTCGCGCCATTCAGCACGCTCATCAAAAGGGAGTGATTCACCGGGACATCAAGCCATCCAATGTCCTGGTGACATTGCACGACGGTCAGCCGGTGCCCAAAGTCATTGACTTCGGGGTCTCAAAAGCGATCTCTCAGCAGCTGACGGAAAAAACACTTTTTACCGCGCACGGCCAGATGATCGGCACGCCTCAATACATGAGTCCCGAACAGGCAGAAATGAGTGGGATTGATATCGACACACGCAGCGACATCTACTCCCTCGGAATCCTGCTGTACGAACTGCTCACCGGCTTCACTCCTCTGGACCCCGAGCAAATCCGATCGACGGCCTTCGCGGAACTCCAGCGGCTGATTCGCGAGGACGAACCAGTTCATCCTTCTCGCCGCTGCAGCACGCAGGGCGAACAGTCCGCGACGATCGCGGCGAAACGGAGAACGGATCCGCGGAAGCTTGGTTTGCTGCTGCGTGGCGAACTGGACTGGATCATCATGAAGACGCTCGAAAAGGACCGTAATCGTCGCTACGAATCTCCCAACGCACTGGCAACCGACGTCGAGAATTTCCTAAACGACGAAACAGTGACAGCCTGCCCTCCCTCAATCACCTACCGCTTTAAGAAGTTTTCTGTTCGCAACAAGACACTCCTGCTGACCGGTGGCGCGATCGCCCTGTTGCTTTTCGCGTCAGCCCTATCCGGATGGGTGTTGTACGGCAGGGCTGAGAAGGCCAGACAAGAGGCTTTGAATGCCAGGAAAGAAGCCGAGAATGCCACGGGCGACGCGAACCGAGAACGTGACCACCTCCGGAAGGCACTCAATGACATTTCGGATCTTCAACGTCAGCAGACGATTGAGATCGTTTTTTCGCTGGCGACATTCGGCCAGGAGCATCAGGCTCATCAGAAGATCCAGGAGGCTGAAATTGATGACAAAGACAGGACCGTACTGACGGCGATGCTGAATGCGGAGATCGAAAGTATCCACAGCAATCCTCTGAAAGCGGTCCGCATTCTTGAGGATCTGAAGAACCACGAAAACGATGTCATCCTGCAGGCGCTGCTGGCAAATGCTTACTTTGATGCCGGCAATTACTGGGCTTACTATCGTCACCCCGTCGTTCATGGCGTTCTTTCCCCACAGACTCCTTACGAAAATCTTTTTGTCGGCAAAGCCATGTTCTGGTTGGACTTCAAACAGAGCGTCACCTATCTCGACGAAGCAGTCGCACTGACACCTTCCCCGCTAAGTCTTACGTATCGCGCTCGGTCGTTGGCACTGCAGGCTGTCCTGAGCGCGAACGTCCGCCCAGCGATATACAGAATCCATACAGTGCGATTGCAGAAATCCATGCGATGGCAAACAGTCCGTGACCAAAATACCAGTGGCTTGTATCCAGAGTGAGCGGAAAACCATTTGCCAGCGAGGACACGATCATTTGCACGACGCATGCAAGGAATCCAAATCGCATCAGCGACACGTACTGCGTAAAGACAACCAGGCCAATTGGCAGCAGCCCGATTGCAGGATGGGATCCCGACGACGAAACCAAAAAGACGATCAGCACCGTATGCCAGGTAAGAGCGGCCCGTCGGTCAGGAATACAAAACCTGCAAATCTGGTCGCTCCGCGTCGGTCGCCACGGCCGGAACGTATGTTCTTCCATGCCAGGACACTACCGCCGATGATGACAAGGAACTTCAGCCCGTACCAGATGCGTTCGCCCATGTTCTCTGACTGTACGGTCGACTGTGCTTTAAAGCGGCTCTCTGAGAAAATCTCAAAATACACCGGCCTGCCACGATATGCCGCGGCCTGGACAATGATCTGTTCGCCCTGCCACACCCGGACCGCATCGTACGCATCCGGCGGCGTTCGAATTTGAATGGGAACAACGGTCAGCACAGTCGCGGAAGCGTTAGGTTCCACATCAGTGGACTCGCCCTCGCCACGAGCAAGATAGACACGAGTTCTCTGTTGTGAAAACCACTCTTCCCACGGCAAATTCGACGAATCCTCCACCACTGTATTTTCAGCGGCTGTCTGCGGTGCGCCGGCCCGAAAAAATCGAAGTTTCCCCTGCGCATCCAGCCGGAGGCCCAGCTCATTCGAAAAATCCCATGGCGGCAAACGAAAAGTCGGTCGGCCTCGGCTGAATTCCCGGCCGTTCCAGAAACTGTCTACGGCGAATGGAGCCTCACTTCGCTGACGATACCAGAAGTGCAGGGGGCCACTGTCTGTGTCAAACCCATGGGCCGTATGGAAGGGAGACGTATCGTAGCCGAGGTCGTCTCGCACCAGCGTCTCTGCTTCGTAAGCCAGCACAGCCGGTTCACGCAGGGTGGCTTGATTCACGACATACGTATCTCCCGCCAGCCAGGTGGCGATCAGCAGGCAGACAGCAGTTCCGATCAGGGCAGCAATCGCGAACGATGGTTTCAGTCCCGCTGCAGCACACCTCGGTCATGAGCGGCAGCAAGGCCGGAGCAGAGTTGCTGGGCAATTTCAACACCCTTGGCCTGCGGCAACCGACCAATCCGCCTGAGCAGATCCTTTAGGTCCTCACCGTTGATGTATTCCATCGATAGAAAATACTGGCCATCGACCTCGCCAATGTCATAAACGCGACACACGTTGGGGTGCGAAACCTGCCGGGAAAGCCGAACCTCATTATGAAAGAACTCCAGCCGCTGCGGGTCCGCAGACAATTCCTGAGGCAGAAACTTCAGTGCAACTGTATGTCCAAGCTTCAGATCATCAGCCCGATAGACTTCTCCCATGCCCCCCTTGCCAACCAACGACACAATGCGGTAGCGGTCTGCGAATTTCGCCCCTGGCACAAATCTGCCATGGTCCGCGCTACTGGAAAAAGCCGACAGCAGGCGTCCTTCAGAGGATTCGGCGGCGCTTTGAGTGACTGTCTCTTCATATTCAGGCCTGAGCGCAGACCCGCACTCCGAACAGAACCTGTTCGATTCAGTTTGTTTGCAGGAACACGACGGGCAGGAAACCATAACGATCACAGTCTAGCGGCAGTTTCCTCGGATGTCGTGCCATCTCAATGAGCCCACGCATTCGTAAGGACGCCGCCAGCTCTATCGGCCTTCCGATGCAGCCCTGGCTTCGACCTGGACAAGATGCTCGCGCATGGCATCCACGGTATCGGCATGTTGCTTGACGTTTACGAGATTCTTCTGCTCGGTCGGATCCTTCTGCAGATCGTAGAGTTCCTCTCCCGCTGGCCACTTCGTGTAACGCCACCGACTGGTACGAATCGCCCTGCCGAGTGCACTGCCGCGACTGACGACGGTGTAAGCAAATTGCTTGCCAGCTGCCGTCGCGTCGTTAAGCATCGGCACCAGACTTCGCCCCTGCACATCATCGGGCGGAGTCACGTTGCACAACTCAGCCAGCGTGGGGAACAGGTCCACCAGTTCCACAAGCCCTTCGCTGGATGACCCGGCGACTGTCTGTCCCGTCTTCGATATTGAGGGAACTCGGACCACCAGAGGCACTCGGTCGCAGACCTCAAACAACGTGACTTTGCCCCACATGAAGTGCTCACCAAGCTGATATCCATGGTCCGATGTCAGAACAACGATCGTGTCGTCCCAGTGCCCTGTGCGTTTCAGGGCATCAAACAGCAGGCCGATCTGTGCATCAATGAACGAGATACAGGCGTGATAGGCCTGCATATAATCACGACGAAGAGCATCGTTTTCGACACCAAACTCAAAGCCAAATCCTTCGTACCTTTTGACCATCGCAATTCTTGGCGCCTGTTGCCAGAACTCTGGCACGGCAGGCTTAAACCTCAGGCTGGCGGGCGGATACATATCGAAGTATTTGGCTGGTGCGAGAAACGGAACATGAGGTTTCTGAATGCCACATGCCATGAAAAACGGTTGTTCGCCGTTAGATTTGTTTTCCAGCCACGAAACAATCTGTCGAGCATTTCTGCCATCCTTGTGCTGGTCATCTCGCAGACCACTGGGACCGTAGCCTGGCTGCTGGCCACGTGTCTGCGTTGCGATCGTGGCATACTTCTGTCGCCAGAGCCGACGGGCCCTGCCCTGCTCCACGGATCCGTGTTCAGTTTCGAATTTCTCGCGGATCGGCGTCACCAGCGGCATTTCATCGTTTTCAAAACGCAGCACTTCGTTCCATGCCACCTTGCCCGGATCCGCGCCGGGATTGTGAAACACCTTGCCGACGGCCCCCGTCCAGTAACCGGACTCTTTGAACCGCTGCGGCATCGACACCGTACCTGGGCGTACATCGCGGATATCGGATTTATTGTCCAGGATTCCGGTCGACTGAGGATATAGACCGTGCAGAAAAGATGCTCGCGATGGGCCGCACACAGGATACTGACAATACGCACGACGGAACGTCATTCCTTCTTCTGCCAGATGGTCAAATGCAGGCGTCTTGATGCGCGAATAGCCGGACGTCGAAACGTGAGTGTTCAGGTCATCACAGACGATGAACAGCACATTCGGCTTTGCATTCTCACACTGCGCTGCAGGGATAAACGCAAATGAGAACAGTACAGCCAGTAGGATTCGTTGCATGATTTTTGACGTGATGAGACGTGTGAAATTCGTAAAAGTCAACAGCGTTTCACGCTGACATTGTGGCCGCAAAGAACGGTTTTCGATTGCAGTTTCGTGACTCCCACGAGCCAGTATCGTCTACGACAAGAAGCAAACTGCTCTAAGGCAGAGGGGAAGTGACAGAAACTTCCCCGCGGAGCAGTCGTCCCGCCTGCCCGACAAGTTTGAGATAGTAATCGCTCGGCAGACCTTCGTATGCAAGAAACTGAATTCCTTGACCGACTGGCGGCTGATCAGTGCACTTGAGGATTGCTGTTCCTTCGTCGACCTCATCGAACATCGCAACGTAGATCATTTCGCAATCGGCGCGCTTTGCACCCACAATCTGAGACCAGAGAAACCGCCCCTTCAGCCTTGGAATGTCATCGATGCGTCCACCCGTGAGGTTGTGCCAGCTGAAGCCGGGGAAGACAACAGGCAGAAATCCGAGACCGTGATGGGCACACCATTCGCGGTCAGGTTGCCAGATGTCCGCAGCATGTCGGGTGGCTTCTCCTGAAGTCCGATAACGCCCTATCGACCACGGACTCACAATGTCCGCGTGCTTAAGAACGGCGTGCAACATAGCGTCGTCGGTTGCGTCCCGGCGACCTTCGCGCCAAAACGAGGGAACTCCCAGCATCACAGTGCACCCCTCCGATTTCAGCCACTTCACAAGCTCAAAGCATTCGCCCAGAGCGTACCTGCGGTCATCATCGAAACCGACGCCCCAGACAGCGACCACCGGGCCTCCATCATGATGCAGGTATGTCGGATCACTGGAGACATTCATTTTTTCCTGCAGCATGGTCCAGTCTGACCGGACGCGTTCAACCTGTCCGGCGCGAAGTCCAGACAGATCATACATCACAGCCAACACACGCCCGGATTTTGCAGCCCCTTCACGCGCATGCAACAGCACGTTGTTCTTATGGCGCAGAGAATCCGGGTCTTTCAACCCATTGGCAAAGCGCTGCATAAACACGCCATCAATTCCGTAGTGTCGCATCCATTGAAAATGACGCAGAACCGTTTTTCTATTTCCACTGCTGAACACTTCTGCTGTCGTTCCGTCGGCGTGCGTGAACCCTGTCGCATACCGCTCGTCAGCCTCAAGTTCCGAAACATCAGGCCACAGGTCGACTGTCACATTGCCGGGACGGACGGGTTTGTTTCGATTCCTCGCCCAGTGCGTCCAGCCAAGATCCGCGCCGTCTCCTTCGCAGTTGAACCAGCCCTGGTACCCACACATCACCTTGCCGGTCAGAGTGCTGTTGTCGACAACCATGTTCGTTGCCCGGGTTGCGTCAGCCGCAGCTGCAGCTGCAGTAGCGCACAGAAACCAGAAAGCAAATGCAACTCGCCGCGCGATTATCATATGTTTCTCACTGAACGGATTCTAAGGATGTGCACGGTCGCTGCACCTTCGAGTCTTCTGCTGTGGTTGTTCGATCCCCCCACTATTGTGCGTACATTTTCGTTGTTGCGGTGCTGCCGAAGAACGCCGCGCGGGGTACACAATAACGTGACAGGCGGCATTCGGCACGCATGCGGAGACCGCTTCATCAGGGAAACAAACGCAGCTTCGGCAATCCACCTGGTGTCACAGCAGCTCCCGAATCGGCTTGCCAAACGGAATCAGCGGTACAGGACGGCCGCTGTTATCAAGCGTCGTCTTCGTGTGGTCAATCCCCAGATGTCTGAAGACCGTGGCCAGCAGATCGTTGGGGTCGAGTGGCCGGTCCTGGGGGCGTTCACCTTTCGATGTTGTCGATCCGATGACCTGTCCGGTCTGCATTCGACCGCCGGAAACTAACACCGACATGGCAGCCGGATAATGATCACGTCCTGGCTGCAGAATTTTAGACTGAGTGCCCTTCTGTGGATTAACCCTTGGCGTCCGTCCGAATTCGCCAGTGACGATCACCATCACTTTTTTGTCCAGCCCACGTTCGTAGATGTCCTCAATCAGCGCCGCAATCGCGCGGTCGAACACCGGCAGGCGGGCACGCGCATCGTCATACAGATGACCGTTGACGGCGTGAATGTCCCAGTTGCCGATGCCACCTGGAATCCCGGGGTTCTGCATCTGCATTGTCACAAAACTGGTGCCCGCTTCCACCAGTCGCCGAGCCAGCAAAGCGCGCTGCCCCCACTTGTGCCGCCCGTATCGGTCGCGGACTTCATCACTTTCCTGAGTAATGTCAAACGCCTCGCGGGCCCGATCACTTGTCAGCAGTTCCACGGCCTGCTGGTTGTACTTGTCGATGGAATCCATCACGCCCGACTGATCGATGTTTCGCCTGATGCCGTCAAACGCAGTCAATAGTGTGTTGCGATCATCCAGGCGGTCTCGCATGTTTTCTGCCAGCGACAGGTTGTTCACCTTGAAGTTTGCAGCATTGGGATCGGCTCCCACGACAAACGGCAAATAGGCTGGTCCCAGTTCCGCCGCTCCTCCGCCATAAACATTCGCAGCACTGCCGACATAACGAGGCATAGCTGGATCACGTTTCCCTTCCAGCATCTTCGAGACCACAGGTCCCAGACACGGAAACTGTGCCAGCGGATCGAGCGGACGCAGAGGATTGTATCCCGACAGAAAACGCCCGGCCCCGCCGGCATGATTGGCAAAGCCGTGTGAGATCGACCGGATGATGTTGAACTTGTCAGCGACCTTCGCATGCAACGGCAACAGTTCACAAACATCCATGCCCGGAACGACCGTCGAGATCGGCAGCAACTCACCCCGATATTCGATCGGAGCGTCCGGCTTCATGTCATATGTCTCCATATGACTGGGTCCACCCTGCAGCCAGATCAGAATCACAGACGTGTCAGACACCGGCTGGCCGTCCGACTTCGCCTGGGCACGGGCTTTGACCATGTCGCTTAGCGTCAATCCACCCAGCAGTAACGACCCGGATTCAAGAAAAGATCGGCGACCGACAGGTCGTCGACGACGCTGACGTTGAGTGTCCATGTCTGGCACCTGGAGTGCTTATACGGAGGAAGGAATTTGTGCAGGAGGGCATACATGGCAATCATGTGGGATTGCCATGTATGAAGTGTACACCGTTTTCGTGCTACCAGCACAGTTTTTCGTCGGCCGCACCTGACTGGCGTCCGAATCCGTTCGATTCGCAGGCCGCGTGAAACGCGGTACCAAACATATATATTTCTATCACCACACCCTTTAACCGCCGCGTTTCACTCGTCCTACTGGACTTTGGTGGGCTTGTACTCGTGGTTACGTTTACGGACGACTTCTGCTTTCGCAATCTGATCAGGCTCGGGCTGTCCACCTTGCTGAGGATTGCGGCGCTGCAGTACCGGTAAAACTTCTAGGCCTTCGATGACCCGGCCGAAGACGGTGTGTCGGCCATCCAGATGTGAGGTCCGTTTAAAGGTCAGAAAGAATTGTGATCCGCCGGTATCGCGACCGGCATGAGCCATGCTGAGCGAGCCGCGAAAATGTCGGCGATAATTCTCCTGGTGACATTCGCAGGGAATATTATAGCCTGGGCCGCCGCTGCCGGTTCCGTCCGGACAACCGCCCTGCGCCATGAATCCAGGCAGGACACGATGAAATGTCAGCCCGTCGTAATAACCGGACTCAACTAGGCTGACGAAGTTTTCAACGGCTTTGGGTGCTTCGTTTTCGTACAGTTCGATCACGACTGTGCCTTTGCTGGTTTCCATCTTCACACGCGGCAGATCTTCGGCTTTTGCTTCCTGCGTACGTATTTCCTGTTCGCGGGCCCATGCTTTCTTCGCTGTGGGTAAGTCCGCCAAAGCCGCCTGGGCCTGCTGCATAACGCTTCCCGCGGCTTCTGCCTTCTTCAGATACGTCTCGGCCAGCGAGAAATCATCGATGCAGTAGGCGGCCATACCGGCAAAACTCAGGACAGCAGGTTCCTTGCATTCGTTTTTGACCAGCATCCGGGCAAGTTCCAATGCACCTTCATATTTGTCCTGCTGCATATCACTCGCGAGCAATCCGACAAGCGCGGTTGTCACACGCTCGTCCTGATTGGGCTCTGCCTGATACTTCGCGATGGCGGTCTGCCGCAGCCGCGGCAATAACTTTCTGCTCTGCCCCACCAGGACTTCGTATTGTTTTTTCAGTTTCTCCTGTTCGGCGGCATCGGCAGAGCGATATGACTTGATCAATTCATTCAACTGAGCATCGATCCTGTCCCATGCACCTTGAACTTCATCAAAGCTCTCCGTGCTGGCATCCGTCGGCTGTTCCTGTGCGTACAGGTCGAAAGTCGCGACGTACGGAGAAACACAGAACAGAAGGATCAGGCAACAGAAAAAGCGAAACATCGTGAGGGCACCTTTCCGGGTCCACGTTCAGGAAAACAAAAAGACCTGGCCATGCGATCCAGGAAATGACAACGTAGCGTGTCTCACGGCAGCTTGAAAGTCTCGGAGAGAAAGGATCCGCCTGACAAGACGCATGAACCCACGATATTGCGACTGAAAGTCCCTCACCAACGAGGCGCTGAGGCACGGCAGTACCTGACTGTCGCCGCAGATGCCAACGACGTCAACAACGGAAAACTTTAATTTCGGGGGCCGGGTCGGTATGTTATGCCCGACCGGTACCCGTTGTTTCCATTATCACTCCTGCAAGAGATCCCGTTATGAACCGTCGTTCATTTATTTCCACCGCTGCCGCCAGCGGAGCTGCCGCATGGTTCAGCACCGACCGTGCTTTTTCCACCGAAAAAATCTCGTTGAGCGCAGGAGACGTCATCCTGTTTCAGGGTGATTCCATCACAGATTCCGGCCGCAATAAGAAGGATCCGGTTGCCAATGAGGGCCTGGGGCGCGGATATCCGTCCTTCATCGCAGCTGATCTTCATCGTGATCATGAACAGTTGAAGCTTCAGATTCACAATCGAGGCATTTCGGGTCACAAAGTACCGGACCTAGCCAAACGCTGGGACAGAGACTGCATCGATATCAAGCCTAGGATTCTCAGCATCCTGATCGGCGTCAACGACATCTGGCACAAGCTGAACGGGAACTACGACGGCACTGCAGAGGTGTATCGGGATGGTTTTGCGGCGCTGCTGGAACGAACGAAGAAAAGTCTGCCGGGCACAACACTGGCCATCTGTGAACCCTTTGTTCTGATGAGCGGAACGGTGAAACAGAACAAGGACAAATGGTTTCCGGAATTCGACACTCGCCGGCAATATGCTCTCGAAGTGTCAGATAACGCCGGCGCGATCTGGGTGCCCTTCCAGAAGATGTTCGACGATGCCGTTGCTGCAGGGACCAAACCCGACGATCTGGCCGGAGACGGCGTGCATCCAACACAGGCGGGCGCCATGCTGATGGCAGAAACCTGGCGCAAGTCTGTGGGTATTTGATAACCGTTTGCCGCCATCCGCCGGTGTTGTGGACGAGAGCTCATTCCGAGCCCCCGGACGCGGTCACTTTCTGAAGAGTTCACGTCTGCGTATGATGAAACCTTTCATCATACGCGATTCGCACCGTCGACACCGCTGCCTTTCAGCTTCCTGCAACGTAAAGCCTATCCGATGACTTTCTCGACTCGACTTGTTCTGATCTCATCAATCCTGATTCTGAATTTCAATTCGAGCGGCCGTGCCGATGTGCCGCTTAACGGTTTGACGGAAGCGGAAAAACGCGGCGGCTGGAAACTTCTATTCGACGGCAGGACAACCGACGGATGGCGCAATTATCGCAAAGAGAAAATGGGCGCCGGCTGGGCCGTGGCGGATGGTGTGCTGAACCGAGTCGGCAACGGCGCTGGCGACATAGTCACAACAGAACAGTTCGGGAACTTCGAATTGTCACTGGAATATCGCATTTCCAAAGGCGGCAACAGCGGCCTGATGTTTCACGTAACGGAAGATCAGCCCGCACCGTGGATGTCGGGACCTGAGGTCCAGATCCAGGACAACGTGGATGGCCATGATCCTCAGAAAGCGGGCTGGCTTTATCAGTTGTACAAGCCGGTCAAACCCGCCTGGGCCACGAAGTTTGAAAACCAGGTCGGGTTCAAGGGCATCGACATGGATGACGCCACTCGCCCGGCAGGTCAGTGGAATCAGCTGTACCTGAGAGTTTCGCCACGGCAATGTGAAGTCGCCGTAAATGGCGTCAGCTATTACTACTTTCGCAAGGGCGAAAAGGAATGGGACAAACGCGTGGCCGCCAGCAAGTTTGCGGCATTCGCAAACTTCGGTAAGGCAACAAAGGGGCATATCTGTCTGCAGGACCACGGCAATCCCGTCGCTTTTCGCAACATCAAGATTCGTACGCTGTCCGGTGACGGCAGCGTTGCTGACCCGATTGACGGACATTTTCCACTGAAAGGTGCAGTCGCATTTCCGGATCTGAAATGGGAAGGCTTCGAGGGCGTGGACGAGGATGGACGGACCAAAAACATTCGTCCAATGGCTCTGACTCACGCCGGTGATGGCAGCGACCGCCTGTTTGCGGGCACGCAGCGCGGCGCGATTTATGTGTTCCCGAACGATCCTGACGCAAAACAGGCGAAACTGTTTCTGGACATCCGTGACAGGGTCAACGACTGGAAGAACGACAACGAGGAAGGACTACTGGGCCTTGCGTTTCATCCAAACTACGAAAAGAACGGATACCTGTTCGTTTACTATAGTTCCGCCAAAGAACCTCGGGTTTCAATGGTGTCCCGCTTTCAGGCATCCAGCGACAATCCGAACATCGCCGACCCCGACAGCGAACAGGTTGTCATGAAAATACCGCAGCCGTTTTCAAACCACAACGGTGGGTCGATCGCTTTCGGTCAAGACGGTTATCTGTACATCGGTCTGGGTGACGGGGGCGGGCGCAACGATCCACTTCGTCACGGGCAGAACCTGAAGACGTGGATGGGGTCTATTCTGCGGATCGATGTCGATCACAAGCAGGGTGGCAACAACTATGCGATTCCCGGTGACAACCCCTTTACTGATCGGGAAGGAGCCAAACCTGAAATTTTCGCTTATGGTCTCCGCAATGTGTGGCGACTGACGGTCGATCGCGGGACCGGCGATATCTGGGCGGCCGACGTGGGACAGGACTTTTGGGAGGAAGTCAACATTGTGCGGTCCGGCGGCAACTACGGATGGAGCGTTCGCGAAGCCTCGTATCCGTTTAACAACAACCCGGTCGAGTCAAAAGACACACTGGTCGAGCCGGTCTGGGAATACGACCATCAGATCGGCAAGTCCATAACCGGTGGGTTTGTCTATCGAGGTTCGCGATTGCCCGAACTGCAGGGCTGGTACGTGTATGCGGACTTCATCAGCGGCAGTATTCGAGCTCTGAAATACGACCACGCCAGCGGCAGGGTGACGCAGAGCATGGGCATCGCATCAACGGGATTACCCGTGCTGGCGTTTGGAGAAGACGAAGCCGGCGAAATGTATTACACGCTGGAGACGATCAGCGGCAAGGGAGTATATCGTTTCGACCGCGCACAGTAGGCGGTCTGCGACCGTCTATTTGTCGGCGACTGACGGAGCATCGCTGCTGACGGAAAAGCCAGCCGCCAGCACGGCTTCTGCGACAGCATCGTGCGCAGCTGAGCCGCTGACGGTGACACGACTTTCTGTGAACGAGGCGTCTGCACGCTCGATTCCGTCCGATGCTTCCAGCATCCGCTCCAGGCGTGCCGCACACCCATCGCAGGTCATACCGTCAACCTGCAACGTTATCGAAATGTCACCATCCGTCGACACGACACGTCGTTTTCTGACAAAACGAAGCCCGTCGCTGATGGCAAACATGGAAACCATGACAGCCAGCACGACTGCGCAGACAATTCGCCACCATGCCACGTGGTCGTGCACGTGATGCAGCGTTACCGACGTGTCGATAACGTGATTAAAAGCCAGTCCGGCAGTCACACTGCCAATTACAATCGTTGTGAGATAAACGCTCAGCGATCTGGGACCCAGAGTGCGATATACGGCACCCAGGGTTGCAACATTCGTTGCGGGCCCTGCCATCAAAAAGACCAGGGCCGCGCCCGGGGGCAGGCCACTATCGACAAGAGCAGCTGCGATCGGCACCGAAGCGGTGGCGCAAACATACAGCGGCAAAGAAATAAGCAGCGTGACAAGCAGCGCCGAAAGCCCTGTGAGTGCACCAACATCCGCAAACGCATTCGGCGGAACAACCCTGGTAATGACGGCCGAAACAACAACGCCAACAAACAGCCAGCCCCAGATCGATCGCACAATGTCGATCGTCTGGTCCAGAAAAGCATGAGGTTTGGATATCGTGGCAGGTGACCTGGAATGGAGCCCCTCAGGATTTGCGGCTGTCGAGTGTGCCAACTGCTCGTCGGCCACTTCACCGATGTTCGTAACAAGCCCACCAACAAGCCCGGTCACAAGTGCCACCACCACTTTGAGCAGGGCAAATGGCCAGCCCAGGAATGAGACACTGACCAGGATTGAATCGACGCCGGTTTGCGGTGTGCTGATCAGGAATCCGACGGACGCTCCCCGGCTGGCTCCTTCGCTTCGCAGCCCAAGACCCACCGGAATCACGCCACACGAGCACAACGGCAAGGGTATGCCGACCAACACAGCTTTAGCAACGCCCATACGACCGGAAAGATGTCGGTGCAGCCAGCCCGTGGGAACAACGACGTGCATCAAACCCGCAACGACAGCGCCCAACAGCAGCCACGGTGCAAGTTCCAGCCAGATACTCCAGATCGCATCAACCATGATGGTGCGCTCTTACGTTTGCTGACTATGCGGTCGGTTCCATCAGCTCGGTCAACTTTCCCAGGTTTTCGGAACTTCCGAACGCAAACAGGTTGTCGCCGGAATGAATCCGCAAATCACCAGGCGGAGGAAAGAATTTTTCTCCCGTCTCCCGACATACTCCCAGCAACATGATGCCCTCTTCCCGGAGGTTCGTTTCCTTCAATTGATGTTCAATCAGCGGAGAGTTCTGTGGTACATGCACATCAGCAATCTCCCAGTCGACGCCTTCACTCTCAGCCACTTCAACGAAGTTTTCAATACTCGGCGACAGCATAAAACGAGCCATGCGGATTGCTCCGGACGACAACGGATTAATGACTCGTGTGGCACCCGCCTGATGCATTTTCTGAGCTGCCCGGTCATCACTTGCCCGTGCGACGATCGGCAGGTCGGTGGAAAGCAGCCGGGATGACAGTACGACGTACAGGTTGTCAGCGTCCGTCGACAACACCGTTGTCAGGGCGCGCGCACGAGCGATGCCTGCTTCCTGAAGGATATCATCCTGAGTTGCATCACCTTTCAGAAACAGCCATTCGTCGCTGCGCATTTCCGGCGTGAACAGTTCATCGTTTTCATCAATGATGACAAATGGTTGATTACGCTGGTGCAGATAATTGCACAGTTCGCGACCCATTCGCCCGTAACCACACACAATGAAGTGACCCTCCAGTTTGTTGATCCGTCTTTCCATTCGACGTCGCTCCAGAAGTACTCGAAGATCTGCGTTGACAAGAATTTGTCCGAACTGAATTGCACTGTACGCGAACACTCCCAGTCCGCTTGCAAGATACGCAATGATGAAAATCATCGTTGCGTCGTCCAGTGGCTGCGGTTCCTGGGAACCCACAGTCGCAAGCAGAATGAATGCCTGATAAAAACTGTGAAGAATTCCCTGTCCAGTCAGAAGATGTAATCCGACGGTGCCACACAGCAGTATGGTCAGGACCAGAAACGGTATCTGAAAAAGACTTCTCATCCTGAAATCACCGCGTACCCGCCTATCCCGACAACCTTTTCATTCCGTTGTGCCACGGCAACCATAGAACGTTTGCGGCGGCAAGTCGAGACTGGTTACCCGTTCCGCATCTTTTTGAAGCATGCGCGGGAATCCGGGGCGCCTAACGAGAATCCGCGGGCAGTGAGGCGACTGACTTCGGCGTGACAGGTGTGTCGTACAGGTCCGGGCGGCGTTGACGGAAATTACGACTGTTGTGTCGCGTCTGGCGAATCCGCTTCAGATTGATCGTTGCCGAGATATATGATTCCGTCTTGTCCGGGCAGCGAGCGGCAATACGAACGGGCCAGTCGCCGATCATGGTACCACTTCCATACGCCTGATTGGCGGCAATCATTCCCACGTGACTCTGAAACATGGTCGTCTTCATGATGAAGTCTTCCACGGACCCACCGCGGCCATTGATCCAGACGATCAGCTCGGCGCCCTTGAGTGACAGCACACGCGGCGATTCGAGAAACCACCCGTCGTAGCACGTCATGATTCCGATCGTTCCGAAATCAAGTTTGAAGACCGGCAGATCTGTGCCCGCTTCCATGATCCACTCCGGATCGTTCCTGATCATCCAGTCCCAAGTCTTACCCGCTGGAGGCCTGGCCCACGGAGGCTCACCATCAAAATGATCGATGGCTCCGTGAGTCTTGTGATAGCGTCCGGAAATCTTTCCACTGCGATCGAACAGAAGTGCCGTGTTCGCAAACGTGCCATCTTTATATTCCTCCCAACAGCCTACGATGACGTAAATGCGATTGGCAGCCGCCGCGGCTGCGATTCTCTTTGTGTCGGGCCCGGTACCGGAATATGTCCCAGCACGTATTCCGGAAACACGACCAGCTGAGCGCCGTCTTTCCCGGCTCGGTCGATGTAAGGAAGCAAGTCCGCCGTCGGGTCGTATTCCGGCCGAGGGACGTCGCCCTTATCGTATCCGCTGATCTGAACAGCAGCCACTTTGACAACATCGCGATTCAGCTTCTGCTGCTCCTGTCCGTGGCCGGGACTTACCCAGACGAGCATTAAAGTGATGCAGAAGAAAACAATGTGCGACGTATGAGATTGCTGATTCATGACTTCGCTCCGAAATGTCTGTTGATCCGGGGAATCGGCCTGAACGCACATCCGCCGACCTTACACGCTAAGCAAACGCAGGCTTCCCGGACTGCAGTCGATTCGCGAAGCTCATGACTCAGGTATGATCCGGGGGCCACACAGTATGCAGGATGGCGCCATGTTTGGACAGCAAACCGAACGGCTATCGCCCCAATGACGTTCGTCTTGTCCTGCGACCAGACCAGAAGTCTGGCGCCGGCATGCCGATGTCGGCTGTGGGAAGCAACAAAAGAAATCGGGCGAGTCATCAGCGGGATTGATGACTCGCCCGACAGAAACGCTGGCATTCACAGAAGAGCAGCTTTGACCAAGGAGGAGAGAACCAAAGCTGCAGCTCTTTAACTGCGGGTCATGAGTGACTCGTGGCCCTCTGTGACGGAATCAGAACAATTCCTTCTGCCCTGGGAAACCGGCCCATTGCGGGATGGATCCGGTGACCGCCCTGCGTTCCTGAGAAAGGTGCTTTCGTTGAAAAGTGTTGTTGGCGCTATTTTCATTTTGGCTCAGCTGCGTCGCTTCAAATCCCGCGCGAACCGAGGGGGACGAGTTCCCATCACTGTTGATCAGCTCAGCGGGAACCTGAATATTTTCGGCTGACCATGGTTGTTGTGAAGATCGCGACGTTCGAGTCGCCTTTATTCGCCGCGGCGTCGGTGCTTCGAAGTTTGCTGCTCCGAATCGGGATTCAACGGCTGCGGCCACTCCGGTACCGGAAGCCCTAGCAGCAGAATTCCGAAATTCATTTTTCGCGACGACGGCCGTCAGCTGTGTTGGACGACTGCTGCTTTTCTTCCCCAGCCACAGTGGAGTATTCGGCGCTGCACCGTTTCGAGGTACTGTTCGTCCAGCGACAGTCACACTTTCACGCGTCAAATTTATTGTCGCTGATTTCGCATCCGGACTCTGAAGCCGGACAGTTGTATTCGATGAGTATTCGTCCAGTATGGCCGGCCGAACAATGCCCTGACCTCGAAAACTGTTTTCTTCATTGACTGTACCGGCGTCGGCAAGCATCTGGCCTTTCGGCAATCTGAGTTTGGGCATCCCGGCCATGACCCAGCCCTGCCAGTTCTTCTGCAGTGAATCGACGCCGCCATGGTGGTAGTTCGACTTGATTGCTTCGGTCCACCCCATGCGTTCGCCGTCCACCAGGAACTTCAGATACTTCCCACGTCCCCCCTGCTGCACCAGAAAGTCGACCAGGGCATATCCTTCTGCATACAGGATCAGCATCGGTCGGTAGCCCCTGGGATACTCTTTCATCGTCAGCAGATTACGAAGACTGATGAATTCCCGGTCGCTGTCGATGACCTGATTCAGCAAACTCAATTGCTTCATCTGTTCGGAACGATCTTCAAACAGAGTGGCCGCGCCTTCGTCTGCCCAGCGTGGCAAAGGTCGTCGAAAATGACTGGCGAAAATCGTGTGGTTCACTTCATGCGGCAGTACGGAGTCCAGGATACGTTCCATCGATCCCTGCACGTACATGTTCCAATTAATGACTTCAGTGCCCACAAATTGAAACGTGGTTTGACCACCGGCACCAAGTGCACCGGGACGAACTCGCAGCTTGCACGGGCGGTGCCAGTTCGGCAGCGCTTCACCCAGCCAGAATGTCGCAAGGTCCCGCCGATAGGTCTCAGCAGCTTTGCCGACCTGTTCAGCAATGGCGGCCGTCGGAGCGGTCACGACGAAATTGCGAGTCTGAAACGTAGCGCCCGTCGATACGAACAGCGACAACACGATCAAACTGAATCGGAGAATTGGAGCTTCCATGCTCGCCCTATGCGGAGGTCATTAGATTTCAGTCTGCCCGAAAATTCAGATCACCGGCAGACGGTCAAACACCGGCGAATCCTTTCCCAGTGACGGAACTATTCAGCAGCAAATGCCGAACCAGTTGGTCGTAACACCCGCCGGAATATGCAAATCCGTGCGCAATCCATTTCTTTCAAACGACTTACAGTTTGTGCAAACCCCTGCTGCCGCGACGGTACCGGCATGACTTCGGGCAAATCTTGCAGTTGTTACAAAGCATACGGCAGAATTGTCGTTTCTACAGCTGCGAACGGGACAGGAATCTGCCCGTCAGGCGGTCTGGACACACTACGCTCCAATTGCTGGCCAGCAACTGCAGTTCCCGACGACGTTTAAAGTAGGCACGGTAGATGGTTTTCGCGCCAATCGACGCGTTACACGGACCCACCTGAAATGATTCTCACACCGATTTTTCTTGCGCTATTTGCTGGCTGGATGCTGTGGGGCTGGACGGTCGGTGAATCCAAAAACGTCAAGTGGCTGCGGCGCTGCTGCGCACCGGTTTTTGTTATCACGGTCATGTTCATGTCCGCGGGAGCTGGCGCGTACATCACCCGAACTGTTATCCGCAACTCCGTGCAAGACGACATCACGACTCTTCTGAAAACGATTGAAACAAACATACGCACAGGTACGGCAGATAAAGTCCTCGCCGAAATCGAGGCGATGGACCACAGCGACGATCCAGACGGGGACGCATATGACGTACTCGACGAGGTCACTCAAATGACAGACAACCTGTCAGGCAAATCAGAGGACGTGGCCGAAGGCCCCCGTCCCCTCGAGCTATACTGAACATCGCGCGAGAACTTACTGAGCTTTGGTAAAACTCAGGACGGCAGTATTCTTCGGTGCGAATCGAAATTCTTTTTCAGAGACCCTCGTCAGTTTTCCAGCCAATCGCACTCCATCGCTGCCTGCCAGCGTCAAAGAGCCGTTGCTGATCGTGAACTTTCCGGATGTCCGGGTCTGTTTGCCGCTGTTGACGTACACCAGGTTAAAGGTTCCATCGGCCTTAAACGCCACCGCAAATGCTTCGGTGTATGATCGAGTGGCGGACCAGGTGCCACTAAGAGATTTCTCTGAACCACCGTCCGTCGAAGCACTCGGCACATTCGGTGCTTTGGGCTCGGCAGGGCTGGATTCTTCAGTAGTGGTACTCGTATCAGCGACAACCCAAACGGCCGACGTCTCTTTTGCCAGTATCGCCAGTCGATTGATTTCATCGCGAAGCTGCTGGCCGGTCAGACGATTTCCGCTCATGAACGCAGACAGTTCGGTACGTTGACGCTGTGCACTGTATGCGAACTGAGCGGGAGCATGTTTCTGACTAGCCGACATCAGTTTCAGCAAGGTTGAGGTCGACAGCAGTTTTTCGTCTTTGATGACGCTTAGTCCCAGACGTATTCCAATACTCTTCTCATCTTCCGAAATCGTGACAAGCACGGGAAAGATCCATGGATCCAGCTGTTTGGTCGTAGTGGCAGAACGGTTGCCAGCGCCCCTGGCCTCAAAACCAACAGACTTCAGCACGTCGTGCAGAGTTTCCGCATTGGTGATTGGCGTGAGACGCGATTTGCTGGTCTTGGTGGCGTTGTCGGAATCGACGGCGCTGTCAAAGACCGAATTCGTTCGAACGTCAGAGAATAGATCATTGTCGTCAGCAACGGCCAGGGTCGTTGCTGTCATGATCAAGGCAAAGGCAATCTTGTTTGATGGACGAAACATGGCAACACCTGTTATTGCGAAGTGCATTGGCAGCCCTGAAGTCGTTTTGACCAGGGACCTACTAACCAAAGCGTTGCGAGACGCATGATGTTACATTCGTGGCCGGATTTTCAGCCGTTTCGCTGAAAACCCTGCAATTTACAGCCTCAAACCTGATGCCTCGGGGATGTGGTATCCAGACGGACACTGATTCCTCGACGCCCAATACGTGCCCCAAGCGGCAAAACGATTCAGGCTGCGACACCGGACTGTGTCACTGACCTGCCTGTGGCAGCCAGGTCGATCGCAGTGCTCAACGCGTCACAGATTCGAATGACGATGCGGCGGTCGAGTTGCGTGGACAGCGGCAGGTTCAGAACCTCAGTGGCCGCGAGGGCCGCGTGAGGAAACTCTTCGACACAACACGTCTCGTGCGGAAACGGAAACAGTGTGCCAACATCGATGCCTTGACTCCACAGGTGCTGTTGTATGATTTCGCGACCGTACCCGGGAACACGAACACAAAAATGACTGAGAGCGGACCTGTCATTCGGTGGGAGTTGAATGCAATCTGAGCATGCGGAAAGTTGCTTCCTGTATTCGTCGCTTAACGACTGGCGTCGCTCGCTGAATGCGGCGGACTGTTCCAGATTCTGCAGTGAACGGGTGACGTGCAGCGGCGTGGGTGGACGGTGCCATTCGTGTGACTTGATTGTAAACGGCGAGTGGCGATCCGTACCTTCAGACTTTCGTCGCTGCTGGTAAGACCGAATCTGCCGATAGAGTATCGGTTCGTGAGCCACAGTTCGAAGAACGACGTCTGCATTCCATCCATAACGCCCCAGTCGACGACTTGAGGCCAGGTCCTCGTCGCGACATCGCAGCAGCATTGCGGACGTCTCATCGCAATGCGTGAGGGCCATTCCGCCCCAACCAGAATAGAGTGACTTGCCGAGACCGAAACTAAGCACGGTCACGTCGGAATTCTGCATCCGCCGCATGTCTGCAGCCTCAGGAATGGCCATCGCCATGTCAAATATTCGCAGCCTTGCGTCCTGAATGAGACTTTGATTGAGGTCCACCGATGAAAACCGATGCCCGAACATTTCCGAAAGAATCACAGCGTGACCGCCGGAAGTGGTGCCGGAACAATCCATCATCAGACTGTCTGGAAAACAGTCGGCAAAGCGAACAGTTCTCCGGCACTCAGCAGCGGCGTGATGTACGGCACCACAGTTGAACGCGGAACAGATAACTTCTGCGCCGCTGGTGATGTGGAATGAAATTGTCCGAGTGATGCCGTAGCGCGCGGATGGCAACCAGACTGCGTGTTTTACGCCAAGTCTCTGCGTGTATTGTCGCTCCAGCTGATCGACGCCGCCGCTGTTGAACAGGCTGCGAATCGCTGTGCAGGCCAGTGCCCCCGAACCAAACGGTGGTCGATGGCGTGGAATCATTCGGCCTTCTTTCTGGCGAAGACCAATGTTGTGGGAGCAATCGACAGGCCAAAACTGTGCCACAGCAACGTGCCCATCGCAAAAGCAGCGCGGGCGCCCAGTGGCGCCGAATCCGTATGCTGAGCACCTCTGGGAGATGCGGACAGAATCTCGAATCCGGCGCTTTCCACCGTTTTCAGCAGACTCTTCAACGGCATCGAAAAGCGATGATCGGCGATGGCTCGACGAATCAGCTTCTTTGAAATGCCGGTCGACACATTCCCAACCATTCGTCCCGTGGTGATGAAAGCGGATTTGGTGACAGCCCGAATGACCAGCAGACCATCGTCCCGCAGCAATTGACGAGCCGCTCGTAACTCGGCGGGCTGATCCGGCCAGTAGATGTGAGCATCCAGCACAGAGATAACGTCGACAGGATCCTGCTGCGAGAACAGGGTACAATCATTCAACGAACAGCACTGTTCTGCACGATGCCCCAACGACGAAACATAGGCAACCGCCTCAGGGACGATGTCGAGCCCAGCACATTTGAATCCGCGTTTTTCAGCTTCGACAAGGATGCCACCAAACGAACAGCCGACATCCAGGATCTTTGAACAACCATATCCCAGCGCTTCGATCTGATCGAGTGTCGTCTTGAAGCCGTTTTCCTTCAGGCGGTTCAGGCGAGTGCCTTCTGCTTCGTTGCCCCACGCCATGTGTCGCGTGTGATCAGTTTCGGCAGCCTGATCATAATCACCGGTCATGAAATACGTTGCACAGCAGGAACAACGAGTCCACAGTGTTTCTCCGCGACCGGAATCGAAGCTGTAGCGACTGGTGCCACTGGTCGTCTGGCCGCACGCCGGGCAGAAATCGCCCGACTGATGTGGCGTTGATTCGTGCACCGAATCAGGAAACTGGGCAATCTGGTCCTGCATGGCTCCATCCTTTGAGCACCGGAAGTGGCCAACGCGCGAGTCAGAAATACATGACACGCATTGGATTGATGTACGAGTTTTCTCGCGCCTTCGCTGGGTTTTGCGCGTATCTTTCGAATGCCAAACGGGAACTACGAAACGATTTTCGAGCGTCAGCTCGCATCTGGGCTGTGGGGCGGGCCCTTGTCAGGAGATTTCTGATCAGGTCCAAGGAAGCCGTCTGACACCCCTTCACACCATTTCGCCGGGAAAACACAGCAAATACGAGAGTTGACTGAAGGAGTTTTACCGCAGAAACCGGGCGTTCGTGTGCAGAGGTGTCAGAAAGATGATAGCATTTCTTTGCTCTCTGCTCGATTGCGAGAGTCCCCGTCACCTCGAAAATCACCTTCAACAGACTTCAACCACAACTTCTCCGGCAGATTCAGCAGGTAATGCTGTCAGATTCATGACAGCAGACGTCTGGTACCGCTATTCAAACTGCGGACTGATCGGCCGAATAGTTTTCAACTGATCCATCACGACGCTTTTTCGAAAGCCGTCGTTTTCATGAAACACGCCCCCTTTCGGGCATACTTGAGCATCCGCTGCTCAACCAGATTCAAACATCAAACAGGTCGAGAATTATGGCTCATGATCCCTACGCTCCGTGCATGTGCGGCAGCGGCAAGAAACTGAAATTTTGTTGTCAGGACATTCTTTCTGACCTGGTGAAAGTCGAAAAACTGATCGACAATCAGCCAGAGGCGGCCGAAAAACTGCTGCGATCGTTGATTGCACAGCACACGGACAAAGAAGTGCTGGTCACTCAACTGGCTTCCGTCCTGACTCGCAAAGGCCAGTTCGACGACGCTCGGGAGCAGTTGGTAGACTTCCTGCGCCGTCATCCGGACGAACCGCGAGCGCTGCTGGCACTGGCTGACGTGTGCCTGGCGACACAGGGATTTGACGCATCTCGTCGCGTGATTCACCGCGCGTTCCAGTTGGGGGCTCGTCAATTCCCGGCCGGAGTCGCCATGCTGGCGTCGCAGATTGCGCAGCAGATGGCCCGGGCCGGACGTGCCATGGCTGTTCGTGAGCATCTCGCGCTGTCCGTTCGCATGGCTCCGCCCGAACGACGGAATGCTTTGCTGATGCAACTCGCGAACTTTGAGTCTCAGCGTACGGTGCCCTATCCTTTTCGTGGTCGTTTTGCCCTGCTGCCTGTCGAACTGGATGAGGAACTGCAGCAGGAAGAAAGCCGGGCACGCAAGGTCAGCCAGATCGGATGCTGGGAACCAGCCGCAATTCTGTACAGCCGACTTGTTGAAAAGCAGCCTCAGAATGGAGCGTTGTGGCATAATCTCGGACTGTTCCGGGCGTGGGACGGCCGTATCGAGGAAGCGGCAAAAGCACTTCATAAAGCTGCCGATCTGATCGATGACTACGATACGGCAGTCGAGGCAGAGGCTCTGGCTCAACTGCTGGATCTTGAATTCGACACAGATGCGTACTCGATCGTTCAGGTAAGTGTACCTGTCGAGTCTGTGTCACAGCTGTTGACGTCGCTTGACGCCGATGGCCGTATTGCTCGAATGCCGTCGAATGCGAATGAAGAAAACGAAGAGCAGGCGCGGGTTGCCGCCGAGTACGAATTACTGGCAGAACCCTTGTCGGATGAAGTCGATCCGGAGAATCTGCCCGATGTTCTGGCAGACATTACAGTGTATGACGCGGAGGATTCCTCTGAATCGGGTCCGCAGGCGCTGATCGTTGCTCTCGACGACGATATCAAAAAGGCGACCGAGGCTTTCCGTGATGTGGCTGGAGATCTGGCCGGTTCTGATGATAATGACGAGCCGACTCCTGTGTCGCGATTGCCACAGGCGTGCCGGTTGTTTGATTGGAAGACTCACCATGCCGAGCACCTGGGCAGCAGCCACTTCCGTAAGATCGATCGACAGCGACTGGACTCGGCCCTGCAGAAGTGGCTTGAACAGCCATCAAAATCGCTGGGTGACGAAAGTCCGCTTGAAGCTGCCAAAGACGCCAATAATCTAGTGAAGGTGGGAGCCAGTGTGATCACGCTGGACGTCGTCTGCAATCGGATGGGATACGATCCCGATCTCGCAGAGATTCGCTCACGACTGGGAATTCCAGTGCCATTGAAGCTGGAGACTGACGAGAACGAGGCGATCACATCGCTTCCTCTGCTGCAGTTCGCGCGGCTGGCGGAATCGGATCTGTCGGATGATCAGGTGGTCGACTTCACGAATCGCGTGACACTTGTCAGGCACCTGTTGTTGATAGAACGGGCGGTCGCCGAACTGATTAAGCGTCCGACAGCATTGGAACGTTTTACTCCGATGCGCGCCCATATGCTGCGTGCCACTGTCGCTCGTGAGAAGAATGATCTGAGCATGGCGTCGGAATGTTTTGCAGATGCACGCGGTTCAGTTGCAGAGAACCAGGACGCGTTCCGCACCAAACTGGAGCTGGACATCCGTGAACTCAGCTTTCGCCTTGACGATCCCACAGATCGGGAACTGCCCGCGCTGCTGACTTCCATTCGTGAACGATACTTCGTCAAGATTCCGGAAATCGAAGAAGTGATTCGCGAAGAACTGGTCAATAGTGGCTGCACCCATCTGCTGGACCAGCTGCAACCTGCAGCAGCCGGTGCGGGCGGTGGCCTGTGGACGCCCGAAAAAGAAGAGAAAGCAGCGTCCTCCGAAAAACTGTGGGTTCCGGGGCAGGACTGATCCTGCTCTGAGTGCGGGTCGACCATAGCGCGGGACTTTGAGGCTGTTATGCCGCTGGCTTCGCCAGTCCAGTTCAGAGCGTCGCAGTGGAACGAAGGCACTGGCGGAGCCAGTGGCACACAAATGCCATCACCTGACGAAAAGCAGTTTCCCGACGACGAAAGCGTGATGCGCCATGCGCTGGATCTGGCAGCACGCGGCTGCGGCCGGGTGGAACCAAACCCGGCCGTCGGTGCTGTGATTGTTGATGAGGCCCGCCGTCTGATCGCAGATGGTTTCCATCGGCAGTTCGGCGATGCTCACGCCGAAGTCAATGCGATTACCGCGGCTGGCGAACAAACTCGCGGCGCCAGAATGTTTGTGACGCTGGAACCATGCTGCCATCAGGGAAAAACGCCACCGTGCGTGGACGCAGTAATCGCTGCGGGAATACGAGAGGTTGTGATCGGGTGTCAGGATCCGGCACCACATGTAGCCGGAAAAGGCATCGCAAAATTAACGGCTACCGGAATCGATGTCACAGTTGGCGTCGGCGAAACCGACGCCAAGGAACTGATCGCTCCCTTTCGCAAGCTGATGCTGGAACGCGTGCCATGGGTTCACGCCAAATGGGCCATGACTCTGGATGGCCGCATCGCGACTCGCACGGGACATTCGAAGTGGATCTCTGGCGAAGAGTCGCGAGCCGAAGTGCATCGCCTGCGCGGTCGCATGGACGCCATCATCACTGGCGCCGGAACAGTGCGAGCCGACGACCCACTGTTGACCGCTCGGCCACCCGGACCGCGCACTGCTGTTCGCGTGGTTGTTGATCGAAGCGGTGAGTCCATCAGCCCCAGCGGTCAGCTGATGAGCACCATCCGCGAGGCGCCGGTGTTGATCTGCGTTGAGGAAACACACGTGGATGCTGATCACGTAAAACGACTAAGCGATCTGGGAGCCGAAATCCTGCCAGCCAGCAACGGCGAACCAGTGCTGCAGCAACTGCTGACGGAGCTGGGCCGACGTCAGTTTACGAACGTGCTGGTCGAGTCCGGTGGAGGCCTGCTGGGGGCATTCTTTGACGAAAACCTGGTCGACGAAGTGCACGTCTTCGTCGCTCCAAAAATCGTCGGCGGTCGTGAAGCCATTTCACCCGTCAGCGGTCACGGCCGGGCCGAGATCCCGAAACTGCCATCGCTGCGACATATGACAAATCGACAGTTCGGCAACGACACACTGATCGAAGGGCGAATTTAGGCGTTCAATCTGTCCACATACTGACTCGGCGGCCAGGGATTCCCATGTTCCAACACGTTCCACGCCACCGCCCGCCGGGGCATCCCGGCTAGAATTCGGCGTGGCCGGGAGTTCTTGGAAACGGTATGACGTCGCGAATGTTCGCCATACCGGTGATGAGCTGCACAGCACGCTCAAGGCCCAGTCCAAATCCACTGTGCGGTACGCTGCCGAATTTTCGCAGCTCGGTGTACCACCAGTAATCCTCGGGATTCATTCCGCATTCTTCAATCCGCTGCAGCAGTACGTCCAGGCGTTCTTCTCGCTGGCTTCCGCCGATGATCTCACCAATTCGCGGCACCAGCACGTCCATTGCTCGAACCGTTTTTCCGTCGTCGTTGCATCTCATGTAAAACGGCTTGATGGTGCGCGGATAGTCAAACAGGATGACCGGCTGCTTGAAATGCTCTTCCGTCAGAAATCGTTCATGTTCACTTTGCAGGTCGTGGCCCCATTCGACAGGATAGTCAAACTTGTGCCCACTATTCTGCAGTAACTCGACGGCCTCAGTGTACGGCAGCCGAATGAATTCGTTGTTGCGAATATTGTCCAGCGTTTCCAGGACTGTCTTGTCGATGCGCTTGTTGAAGAATTCCATGTCTTCCGGGCACTGATCCAGCACGTCGCCGATGATCGTCTTAACAAACGATTCGGCCAGATCCATGTTGTCCGTCAGTTCATAGAACGGCATTTCCGGCTCTACCATCCAGAACTCGGCAAGATGCCGAGTGGTGTTGCTGTTTTCGGCACGAAAAGTTGGCCCGAACGTGTAACAGTCCCCCACAGATGTGGCATAGGTCTCGGCTTCCAGCTGGCCACTGACCGTCAGAGCGGCAGGCTTGCCGAAGAAGTCCTGTTTCCAGTCAATCTCGGTCTGAACTTTCGCGAGTCTGGCCAGATCAAGAGTCGTCACCTGAAACATTTCACCCGCGCCTTCACAGTCGCTGGTGGTGATAATGGGCGTGTTGACGTACAGGAAGCCGCGAGATTGAAAGAAGTTATGGATGGAGCGGCTGATGCAGTTTCGTACTCGCGCGACTGCGCCAAAACTGTTGGTGCGAGGACGCAGATGAGCAATCTCACGCAGGAACTCAAAGCTGTGTCCTTTTTTTTGCAGAGGAAAACTGGCAGGATCAGCCTTCCCGATAAGCTGCAACGTGGTCGCGTGAACTTCGATACGCTGGCCTTTACCAGGAGACTCCTTCACCGTACCTTCAATCGACACACTTGCACCGGTGGTGACACTCTTGATCGTTTCGGCATACGCCGGAATATCGCCATCCACGATCACCTGCAGATTTTTCATGCAGCTGCCGTCGTTCAATTCGATGAACGAAAATCCGTTCTTGGAGTCACGGCGCGTCCGAACCCAACCCTTTACGGTCACACTTTTTTCGAATTCCGCATCTTTCAGCAGTGCAGCAATGCGTGTCAGCTTGATCTGTGTCATGTCCGTCTTCGCAGAATAATAACTCTGGTCTGTACCCAATGCTCAGTCGACTGACTGAACGCTCTGTGCAAGATATGGTCTATCTGCAACCAGGGGAACAGAGGTCCGGTTCGCCCCGCCTTTCCAGGAAAATTGCACATCTTTCTGAATATTGGGTCGATGCTCACGGAATCAACTGATACCTTCGGAGTAGTCGTGCTCTGTATCGACCGTTGCCACACCCCTTTTGCATAGAAACTGAATTGTCATGGCTACTGCTGCAGCCCGTCACATTCTCGTCGCTGATGAAGCCAAATGCCTTGAACTCAAGGCGCAGATTGAAGGCGGAACAGACTTTGCTGATGCCGCGAAGGAACACAGCACATGCCCATCCGGCGCCAAAGGCGGAGATCTGGGATCGTTTTCGAAGGGCCAGATGGTTCCGGAATTCGATCAGGTCGTATTCAACGATGAGCTAAACACAGTCCACGGCCCGGTCAAGACGCAGTTTGGGTACCACCTGCTTGAGATCACTGCTCGCAGCGAATAAACGCTTGCAGTGCCGAAACCCTGCTGTCGATAACCATGGCGTCGGCAGAAGTTCAATCGAACCGGCGGCTCATACGAGCCGCCGATGACGGGCCTTCATGACTGTTTAGTGATTGTGCTCTGCAAACAGGTCGCTCTTTTTGTGGCCCTTGGCAATCACGTAGGCCAGCAGGTCAAGAACCTCTTCCTTGATCAGCTTGTTCATGACGCCCTTTGGCATAATGCTGACGTTGCTGACTTCCCGTTCGTCGATTTCGGACTTCCTGATCGTTTGAACTTTGTCAGGGGAAGTGGGATTGTCGATGATCTGAATTGCCCCGTCGGTTTCTTTGACCACCAGCCCGGTAATAGCCTTACCCGACGTCAGCACGAACAGGTTGGACTGAAACTTCTTATCGATCTTCTTCGACGGATCCAGAATGTGTTCCAGCACGTCAACCGCTGAATACTTCGGGTCCAGCTTTGCCAGATCCGGACCGACGTTGTTGCCTTTTCCGTTCAGCTTGTGACAACCGATGCAGGCGGCGACTTTAAACAGTTGTTCGCCCACAGCAAAGTTGTTGCCGCGATGATGCAGGTGTTCGACATCGCCTGACAGATCCGCCAGTTTCCATTCGGTGTTACGACCGAGGTAGTTCAGCAGTTCATCTTCGATTTTCAATTCGTTGGCCGCTGCATAGCCGGCAGAATCTGCATTGTACGCATCAAGGTCAGCGACCACGTACATCGCTCCGTACATCCTGCGCCAGTGCCCCGGGTAGGTGCAGACATACGGATAAACGCCAGGTTCAGTCGGCACTGCAAAAAACACAGAATCCGACTGGCCCGGCTGCAGCAGCCTGCTGGCGGCCAGAATGTTGGTTGACTTCGGAATGAAACTGCGAGCCGCCGCATCTTTATCACGGCCCGTGGCTTCAGCCAGCTCGCCAACTTCCTCCATCGTGCCCGGAAGCACGATAGCAAAGTTGTGAGGCATTTTGTCCGCATTGGACAGAGCAAACTCGACCGGTCGGCCCGCCTGCACGGCGATGGTTTCGTTGTCGTAGATCATTCGTTCGGGCACCGTGCCGATTTTGATCAGCGGTACCACAAGTTCGGCCAGCCGAGCGTCAAAGCGTCGACGTCCCGCAACACCCAGTCGCCGTCGCAACGTGCTGCCGATGTCTAACGCGACTCGAGCCTGCGGTGAATTACGTTCGTGAGGCTCTTTACTGGCCAACAATGAAAGAACGGCTTCTCCAATCGTTCCAGCCTGGTCCTGCGGCCATGACTTTCCAGGTATCGTGGCCAGCGCCGCAAAAGATGTTGTTACAGACTGACGCTTCTTCAATAAGCCCGACAGAACCGCCGTCTTTGTGGCTTCGTGCCCTGGCAACTGCATCATGGATGCGATGCCGATTTCCTGTAAAGTCTGTTCTGCCGCCGTGACCAGAACAGACGCCTGGATTTCCTGCTTCCCAAATCCTGGACCGGACCAACTGGCTTTCAGTCCGTCGCCGCCGCCATTGTCAAAGTAAGTTGCAACAATCGGGTGTGTGCCGGCGGTTAGAGAGACGCGACCGCTTTTCTCAACCATCCCGTGCAGCCCGTCGTTGTTTACCAACAAAATTCCATCAATATAGAAACGGCTGCCGTCATCCGAGGCGATATAAAATGTGTAATCTCCCGGCTGATCGATTTTGATGTGCCCGGTGAACCGCAGTGCAAATGCATCTCGTGTTTTCAGGACCGATACGTTCATAATAATAGTCGAAGCATCACCACTGGCATTGGGCTCCAACGGCGACAGAGTTTCGACCGCAACGTTTCCAGGATTCGGAGCAAAGAAGTCCACTGTCAGGCCAGGTTTCGTCATCACCCTGGATCCGGTGCTTCCGGGAAGTGTCGGTACCAGGGTCGCCACCTTCTCGAATGCAGAATCTCTGGCAGCATCGGAAGTGATCAGACCTACAGACGACAGAACCTCTCGTATCGAAGTGTTACCCGTGCCAGCCGCAGCAAATGCGCCCGCCGCATCGCCGTCAGCCGTCATCCACGACGCCAGCGCGACTCGGCGAGCTTCTGCACTATTGCCGTTCGTCGCCAGACGAACGATGCGACGGCGAACAGAACGGAGTTGATCCGCTGGCTGACTGGACAGCAACCGAGCAAGACTGTTGAGAATATTGGCGTCTGCTTTATCGTTAAGGCCTTCGATCAGATTAAACAGCTGTTCAATTTCTGACGTGCTGCGAAATTCTGCGAGTCCGGACAGAGATTCCTGCAGTGCCTGAACGGGGACGTTTTCGCGAGTCATGATCGCCTGATAAACAGCTTCGGTCTTTTCCATCTTTAACAGCTCATTGACACTGGAGTTAGCCAGGGCAAATGCGTTGGCAGCAGGTGAAAGGCCGCGAAACAATGCCATTTGCTGCCTGATCCAGGCGTGGGCGTCAATCGTCTTAAGAGCTTCTTTGATATTGAAGTCGAGCTGAATATCGGTGGGGTGCAGCAACGCTGCGAAGATAATTTCCGCAGCCTGCGGCACGCCCAGCTCGGCCGCAGCAATCACCGCCTGAGCTCTCACTTTGGCACCGGGATCGTTCGCCAGGTCGACCAGCATTCCGATCGCCTCGTTAGTGGCAATCACTCCACTATCTGTCCTGCGTCCACCTGCCTCGACACCCGCCCATTCCGCGAGAACTTTCACGGCGGAAGCTCGAGCGTTCTCGTTCGCCGATCCAATAACCTGTTCTAGCAGATCCAATTCGGGAATGCGGTGCCGCTGGCAAGTCCACAGCGCTTCGGTTAACGGCCGACCGTGTTCCGGATTTGACGCATCAAACTGCGCAGCCCACTGCACAGCCGCAGCAACGACTTCCTCGCTGTCCCGACCGGTCAGTTCCAGCCGTGCTCGATAACGTTCTCCCAGAGTTGAAGAGCCGAGATACTGCACAACTTCAGCCACGGGCTTACCCTTCATTTTTGCGACGGGCATGGTCGGTCGACCGGTTGCGGTGACTCGATAGACGCGACCGTGCAGTTTGTCGCGACTGGGATCTCGCAGATTGTGCTGCATGTGACCGATCAGTGGGTTCTGCCAGTCCAGAATGTACAGAGCGCCGTCTCCTCCGATTTCCATGTCACTGGGGCGGAAGTTGGGATCTGTCGAGTAGACGATCGTCTCAACTTCTGAAGCGTGCAGGCTGGCCCCGTCTTCTTCGAACTTGTACTGCATGACTCCCTGAAAACCGATCACGTTTTCAATCAGCATGTTGCCGCGAACGGACTCGGGAAAATGATCGCTGTCAAGAATGAGAGTCGCAGGGACAGGGCGCATGCGTTTGTTGAACAGCCGCTTGGGTGCACCTCGCCCCGGGAATCCGACGTAATCACCGGTGCCACTGGTGCCATCATTTACCATCTGCCGCCCCCATTGATCAAAACAGTCGCCATGAGGATTGGGGGAAATTCTGAATTGATGGTCAATTTCAAATTTTACAGGGTCGAAGCGAAACACACCGCAGGTGCCGCTGTCTGCTCGGTACGTGCGAGTCGGCGTTTCAAAGTTTTCGTAATGGAAGATGCCTCGAGAAAAGTAAAACCGCCCCGCTGGCCCCATCACAAAACCGTTGGCCGTATGATGCGTATCAGCGGAATCAAGGCCATGAAAGATACGTTCCCTGATGTCAACCTTGTCATCACCGTCGGTGTCTTTCAGGAAGAAAATATCCGGAGCCATTGCCACCAACACTCCCCCATTCCAGAATTCAAAACCCGTGGGATTGTGCAGACCATCCGCAAAGGTAATGCAACGGTCCGCTTTGCCGTCACCATTGTCGTCAGGAAGAATAAGCAGTTTGTCGTTCATTTCCCCACGCGGATTCCAGTGCGGATAGGTGGGCCACGCAGCCACCCATAAACGACCATCGGTATCAACAGCACTTTGCACGGGATTGACCAGTTCCGGAAATTGCTCTTCGGATGCGAACAGACCGATCTCCATGCCCGAATGCATGGTCATCATTTCGATAGCCTCTTCACCGCCAAGGAATTCGTGTTTTCCGCCTTCCAATGGTCCGCGTTTGTTGCTGATGACGGGAACAGGATCAGGAAGATTGCTGTCGTCGACTTCGATCGTCTTTCCGTTGACTGCGGCCCAGATCACTTTGTCGCGGTTGGCCGCCATCACGTTCAGCATTTCCAATTCACGTTCCTGGACCTCGAAATTTGTCTGCCCGTCAACGAACTGCAGTCCCGACCGACCACCAAAAACACTGTAGCCATCGGTCGCTCGATAGATGTTGTGCCAGATATGATTCTTGGCCAGGACAGCTCTCCGTGTTGCCGTCACCTTGTCCTGCTGACCTGGCTTGCGAGCAACAACCCTCTGCTGAACTTTGGCAACACGTGCGGCCCCTGGCGGCGAAAACATTGCCCGAACAATCGCTCGCGCCACAAAGGCATTCCCCCTGTCGTTCAGGTGAATTCCGTTGATCGTATGAGCCGCTCCGTCACGCTGATAGAGCCTCCTGGTAGCGTCAAACAGATTGACGAACAACACACCCTTTTCGCTCGCAACGTCCTGTATGACGGCGGTGTACAGCTTCAGTCGAGCGTTGTTTTCGCTGCCGTCCGGAAGATTCGGGTTCTGCAGATCCTCGTGGGCAATCGGACTGAACAAAACCAATCTGGGAGCGGATCTGGTATTGTATTTGTGTGACTGCAGGTGATCGACATAATCGGCTAATTGCTGACGGAACTGAGCTACCCCCTTTTCTCCGGCGAATGATTCGTTGTAACCGAAGAAGGCGAAGATAACGTCCGCTTTCACCTTCGCCAGCCACTCATCCGGCGTGCCAAAATTCTGAGACCGCGGCCGCGTAGTCAGCGTGTCAGCACTGAACCCGAGATTTCGAAACACCAGCTCCTGCTTCGAAAAACGAGTCTGTAGCATTGTCTCCAGCCAGCCGTAATGCTGCATACGATCGGCCAGAGTGTTGCCAACGATGGCAACGTGGTCGCCCTTGCTGAAATCAAACTCTGCCGCAGGCGCGGTCAGCGCGACCTGCGAAAAAACCAGGGCCAGGGCACGGACAGCGGCGTAGCGACTGAAGCTCACAATGCACCTCGGACGATGTGTGAAATACGGGCGGGGGGGGGATGGACGGATTCGAAATCCGGTCCAGCAGCTTATCGCGCCGTACGACCAATAGCCACGATCAGACCGAAATCACGCATCCGACCACAGGCAGTCCCACAATCGTATTCAATCGGGCGACCGGACTAAAATTTCGCAGTTAAGACTTCCGGTCACAACGGAGTCGTGATAACCGTCCGCCACTTTCGATCACTGCCACGCCGCGTTAGGATGCCACTGAACACACGGCTCCCCCACTGAACACACGGCTCCCCTTAACCCGACATCTTAGAAACCCCATGTCTGCAAAACTCATTGATGGAAAACTGATCTCTGCCTCCGTCCGTCAACAGGTCACGGATGACACCGCAGCATTTACGGCTGAAACCGGCGTCACTCCGCATCTGGCGGCCGTACTCGTCGGCGACGATCCGGCCAGTCAGGTTTACGTCCGTAACAAAGAGCGGGCGTGTGGGAAGTGTGGACTGAAGAGCACACTGCACCGACTGTCAGATCAAACGACTCAGCAGCAGCTAATGGATCTGGTGGCTGAACTGAATGCTGACGAAAGTGTGCACGGAATCCTAGTACAGTTGCCACTGCCGAAGCATCTGGATTCGACGCCTGTGCTGGATTCCATTCGACCGAGCAAGGACGTCGACGGCTTTCATCCGGAGAACGTCGGCCTGATGCTGCAGGGTCGCCCTCGATTTCTGCCGTGTACTCCCCACGGTGTCATGAAGATGCTTGAACATGAGAACATCGACACAGCAGGCAAACACGCCGTGGTGATCGGCCGCAGTGACATCGTCGGAAAGCCTATGGCCGGACTACTGGTGCAGAAGGGAGCCGATGCCACCGTGACAATCTGCCACAGCCGCACAACCGACATCGCGGCCGTCATTCGACAGGCGGACATCGTGGTGGCCGCCGTCGGCATTCCGGAATTTGTTAAGGGCGACATGATCAAACCCGGCGCCGTGGCCATTGATGTGGGCATTAATCGCGTGAACGACAAACTGGTTGGCGACGTCGAATTTTCAGCGGCCGCAGAAAGGGCATCCGCGATCACTCCGGTACCCGGAGGAGTCGGCCCGATGACGATTGCGATGCTGTTGAGAAATACGCTTGAGGCGGCGAAGCAGTCGCTTTAAAGCCGGAAGAGCAATGCGAATAAAGCCCGGAGAACAAGACAATGGCCGACCTCATTTTCGCAGACCGCACGATCCTGATCACTGGAGGCTCACGCGGTATTGGTAAAGCTGCCAGCCTGCGGCTGGCCGGTGAAGGCGCTCGAGTCGCCGTGAACTATGTTTCTGACGAAGCAAAAGCCGCAGAAACCGTGGCCGAAATAACGGCCTCCGGCGGGACTGCTATCGCTGTTCAGGGCAACGTCGCGGTTCCGGCGGAAGCGGCCGGTATTGCAGAAAAGACTCGTGCTGCATTCGGCCCGATCGACATGCTCGTCCACTCGGCTGGTATCAGCATCGTTGAGCACGCCACTGACGTAACCTGGGAGACCTGGCGCAGGACGATGGACGTCAATCTGGATGGCACCTTCAACATCGTCTACGCCCTGAAGGACGAGATGATTCAGCGCGAGTTTGGTCGTGTCGTACTCATTTCCTCGATCGCCGCCCTGCGTGAGCGCGAGAATCAGGTGCATTATTCGGCGTCAAAAGCCGCTGTGATCGCCATGACCCGTTGCATGGCTCAGGGCTGGGCGAAGTACAACATTCGCATCAACTGCATCTGCCCGGGACTAATTGAAACCGAGATGGCGTACACGCTGGCTCCCGAATTTCACGAAGCGATAGTCAATGCCACACCTATGGGCCGCAAAGGCGAACCACACGAAATCGCATCAGTCATCCGCTTCCTGTTGAGCAATGAATCCAGCTTCATGACCGAACAGACGGTCGTTGCCAGCGGCGGCCGAGTGATGATTCCGGGATAACGTCCGCAAGACACAAACGTTCCGTTCAAGCGGTTTTAGTCGGCCAACTGTTCATCCGCCCATGCGGCCAAAGCCTCCTGGACTTCCTTCATGACGCTGTCGCCAGCGGCCCTGGCCTTGTTAAGACCGTTGCCGTCGGGAAGATCTGACTGGCAGAAGAAGTAGAATTTAATTTTGGGTTCGGTGCCCGACGGACGTCCGGCAATCTGCACGCGAACGGAACTGTTCGGATCTGACTTGTAGATCAGCAGATCGCCGGTAGGTTCTTCAATAGTGCCTACCGACTGGCCACCAAGAATGTCAGTGCGTGTCCCTGCCGCATAGTCAGCGACTTCAACAAACCGTACGGGGCCGAATTCAGCCGGTGGGTTTTCACGAAGCGTCTGCATCAGACCGTCGATCTTTGCCTTGCCGGTGGGACCGGTACAGTAGATCGATTTCTGGCCTTCCGCGTGATAGCCATGCCGAGTGAAAAGTGTGTCCAGATGATCAAGAAGTGTCTTTCCCTCAGCCTTCAGTTCGGCCGCGAGTTCCAGGATGAACAGCGCTCCGACAGCGCCGTCTTTGTCGCGGCAGTAGTCTCCGGCTAAAAACCCGATGGATTCTTCACAGCCAAACACAAAATGGTCACCACCGTTTTCTTCGATAGTCTGGGCGATCCACTTAAATCCGACCAGCAGCTCGTTGAAGGTGCGGGCCCCGTATCCGTCGGCAACAGCTTTCACAAGTGGCGTGGTAACAAGTGTTTCAACGACATAATCCTCGGCCGAAAGAGTCCCGGCAACCTGACGTTTGTTCAGCAGGTAATCTGTGATTAATGCGCCCGTCTGATTGCCGGTGATGGGGGTAAATCCGCCCTCGCGATTACGGACCATCACGCCGAGTCGATCCGCGTCCGGATCCGAAGCCAGAATCAGATCCGCGTCGTGATTGGTTTCGCGAATCCAGTCGATAACCGGATCGAAGACTTCCAGCAGTTCCGGATTGGGCAGGTGATTGGGAACATTCGGGAAGTCACCGTCCGGCTTTCGGTGATCTTCGAAGATGTCCACTTTCTGGAACCCGACCTGTTGAAGAATTCTGTAGATCGAAGTTTCCCCCACACCGTGCAACGGAGTGAAGACAGCGGAAATATCACGACTGCTGCTTTGACAAAGCGCGGCCACTTCGTCGATGTACTGAGCATCAAGTGCGGCCCCAATGATTTCGATGTCACCGGACGCAACCGCCTCAGAGTAGTCGACCGACGGAATGACGTCTGCATTTTCGACCTGAGTAATAATGCCGTTGTCGTGCGGGGGTATTACCTGGCTGCCGTTTGACCAGTAAGCCTTGAAGCCGTTATCTGCCGGTGGGTTGTGCGATGCGGAAATCATCACACCAATATCACAATCAAGCTTGCGCACAGCGAACGACAGCGCGGGTGTAGCTCGGTGACTCTCGAATAGATAAACTTTGATACCGTGGGCTGCAAAGGTCGTAGCGGTCAGCCTGGCAAAGTGCATCGACTTGTTGCGAGTATCACAGGTAACCGCGGCAGCCCCGCCTTCAGCGACCCCCGATTCTCGCAGGTAGCAGGCAAGCCCGTGGGCAGATTCGGCGATTGTACGGTCGTTGATACTGGCTGGACCGAGTTCCCCCATAGGTCCGCGACGACCGCCCGTTCCGAATGGAATTGCCGTCCAGAACAGCTCGTCCAGCTTGCCCCACTGCTCGGCATCGATCATCTCGACTATCCGGTCGTGGTATTGGCTCATGCAGTCCTTGCAGAGCCAGGCCTTGACGTTCGTTACCGTTGCAGCAGTAAGTTGCCCTGCGTCACGCGCCTGCTCAATCGTTGAAATGGTTTCTGCCGACATCGATGTCAGTCTTTCTGAGTGGAACGAACACCGCAGGACGTTGAAAACTGTGTAAAAACGTGGTTACGGCAAGTCTACCGTTTGACTTCCGCCCTGTCATGGCCGCATAATTTACAGTCGGTGGTTGCGTTGGGCGGATTTCAATGTGCCACAATCCACCTCTCTGCAGTTCTCCCCCGAATCCAATCACTCACTCGCATCCGCGAGACCTCGTCTTTCACGATTCAGTTTCCTCTTTTGTCTTCCGGCTCTTCAACCTCCGCTGATCGCGCCAAACCGCCCATTATTGGAATTCTGGGCGGTATTGGTTCCGGTAAATCTTCGGTTGTTCGACATGTATCCGATCTCAATCTGCTGATCATTGACGCGGACAAAATCGGTCATGACTTATTGCTGTCTTCAGATATTAAGGCACAAATTCGAACTTCCTTTGGTGCAGCAGTGTTTGATGACAGGGGGGCCGTTGACCGCTCGGGGCTAGCGGAGATCGTCTTCGGATCGTCGTCAGAACAACATGAGGCTCTGAAACAACTCGAACAGATACTCCACCCGGCCATTCGCCGGGAGATTCAAACGCAAATCGGAACTGTGTCCAGGGATGTTGACGCAGTAATACTTGACGCGGCCCTGTTGCTGGAAGCAGGATGGGACGCAGAATGTAATTGGCTGATTTTTGTTGAAACGCCTGTGGAGATTCGTGAACAGCGAGTCATCAGGAACCGTGGCTGGTCTGCCGAAGAGCTCGCCCGACGTGAAGCGACGCAATTGATGATTAGCGCCAAACGTGATCAGGCTGACTTCATCGTCGATAATTCAGGATCGATGGGTGATGCGGCAGCAGGCATGAGTCAGATTCTAACATCACTACTGTCGGCAGATTCCGACAACAAATTCAACTAGAAAAACACCAGTCTCCCCCCGCTCGACACCTCGAATCATTTCTTCGCCGTTCCGGCACCCTTTCAATCCCGTCTTCAGCACTTCAGCCCAGCCTTTTCAGGAGGCTTGTTACGTCCATGACTTCTTCATCTTCAGGCGACCGCCCACCAACATCAAATCAGTCTCGCCACTCCGATTCGGTGCGTTTAGCGAATACCGGTGACGACAAGTCAAGTTCGGCCTCGACGGCGTTCGCTCCGGCCAAAGTTGCGGACTTTAATATTGCCGACCTGCAGCGAATGCCAATGACGGAATTGCTGGAGATCGCAGAACGCGAAAAACTGACGGAATTCAACGGACTGAAAAAACAGGATCTGATCTTCAGGATCCTGAAAGAACGTACTCGTATGAGCGGGTTGATGTTCGGCGAAGGCACGCTGGAGATTCTCCCGGACGGCTTCGGGTTTCTCCGTAGCCCCGATTATCATTATCTGCCGTGCCCGGACGACATTTACGTCAGTCCCAGCCAGATTCGTCGTTTTGGCCTTCGCACGGGCGCGACGGTCGCGGGACAGATTCGTCCGCCCAAAGAGAACGAGCGTTATTTTGCGTTGTTGCGAGTCGAAGCAATCAACGGTCAGGATCCCAATTTACTGACAGCGAAGGTGTTTTTTGACGACCTGACGCCATTGCATCCGAAGCAGCGACTGCGTCTTGCTGACAATGCACCGCATCTCAGCACGCGAGTGGTCGACCTGATTGCCCCGATCGGCCTGGGACAACGCGGCCTGATCGTTTCGCCACCCAGAGCCGGAAAAACAATCCTGCTACAGCAAATGGCAGACGCCGTGCGGCAGAACCATCCGGATTCGTACGTGATCGTACTGCTGATTGACGAGCGTCCGGAAGAAGTGACTGACATGGAACGCAAGCTGAAAAGCGACAATTGCGAAGTCGTCAGCAGCACCTTTGATGAACCTTCATCGCGACACATCCAGGTCTCTGAGATGGTCATCGAAAAGGCCAAGAGAATGGTCGAGTATGGTCACGATGTGATCATCTTTCTTGATTCCATCACTCGACTGGCGCGCGCATGGAACACGGAAATACCGAATTCCGGCAAGATTCTTTCCGGCGGTGTTGACGCGAACGCGCTGCAGAATCCAAAACGATTCTTCGGTGCGGCTCGGTGTGTAGAAGAAGGTGGCAGCCTGACCATCATCGCGACCGCCCTTGTCGATACAGGCAGCCGGATGGATGAAGTGATTTTTGAAGAATTCAAAGGGACCGGAAACACAGAATTGCATCTTGACCGGCGTATGGTCGAAAAACGAATCTGGCCGGCTATCGACGTCAACCGCTCGGGCACTCGCCGTGAAGAGTTGCTGATGACCGAAGATGAATTGAAAATCGTGTGGGTACTGCGTCGCGCGTTGAACGACATGAACCCTGTCGAAGCCATGGAACTTCTGGTCAACCGAATGCAACGGACAAAGTCCAACGAAGAGTTCCTGATCAGCATGAATTTGAACTGAATAGAAATCGCATGCCCACAAAGATTCAAGGTGAACTTATCTGCCCCGATGTCAGCATCGCCATTGTGGTATCTCGGTTCAACGACCTGATCACAAGCCGACTCGTCGACGGAGCGGCGGATACAATTACTCGCCACGGCGGAAACGCTGACAGAATTGACGTCGTTTCTGTGCCGGGCTCATTTGAGATTCCATTGGCAGCGCAGAAGCTGGCCTCCAGCGGCAAGTACGCTGCTGTTATCTGTCTGGGAGCGGTCATCCAGGGGTCCACCACACACCACGAATACATCAACAGTCAGGTTGCCGCCGGGATCATGAGTCTGTCGAGGGAAACCGGCATTCCAGTGACATTCGGCGTGATCACGTGCGAGTCAATGGATCAGGCCCTTGACCGCGCGGGCGGCAAGGTCGGCAACAAGGGAGTTGAGGCTGCTCTGGCGGCCATTGAGATGATCAATCTGTTAAAGAAGCTATAGTCCATGCCCCGCCGATTTGATGCCCGCAAGTGTGTTCTTCAGATGTTGTATCTGCTGGACCAGAATTCCGACGCCAATCTACAGACAATCCGAGCCACCGTTAAACAGGACCTGGAAAACGAAGAACTGATCGAGTTCGCGTGGCGATTGATCACCGGTGTCCGCGAGAGCCAGGATGATCTGGATCGACAAATTTCCGGTGTCGCGCAGAACTGGAGAATCGACCGAATGGCTCCCACGGATCGTAATGCTATTCGGGCGGGACTTTTCGAAATGCAGCAGTTGGGAACGCCGGCCGCTGTCGTTTTGAATGAGGCCATCGAACTGGCTCGTACATTCGGGACGGAACATTCAGCGTCGTTCGTGAACGGGATCCTGGATAAGCTCAAGCCGGAACAGACGTCCGAGGCCCCAACGGGGGAAGAAACGCAGGCGTAGTAGCCCCGCTCGACGGCGTCTGACCGCGTTGTCGCAATTGTCACGCGCGTCTTTGTAGTCAGATACCCATTTGAGTAGCATGATGAGCGTTTGACTGAAGATCGTTCACGCAGGTTGCCCGGACATGTCACGAATACCCATTGTGCTGTTGCACATTATTCTTCTGTTGGCCGTGAGTGCGCGTTTCACGCTGGCCGACGAGACCGACTTTGACCGCGACATTCGACCAATCCTGAACAATCACTGTGCCGGGTGTCATGGTGGCGTCAAAAAAAACGGTGGCTTCAGCGTCATCAGCCGCAAACTTCTGTTGGCGCCGACGGAATCGGGTACGATTGCCGTTGTGCCAGGGAATGCTGCAGATAGTGAGTTATTCAGACGCGTGAGTTCGAAAGATCCTGGTTCCCGCATGCCGCCTGAAGGCCACGACGGGCTGAGTGCTGCCGAAACATCTCTGCTGAAAAAGTGGATCGAAGAGGGCGCCATCTGGCCGTCACACTGGGCATACGAAGCCGTACCACCTTTAGTCAGCACCAACTCGTTCAAGGGGCAACACCCTGTCGACTGGTTTGTCGACAGAAAGCTGAACGAACACAGCATCAAGCCATCGCCGCCCGCCGATGCGCTGACGCTTATTCGTCGATTGTCGCTGGACCTGACCGGTCTGCTGCCGGACGCTGAGGCCGTCCGCCACCTGAACAGTTCAAGCACTCCGTTCCCTGCAAATTCGCCCGCCCTGACGACAATCATCGACAGCTACCTTGCCGTACCGCACTTCGGCGAACGCTGGGCGCGGCACTGGCTTGATGAAGCTCGATTTGCCGATTCAGAAGGCTACGAAAAGGACTCAGTTAAAAGTGATGCCTGGCAGTTTCGTGACTGGGTTATCAGTGCCATTAATGAAGACATGCCGTTTGATGACTTCACTCGAAAACAGCTGGCCGGTGATCTGTTGCCCAACGCATCGCAGGACGATTTGATCGCCACCAAGTTTCATCTGCAGACTCAGTTCAATCTCGAAGGCGGAGTAGACTCAGAAGAAGACCGCACGAAACGCGTGATCGATCGTGTCGGTACTCTTGGTTCGGTATGGATGGGTTCGTCCGTCGGCTGCTGTCAGTGTCATGACCATCCTTACGATTCATTCCGCCAGAAAGACTTCTACCGCCTGTATGCATTCTTCAACAACACAGACTTCGCAGCCGACTTCCTGGGCAAAGAACCCAAAGACGCCGATAAACTGCGAGCAGAGCGTGATAAGAAAGTGAAGGAACTGGCCGGCCTGCTGAAGAAGCAGGTGACCGACAAGAACTACAGCGACACGACTCAAGGCAAACTTAGTCAACTGCGATCATACGACAGTAGTAAGGGCTTCACGCGACACATGACCGAACGGTCGGCCGGGCGGCGGCCCACTTATGTCTTTACTCGCGGCGATTTTCAGCGGCCGATGATTGATCAGGGTATGGTTGTCGCCGACATCCCTGAAGCATTCGGCAGCATCAAAGTCGGTGATTCGGCACCAACACGGCTTGATCTGGCCAACTGGATTGTCAGCCCGCAGAATCCTGTGACGGCTCGAGTTACGGTGAACAAGATCTGGATGCACCTGTTTGGTCAGCCGATCGCCGACCAACCCCAGGAATTCGGTTCGCGGGGAGCAGCACCATCTCACCCGGATCTGCTGGATTATCTGGCCCGCTGGTTCATGGATGAAGCTGGCTGGAGTCGAAAGAAACTGATTCGATTTATTGTGTCTTCGCAGACTTATCAACGGTCATCGGCGACCCGCGCGGATTTGATGAATAGTGATCCCGACAATCGTTTGTTCGCACGACAGAACCGGTTCCGCGTCGAAGCTGAAATTGTTCGCGACATCAGCCTGCAGGCAGCGCAACTGTTGAGTACCACGGTTGGTGGAAAAAGTGTTTTTCCACCGTTGCCGGAAATCGTGGCGCAGCAGACATATGCGGGCAGCAACAAGTACAAAGCCTCGACGGGCGAAGACCGATTCAGACGCGGGCTGTATACATTTTTTCGCCGTACGGCGATTGATCCGAATCTCAGCACCTTCGACTGCCCGGACAGCAGCCTGACCAGAGCACAGCGCGATCGCTCGAATAATCCGCTGCAGGCACTGGCGACCATGCACAACGAAGTGTTTCACGAAGCCGCCCAGGCATTTGCCGTGCGTCTGCTGCACTCCGTTTCGTCGGGTTCAGATGAAGACCGAATCACCAAAGCTGTCCAGATCACGACGGGACGTGCGCCGAATCATGTGGAAATGGCGACTATCCAGAAGCTGCTGACGTCCTCACGCGAACACTTTTCCAGAGACATGGAAGCCGCAACAGCTTTGATCGGACCACATGCCGCAAAGGACATTACTGTCGCTGAAAACGCTGCCTGGGTCGCCGTCACACGTGTCGTTCTTAATCTGGATGAGTTTCTGACACGAGGCTAGTAACTTCTTTTTGCTTGTCACATCACCACTTGCGACAGTCTCGAACGGTCATCATGGGAATCAGCCCAATCGCCAATCAGGAATCGACAGCAGCGTCGCACGGACACGCCGGAACACTTCGGGCATTTCTGTGGCTGGCCTCGTTTGGTGCAATCGTCGCGGTCACGGCGAATCTGTTCTTGCTTTCGTCGCAACTGCAGCAGGTTTCCCAAAACGGTCAGCAGCAGGCATTCTGGGCGTTAAGCCATCCAGGCGTTACCCCCGAACAGCGAACAGATTATTTTCTGCGTCTGGCGTCGAACGGAAATTCAGAGTGGAAAAGTGCGATTCTGAAGAAGCTGTCTCTGGCAGACGCAGATTTGTCCGGCACGAACCTGGACTCAGCCAGCTTCGTCTCCTGTGACTTCGCAAACGCAGACCTGTCCGAATGCGCCATGAACCGAACCGGGTTTGACCTTTGTGACCTGAGCCATGCAGATCTGTCTCAATCAAATATGCGAAACTCATCATTCTTCAAAGCCACGCTGGTGGAAACGGACTTTCGCAACGCCGATCTTCTGTCTGCAACTCTGGAACAGGCGAACGCTCGCAAAGCGAATTTCGTAGCGGCCAGAATGGGAGACATCTTCCTGGCCATGACCGACCTGACAGAAGCCGACCTGACCGGTGCCGACCTGAGCGGTGGAAATCTGGAAGCCGCCGTGCTGAAGTCAGCAGACCTTGCGCTGGCCAACTTCTACGGCACTCACCTTGAAGACACTGATTTCACAGACAGCAACTGGTGGCGTGCACGTGGGTTCAGTTCTCAACAACTGGACGAATTGACCTTGCAGTTCGCCCCTACCCCAGAGGCCACGAAATCGCGTCAGCGTGACTTCGACATCTGGTTGAGTCGACGCCTTGACGAATCGCCGGACTCAGAAACCGACCCACCGGAATAGAACTGGTTTCCCGTTCACCTGTACCGAGCTGTCTGGAGGGAATGCCGATTTGTCAGACGGCATCGCGTTTACAAGACGTGCAGATCAGTCACCCAGCAGATAAGAACGCAACTGCAGCATCACCTGCTCACAACGAAGTTCGAGAATGGCGTCGCTGCGCACGCGACCAATTGCACTCATCGTCACCGCGATGTGGCGTTTGGTCTTTGACTCTCCGGTCTTTGAATCTGTCTCGCGCGTTGTTTCGAATTTCACATCGATTTCAACAGCTTGTCGTTCCGGCGTGCTGCCCCAGCGTTTTGTGAACCCAACCGAACCGGACTGCATTTTCAGGTGCCCGTGTTCCTGGTGCGTAACTTTGACATCGGAAGCGGCAATAAAAGCGTTGAGCTTCATGGCCGTCAGTTCGAGCGATGTTGACATTCGGATTTCGTCGACGAACTGCCGAACACCGTCTACAGTGGTGATCTTCGATTCCTGTTCCTCGTTCAGGATCTCGCGTTCCAGTTCCTCCTGGTCCTGATCTTCCCAGCAGGTACGGTTACGTCCTGTTTCCTTAGCGCGATATAGACAACTGTCTGCACGTTCAAGCAGCGTCTGTACACTATCTCCCAGGCGAGCGACGGACACACCAAAGGAAGATGTAATGCTCAGGTTGCTGATACCACCGATGGAACTCTTGGCAATTGCGTCACGCAGCCGTTCTGCTCGACGAACACCGGCCTTCAAATCTGTGTCAGGGCACAGCACGACAAATTCTTCACCGCCGTAGCGGGCAATAATTTCGCCGGAATAGGTTTCGTGCTGCAGTAGTCGTGTCAGATCGACAAGAACCTGATCGCCGGCCTTGTGACCATACGTATCGTTAACGCTCTTGAATTTATCAACGTCCAGAAAAATTGTACTTAGCGGGCGAGTTCCTTCGTGATTGTGGAAGTCGTCCAGCAGATGCCGCAACTGTGTTTCCAGCTGTCCACGATTGGCGACGCCTGTCAGCGCATCACGAGTGGCTGCAAGCTTCAGTTCCACGTACTCGCGAGTTTCGCGTCGAACCCCGCCTTTGCAACGGAACAACTGGATCAGTCCGGTCACCTTGTTCGGACCGTCCGTAATCGGCAGGGTATAGACGTCGACGCTGATCTGCCTGTTTTCGTCAACGTCACAAACACGACTTGTAAACTGAGGCCGCCCATTCCGCAGAACCTGTGGCACAATTTCTTCTGACGGCTCAAGGTCTTTTTTCGCAGTCTGTGTAATCGGGGAAAGGCGAATATCTGACGGCAGCCATGCTCTACCTGCAACGTCCCGCAGACTCTTACCGGACAGTTCTTCCATGCCTTCGGACCAGATGCAGTAATTGCCACTGGCATCCAACAGAAAATAGCCATCGTATAGCGTCTGAAACTGATACAGAACGTGAAGAATCTGCGTCAGGACCACGACTTCCGTACGTTCGTCATCCTCAATCTGTATCGGTTCATCGGTGCTGCCAAACGGGTCACCCAGCGCGAACAGCACATCACCATCGCTCTGATACCACCGACTCAGCGTGCGAATCACGTTTCCGTCATACCGACTTCCCGATTGGTCATTCAGAATCTTGATGACTTCTTCATGAGTCATGCCACGGCGATACGATTTTGGCGAACTGAGCGAATCGTAGGCGTCGGCAACCGCCAGAATGCGCGGTCCCAGAGGCAGTTCCTGCGATACGCCGCTGCCCTTCGCTTCCACGCCCGCCCCGTCGAAATTGTTATGCAACAGCGTCAGCATCGATACCAGATTGTGATCGACATGCAGTGCCTGCATCAGATTAATAGCAGCATGATGGTACAGCGTGACAAAGTCGTACTCTTCGCTGCTCAGCTTCCCTGGTTTCTTCAATATGTGTTCGGGCACGCCAATCTTGCCAAGATCATGCACCAGTGCGGCGAGTTCGAGTTCGGCACGCTGCGTATCTTCCCAGCCCATGAGTTCTGAAAGGCCACAGGCAATCGCTGAAATTCGCTGTCCATGCAGAATGATCGCCGGATCGCGAACCTTCATGGCTCGCAGCAGCATCGTGATCACACCTCGCGGAATCGGGGGACGATTGCTACTGGACGCCAGTTCGCTTCGAGCATGTTCGCACAACGCAAGCAAACGATTCAGCACGGCGCAGGTGTCCGTCGGGACTGCCGGCGTCAGCTGACAATACATTGTGGAAGTCTGGTGGCCGACAGTGGCTTGAGACACGAAAATCAGACCTGCTTGAGAAGATAAGACCACACACACCTGGCAACAGGCGTAATGTGGACTTAGGGAAACCTACGTTGCAAGTCTAGTTCATTTACAGCGTTCGGTGCCGGTTCACTGCATGAAATTTCAGCTGGGAGATCCAACACACCTAGGCCAATCCGCACAATCCCCGCGTGATAATCCGCATGACCGGCATGTTCCCGCGGGTCCGGCATAGTCGACAATGCTGTACTGTCATTTACCAGTCGCGACGGAGCATTCATTTCAAGAGAGCCTCATTGAATTGCCGGATGCGGCGGGGCGATTGACCGCCAGTCGCAGACAACGCGTACGACCACTTTCCTGATCGTGTTGGCTGAGTCCGTTTCAGTCGTTAGCATGCGGACGCTGATCCGTCATCGCCTGAGAATCAGACGCCCCAGGACCCGACCAGGTTACTCAATGCCCACAGCCAGTCCTATTGATCTTGCCGTTGTTGCCGTCTACCTCGCAGCTGTCACAATTCTGGGCTGCGTGATGTCTCGGAAGACGCACACGGCAACCGAATTCATCTCCGCCGGAGGCTCGTTGCCGGGATGGGTCGTTGGCTTATCCATCATCGGCACCTTTGTCAGCAGTATCAGTTTTATTGCGACCCCGGGAAAGGCGTTTTCGGGTAACTGGAACCCTTTCGTGTTCGCACTGTCGCTGCCGTATGCCGCATTGATCGCGACGGTCTACTTCGTACCGTTCTTTCGGAACTGCGGTAGTCTGTCGGCCTACGAACACCTTGAACACCGCTTCGGAGCATGGGCCAGACTGTACTCGGCATCATTTAATGTGCTGTATCACATCGGTCGTATCGGAACGATCCTGTTCGGGGTTTCACTGGCCGTCGCAGCGTTGATCGACGTTCCTATATGGCTGTTAATCATTGGCCTGGGTGTGCTGGTCATTGGTTACACGCTGATGGGCGGAATCGAAGCGGTCATCTGGACGGACGTCGTTCAAAGTATCATTTTGATTGGTGGAACGTTGGTGTGTGTGTTTCTGCTGCTGATGAACGTCCCCGGCGGTTTTTTCGGAATCATCGAAGGCGCTCAGACGCCTGTTGAGAACAAACTGTCGCTGGGCAGCCTGGACTTTGATTTTTCGACATCAACATTCTGGATGACGCTGGTCTTCGGGTTGTTCATCAACCTGCAGAATTTCGCTGCCGACCAAACCTTCGTGCAGCGGTACTTTGCAGCTCGTTCTGAACAGGACGCTCGCCGCAGCGTGTGGCTGGGAGCCCTTGCCTTCCTGCCAATTTCCGCCGTTCTGTTTTTTATCGGCACCGGCCTGTTCGTGTTTTACAGCAACGTCGGAAATCTTCCGGAAGGGACGTCTGCTGATTCCGTGCTGCCTCATTTTATCATGTCTGAACTGCCTACGGGAGTCGCCGGCCTGTTGATCGCCGCGATTCTTGCTGCCGCCATGAGTACGGTTGATTCCTCGCTGAACAGTTC